>NZ_AP031500.1:782500-1082500 GCF_042847215.1 Gilvimarinus japonicus
GATCAGGTGGCTGCGACTGTTTATTAAAAACATAGTACTGTGCAAACACGTAAGTGGACGTATACGGTATGACGCCTGCCCGGTGCTGGAAGGTTAATTGATGGGGTTAGCTTCGGCGAAGCTCTTGATCGAAGCCCCAGTAAACGGCGGCCGTAACTATAACGGTCCTAAGGTAGCGAAATTCCTTGTCGGGTAAGTTCCGACCTGCACGAATGGCGTAACGATGGCCACGCTGTCTCCACCCAAGACTCAGTGAAATTGAAATCGCTGTTAAGATGCAGTGTTCCCGCGGCTAGACGGAAAGACCCCGTGAACCTTTACTATAGCTTTACACTGAACTCTGAACCTATTTGTGTAGGATAGGTGGGAGGCTTTGAAGCGGTGACGCTAGTCATCGTGGAGCCAACCTTGAAATACCACCCTGGTATGTTTGGGGTTCTAACGCAGGTCCCTTATCGGGATCGCGGACAGTGTATGGTGGGTAGTTTGACTGGGGCGGTCTCCTCCCAAAGAGTAACGGAGGAGCACGAAGGTTGGCTAATCCTGGTCGGAAATCAGGAGGTTAGTGTAATGGCACAAGCCAGCTTAACTGCGAGACTGACACGTCGAGCAGGTACGAAAGTAGGTCATAGTGATCCGGCGATTCTGTATGGAAGGGTCGTCGCTCAACGGATAAAAGGTACTCCGGGGATAACAGGCTGATACCGCCCAAGAGTTCACATCGACGGCGGTGTTTGGCACCTCGATGTCGGCTCATCACATCCTGGGGCTGAAGCCGGTCCCAAGGGTATGGCTGTTCGCCATTTAAAGTGGTACGCGAGCTGGGTTTAGAACGTCGTGAGACAGTTCGGTCCCTATCTGCCGTGGGCGTTGGAAAGTTGAGAAGAGTTGCTCCTAGTACGAGAGGACCGGAGTGAACGAACCACTGGTGTTCCGGTTGTTATGCCAATAGCATTGCCGGGTAGCTACGTTCGGACGGGATAACCGCTGAAAGCATCTAAGCGGGAAGCCTCCTTCAAGATTAGCTTTCCCTGGGATCTTGAATCCCCTAAAGGGCCGTGGAAGACTACCACGTTGATAGGCTGGGTGTGGAAGCGTTGTGAGGCGTTGAGCTAACCAGTACTAATGGCCCGTGAGGCTTGACCATATAACAGAAACGACTGATGGGTTACGAAAGTAACGTGATACATCATCGGACTTGAGTGAGACATACACAGACTGTCCTCAGCACCTTATAGAGTAAAAAGCAGCTTAATTCATCACCCTATTTGATTGTGTCAGTAGGCTCTCCCTCGGGAGGTAACACCGAAATCCAATCATACCTGTTTGCTTGACGACCATAGCGAATTGGAACCACCTGATCCCATTCCGAACTCAGTAGTGAAACGATTCAGCGCCGATGGTAGTGTGGGGATTCCCCATGTGAGAGTAGGTCATCGTCAAGCTTCTAATCTAAAGTACCCCGAACCAGCAATGGTTCGGGGTATTTTTTTATGTGGCCCGCGTAACACCGCGGTGCTTGCCGATGACAGATAACCGCTCCTGCGTTATCTGCATACACTACATCCTTGTAGATAACCTACGGTCATAGTGATGAGCGCCTTGTAGTGGGATAGTTAATTTGGCCACCTAATTAGAGGTGATATGATCACTTCTTAGACACATAGGTGACCAATGAACAAGCGAACAAGACCAACTTTTAGCCCCGAGTTTAGACTGGAATCGGCCCAGCTGGTAGTCGATCAAGGTCGGACAGTTAAAGAAGCTGCTGAAGCGATGGGGGTCGGGCTATCTACAATGGACAAATGGGTTAGACAGCTTCGCCTGGAGCGTGAAGGCGGTAAACCTGCCGCGACACCCATGACGCCAGATCAGCGCCGGATACGAGAACTTGAACGTCAAATTCAGCGCATAGAGGAAGAAAAGATATTTTAAAAAAGGCTACCGCTCTCTTGATGTCGGACTCACTGAACAATTCTCGATAATTGAGAACCTCAAGAAGAGCTACAGCGTTGCCCGAGTTTGCGAGGTGTTCGGAGTCCATCGCAGCAGCTACAAGTATTGGCAGGCCAAGCCCAAGACGCCGAGTTTGGAGCAAGTAAAGCTACAAAGTGAGGTTCGTTTGGCGCACGGGTTAAGCCAAGGCTCCGCTGGAGCGCGAACCATTGCCAGCATAGTCTCGGCTAGAGGGATGCCTTTGAGCCGGTACCGTGCGGGCAAGTTGATGAAAGCCTTGGAGCTGGTAAGTTGCCAGCTTCCCACCCATCGTTATAAAACGGGGAGCCAAGAGCATATAGCGATACCGAACACTCTAAACCGAGAGTTTTCTGTTTCAAAACCCAATACAGTTTGGTGTGGTGATGTCACCTACATATGGATTGGTGAACGGTGGGCGTACTTGGCGGTTGTGTTGGACCTATACGCAAGGAAGCCGGTGGGTTGGGCGATGTCATTGTCGCCTGATAGTGAATTGACCGGGCGAGCCCTGGAGATGGCTTACGAGTCCCGAGGTCGGCCTGCCGGTGTGATGTTTCATTCTGATCAAGGCTGTCATTATACGAGTCATCAATTCAGGCAGCGATTATGGCGCTACAAAATTAAGCAAAGCATGAGTCGCCGTGGTAATTGCTGGGATAATGCACCAATGGAGCGTTTCTTTAGAAGCTTAAAAACGGAGTGGATGCCGACAACCGGCTACAAAAGTTTTGGCGAGGCCCAGCGCTCGATCACTGAATACATCACTGGCTACTACAGCCAGGTAAGACCACACAGAAACAACAATGGAGCGAGCCCAAATGCAGCCGAGCAGTTGTACTGGGCAGCCTCCTAAACTGTGGCCAAATTTACTTGACCACTACACCCTGCCATTTTAAACAGCTGCTAAAAGT
This sequence comes from Gilvimarinus japonicus, assembly GCF_042847215.1. GTDB lineage: Bacteria > Pseudomonadota > Gammaproteobacteria > Pseudomonadales > Cellvibrionaceae > Gilvimarinus > Gilvimarinus japonicus. Next base: position 785,389 of record NZ_AP031500.1, read on the forward strand.
AGAGGGTTATGCGGCCTGTAGTAGCCACCGTGGCGGAACACCTCCGATTGAGGTATTCGGCCGTTCATTGTTGTACTGCCATTGCCATCGAGTCGCAAGCTCTTGTTCGTGTTCAACGCTAGCGAAGTCATGCAGATCGAGCCATTCGTGTCGGGCCGTACGGTTAAAACGTTCAACATAAGCATTTTGAGTCGGTTTGCCTGGCTGAATATAAAGCAGTGTAATCTGATGTTGATTAGTCCAGTTAACCAAAGCCCCAGAAATATACTCTGGCCCATTATCACAGCGCAAAGCAGCGGGCTTTCCTCGCCACTCCATCACTTGCTCCAACGCCCGAATCACTCGAAGCGACGGCATGGAGAGGTCAACATCAATCGTCAGGCACTCACGATTATAATCGTCAATTACATTGAATGTGCGCAAGCTCCTGCCATCGCTCAAGCTGTCGGACATAAAATCCATGGACCACACGTGGTTGATGGCGGTAGGAATACTCAGCGCATCAGGCTTGTCACGCTTAATCCTGCGTCTAGGCTTAATGCGTAAATTAAGCTCCAGGTCACGATAGATGCGATACACCCGTTTGTGGTTCCAGCCATACCCCTTCACATTGCGAATGTACAGAAAACACAGCCCAAAGCCCCACCGCTTGTGGGTCTCCGTTAAGCGTAACAACCAGTCCGCTATTAACGCATTCTCACCACCGAGCTTTGGTTGATAGCGGTAACAGCTCTCACTGATGCTATGGGTGGCACAGGCAACTCGAATGCTGATACCGTGTCTCTCGATCGCGCGTTGCGCCATCTCTTTGCGTTGAGATGGCTTTACAGCTTTCCCTCAAGGGCCTCCTGTCGTAGCTCGGCCTTAAGACGCTCTTCGGCGTACATCTTCTTGAGCCGACGGTTCTCATCCTCTGGTAGTGTTCAGAATTCTGTGTCATCTCTTTTTTGCTAATGATAAAGAAATGACACAGAATTCTGAACACTACCGCACGGCTAGATCTTGGGGAGTATGTGAGTCTATTCTATTTCATGAAGAGAGTTCAAAAAATCGTCAAAATTGTTATCTATGAGCCTCATGAATTGATATGATTGTGTTGGCGGCTCAGGTTCTTCATCCCAAGCCCAATAATAAACGTTTCCTGTATCCTTCCCTGAAATAGATAGAAGCACTCTATTTTCTGCGGGGGTTATGGCGATTGGGATTAAGTTTATAGGTATTTTCTGGTCTAGAGTGAAACCCTGAATCTCACCATACAAATCATCGTCGTAATCTTTTTTTGGGCTAAAAAAATATTTTACTATAGATTCTACCTTTTTATCTTTGGTGACAAATCTATGCATTTTTAACTTCTCTAGACTCCCTTTCATGATGAAGTCTCGGTATTCTTTTGGTAGTTTTATTTTAAAATTATTCTCTATCGAACAAACTTCTTTTTGAATTATAGTCACTGACTTTAGTCCTCGCCTTTTGTTAGTTTATTTAATAAATTGTTGAAAGAGCCGGCCAGATTAAGTAGGTTTCTATCCTAGGTTGGTTCGCACTCGAGTTCGTGATCCCAGAAGTATATTTTACCATTTGTAGTTTTGTTGAAGTCCAAGCAGACAAGGTTTCCTGCAATGTTTGAAGCTATGGGTAAGGTGCTTGATGGAGTTCTCTTGTTTGACACGTAGAAGTTGTATATGTCTTTAATGTTGGACTCTTTTTTATGGTCAACGCCAAAAAATGTATCAATTAGTGTTTCATTGGTGTGCCCGCCTCTCTCTTTATATGAAAGCAATCCTTTGTCAGGCCGTTTTCCACCATTTAACTCTAGTAGAAAAATCGATAATCACTAGGGAGTTTAAAATTAAGATATTTTTCGGCCTCTGCAATTGCTGATTCGCTGGTCGGCTGAAACTTGATTTCAAAGCTTATGTTCATTGGTTTGTTCCTGAGTGTCTGGCAGCCGAGGCTCCTCCCGTATGCGGGAATGCGTTATGGACGTCATCTCTAATTAGTAGCATGTTTTTTTGTTTTCGTGATGATGCCATATGTAACCGTCAGGATGGTCATAAGCTTTATGGCCAAAGTCCGCTTCATAATTTGCAAGTGTAATCCCCCAATTTTAAACCGCCTTGGATTCAACCGGCCACTGTAACAGTTGGTTAAGCATATCAGTCGGTGTTTGGAAGTCGAGCGTTTTCCTTGGCCTTGTGTTCAGTTTGTGCGCCACCTTGTTTAGATCCTTCTGAGAAAATCCAGAGCGGCTGCTGCGCTTAGGGAAATACTGCCGAAGTAGACCATTCGTGTTTTCATTGGTGCCGCGTTTCCAAGGGCTCTGCGGGTCGCAAAAATAAACGTCGATGTTGGTAGCGATGGATAAATTTTCGTGAGATGCCATCTCGGTTTCTCGGTCCCAAGTTAAGCTTTGCTGTAACAAGGCCGGCAATTTTTTCATCTGTCTAGAAAGCGCTAACACTACGTCGCTGGTTTTCTTGGTTTTTACTTTAATCAAGACCGTGTGCCGAGTCTTCCGCTCGACTAGTGTTGCGATTTGACTGTTGTTTGACCCCAGTATCAAGTCACCTTCCCAGTGTCCTGGAACAGTACGGTCTTCAATTTCTGAAGGGCGCTCACTAATAGGTACACCATATCAACGATATGGCCGCGACCTGCTGGAGAATGCGGCTTCGCGTGCCTAAACTTTCGTTTGGTGCGCAAATGTATACGTGATTCCTTGCGAAATATACCCCGAGTCTGAATAAAGAGGCTTTTATAGATTGTCTCGTGCGACACACGCAAGCTCTTGTCATCAGGATAAGTTCGCTCTAGCCATCCGGATATTTGTTCAGGCGACCAATCCAGCAACAGCTTACCTCGAACTATGCGATACAGTCGCCGATGTTGTGTGAGCAGGCATACTTTGCGTCGTCTAGAGCGATTCTTTGCATTTGATTGAGCTTCTGTAGCCCGATATCGACTGACACCACCATTGCTGCTCAATTCGCGACTTATCGTCGAGGGGCTTCGGGAAAGTTGTTCAGCAATTGCTCTCAAGCTAAGGCCAGCGGCTTACGCCTCTGGATATTTCCTCTCGCTCTTCTAGCCTGAGAGCCGAAGATCGCTGCCTTTTTGGTCGAGGCTTAATTCCCCCATGATAACGCAAATACGAAAATACCGTCGCGGGAGACTTACACACTGAGCGTGCAATCACGCTCATGGGCTGGTCCTTTTGCTATTGATCCCAGATAGCAGCCTTTTTCACCTCGTTCATCCTATCAAACTCCTGCATTTACCACCTCTTTACTCATTGTAGTATGGGGTGTTGCAATGACCGGTAGAATTCAAGGTTGTGGATTATTGGGGGGATTACAAGAAGGCGTAATTTTCCTTGTTTGAATGCCTGTAATTTTTTAATCCAGCGGCTTTTAAAGTGTTTATAGAACAAGATTTCTATTCGTCAGAAGCATCACTAGACAATTAGAACAGGTTCTTTAAGGCTCTCTAGCCTTTTCAAGGCTGCTAGATTTTCTTTTTTCTCTAAGCTTCTTAATCCACGGTATATTTTTAAATAATTTTTATCATTCATTTTAAATTTTAAGCCGTACATTGCCATAAGTGTTGAGGTGGATGTAGCCGCAGGCAGTGTTGATTTTTCATCTATCGTAGTTTCTTTTAGGTAGTTAATGGCTTCAATTGTTGTTGGTGAGGAAGGTATGAGCTGATACTTCAAGCTACGAACTTCTTCGTTGGAGCTTCTTACATCTAGAGAAACCAAATCGTTTATGTTTTCTTTTGTAGGGTTATAGTTACATACGTAACCGCTCATGAATACTCTTCCGTGCATGATTATGTCATTATCACGTTGCTCTGGATATCTCTTGGGCTCTTTTTTTAGTTCCTCTTTAAAAAGATTAATAGCTTTTTCTGAGTCGCACAAGTAAAGGCCTCGAAGATTTTCTAAATGATGCGTAAAATTTGGATTGCTTTTGAGGTAATTGAATGCTTTATTTTTTTCTTCGCTCGTCATGGAAGAAAAGTAACTTGAATCTAGCCCCTGAAGTCGCTCTAGTTGCGTTAAGGTAAAAAAATCCAGAAAGTGTTGATAGGCTGGGCTGATATTTAAATCATCTTTCATCGAGGGATTCCTTCTAGGTCAAGTAAGTCGTTTACGTAGTTTTCTGATAATGGTATGGCTTGGTTTTTCCCGTTAAGAACATGCATGTTAACATTAGTTATCCTTCCGGTTGAGTATGAATCTCGAATAATAGGTTTTTCGGTGTTGTGCCATACGGTGCCTTGGTCCCATAATTTTTTAGATGTTTGAATAACATGGATTTCACCTGTTGCCGAATTGGCAAATTTTCTTGATACACCATTCCATAATTCACCACTACCGGCTGCTTGACCTACTTCACTTTCCCAAGGTATGTTTTTTATATCGCTCCAACCGTCAATAACCCTGCCGCCAGGGGTACCTTCGAGTGTGCTGCCGCCAATACTCTCTGCAAACTGTTGCGCAGAGGTTTGGCTGCCAGACCACAGGGTCGCACCATCCTTCGGTGTGCTGACGTCAAGCCTTTCAATAAATCCATCCCATGTGTCACCGGGCTTTTGAGGTATGTGTGGTTTAAGGATTTCTCTTGCCTCAGCCAATTTTTTATCAGCTAATTTATAATCTCCATGTTTTCTGGCAACATTGGCCTCATTGGATAGCTTTGTGATTTCTTTTCTATCTTGCGCTGCGGTACGGATGACTTTTTGTTTCTTTTTAACCTTGCCGCCGTTTCCCGCTGGTCCTGTGGGTTCTTTGGCTTTACTGGCAGCGCTCGCGTCAGGTGCTTTTTTTGCCGTACTGGCATTGCTGGCGGTATCGGCTATTTTGGGGTCAGCTGTTTTATCCGCTTTGAGTACATCGCTGCTCGTGTCGGCTATTTTAGCGGTGTCAGCGGCAGTGTCTAGCGCTTTTCTCCCTCGCGCCGCTTTGGCAGCGCTGGCTGGAGCTTTTACTATCGTACCGACGGGAACCAATATGGAGGCGATGCTACCACCTGTTTGAGCGTCATTGTCGAGCTCAAAGATATCCCCGACGATCCCCGATTCTAGAATGCTGGCCGATTGACTCGCGAGGCTATTCGCACGCGCTAGATTGCCATCTTCATAGTTAAATAGTGCCATTTTATCGAGAAGATAGCTGTATGCGATTTTGCCGTTCTGGGCTTTAGAGGCAGTTACCGCTAAATTCCATAGATCCGAGGGAAGGTTGCCGACTCCTTTTAATACGCCTTTACCGAATTCTCCGGGGTTATCCCACGAGGCTTCTGCGATACGTTGCGTGCTGTTCCATGCCGATGCGGCTCCTTCTTTTGTTCGCTGCCAATAGCTGCGTTCATCTTCGGACTCATCGATCAACGTCTGTAAGTGTTCATTGGGCTGGCTGTTGTCGGTCTCAGGTGTCTGCTCCTCGGGTGGTGGTTCAGGCGGGTTGGCGTATTCTGCCCGTACATTGCTAAGTGACGGCATAAAGGTGAGTTGCCCCAGTGTGTTGCTGGTAGCCTCTGGCACCATAGTGGGAAGCTCCATGGTGCGGGCATGAGGTTGGTTTCTAAATTCCTCATATTCTTCATGGCTCATCTTTACGCTAGCGACGCTGCGCGTCTCGCCGGTCATCATGTCTTGGGTGGTTTCGAGCATCACGTCGTTAAAGCCGTTGGCTTCGGCCATGGCATTAACGTCGAATTCAGGCTCTGACTCCCATGCCATAATCACCCCTTCAGGGCGATTGATGATCTTCATCCCTTGGTGCTCGGTGACTTCGCTGGTCAGCGCATTGATCTGCAGAGAGGGTGGCTCTACTGATAGCTGGATTTTACTCATGAATCCGTTGTCCTTGAGAGCCCTTTAGGGCATTCCTGATTCCGATACGTTGAGAATTAAGTGGTTTCCGGATTCTTTATTAGTCGTAGCGACCTTCTTTCTCCCATTGTGCACGCACTTTGGCAGGAGAGGGCGGGGGGAATTGAACGCCTTGGGATTCTAGGTGAGCTTTGACTTTCATGGCCCAATCGTAGTTTTCTGAGGGGGCTTTAATCAGCGGTACGTTAAGAGCATCATTAATACACCATGCGATGTCAGCGCCGCCTTGGCTGTAATTAAATGGGTCAGCGCCCTGTTCGATTAAATGGTATACCAGTTTATATTCGTTTAGAAATGCGGCGTACAGTGCGGCGTTACGTCCCGTTTTATCGTGGAGGTTTACATTCGCTCCATGCTTAATAAGTATATCTATTTGTGAGAGGCTGCTACCCACTACAGCTCTAAAAAGAGGCGGTCGGCCCGTGCTGTCTACAATATTAGGATCGGCACCGTATTCTAATAATAATGTAACCCATACGTCGTACTTGGTTTCTCCTCCAATAACTTTATTTAATGGTGTATTACCGTATTGTTTTTCGGGAAGGTTGGGGTCTGCTCCTAGCTCCAAAACTAGCTCGGTACCTGATATGTCATTGGTAGCGATAAACCAAAATAGAGGTGTAATTCCATATTTGCCGTATATGTCGAGGGGGAGACCTTGGTCGATAAGCGCTTGAGCCTGCTCTTTTTTGCCTTTTTCAATGAGATTAATGAGCTGAACGTATTCCGGAGTGAAGTAATCAGACGGCTTCATGGTGAATCCTTGTGTTGAGCAGGCGCTTAAAGCAAAAATAAGAAAAAAAGTTATGCAAAACCGATAGATAGAAGTTATCGATGTTTTTTTGGATGGGGTCATTCGGGTGATGCTCCTTGAAGGGTGGCAATATCCGTTTCTTTTTGAGCTTCAATGCCATCGATTACTTGATCCATTCCATGGCGGCTGAGGGGGCTGCCGCCTTCGACGCTGTCTAATTTTTGCATGTCACCGAGAGCTCCGGGGATTTTCAGTAGTTGATCGGCTGCGACGGTGGCGGCTGCGGCACCAAGCGCGCCACCTTCCTTTGCCCCAAACTCGGCCGCTAAACCGCTAATCACCGGGTTGGTATAGGTTTGCACTCCAGTTAATACCTCGCCTGAAACATATTGGCTGGTTATTAGTGCACTAATTTGCCCTTCGCTGAGACCTGTTGTTCCATCTATGGTGTTTGGGTGTAGTCCCGCAGAGTTGAATGTATAGCCTTCGACACCGGTGGCCGCGACTCCGGCACTGGCTAAACCGCCACCTAATGAGTGTCCCACGATGGTGAACGAATTCTCTAGAGCAAATTTTGTTTCTCTGGCTAATGTCATTGCTTCAGTATATTGATCGGTCTCAAATCCAAACCCCTGTTTGGCATTGGTCGACCAGTCTAAAAGCCCTGTAACGCTATTATTGGTGCCGCGGTAGGTCAGCATTGTTTCGCCATTAATCTCAGATTTAAACAGCGCCGAGCCGAAGCCTGATTCTTCACTCATAAACGTTGCATCTTCAAGCCCAGGTATTTTACTTGGGTCTTGCAGCTCTAAACCCACCGGTGGCTCAGGTAATGCTTTGGTGTGTCCGCGATTAAACTCATCCACCTTGTACACATACTCGGCGGCTTCAGCGCGAAGGATATTGTCGTTGTTGAGATTGAGTCGCTCGCTCGCCGCAATGATATTCGGGTCGGTACTGCCGGCGTTTTTTTCGATTAAGTCCTCTCGCTCTTGATAGCGTGCTTTGCGCGCCTCTACTGGTGACGGTTTTGGTTGTGAGGGCGCGTTACCCGTAGCCTCACCATTCATCCAAAACAAATCCCCGTGGCGTAGGATGCGCTGTTTGTCCGCGTTAACAGTGGAGCTGTGTTGCCCAGATTTAAACGATGCGGTGCCGCCCACGGTGTCAGAGACTAACCCTTTTTTAACCCCTGGCTCTGCCCCTGTGGTTGTGGGTAGATAGCTGGCTAAGGTAATAAAAGGCATGCCGTTGGCGCGCACATGGGGCACCTCTTGTGCGGCATCACCGCATTTGGCAATGATGGGATACGGTACCGGCACATCGGTGCCGCCAATAGGCGTTTTGCACACGTCCGGTAACATGCTGATAACCAGCCACTGGCCGTCTTTGCGGGCGGTGAGGTTGTTGGTCATGTTGTGGCTTCCTTGCGGGTTGTTTGTATCGCGGAGGTTTCTTGCCCTTGTAAATGCGGCCGCCATTTTAACAAAGGTGCGCTTGGGTCGACTTCGAAGCGTGTCTCAAGGCTGGCGATTAATGGGTTTTTGGGGATCCGGCAGCGCCAGACGACACTCAGGGTTTGTTGATCTGTGTCGAGCACTAAGGTGTCGATGACGGCGGGCAGCGGCAGTGGTGTACCGTTGTTGAGACGCGCCATCACAAACGCACGGTGCCCGGGCAGTTGCATGGCCACATAACCGGTTGGGGCAACGGCTGGGTCAAACAGGTGCCAGGCCTCTAGCGTGCAATCGGGGCTGGGCCATGGTGCCTGCTGGTCAAGCGGTGCACAGTTCCAGTAGCGTTCGTCAAAGTCTTTAGGCGGTAGTGGCCAGCGTGTTTTTTGCCACCGTTCGTCATAGGTGCCGCTAAGCGCTAAGCGCGGTGCCCAGCTTCGATTGACCACGCCCAGCCCCGCCGGTTGCAGCGGGTAGCCGGCCGCTACCTCGGCCATTTTGCGTGCAGTGGTAACGTCTTTGGGGTGCTTGATCCGCACAGGCTCTTGCAGTGATTGCTTCGGGTAAAAAATGCTCGGCGCGGTTAACATCTTGGGTAGGGCGGTATTGGCCTTACGCGCTAAACGAGCGTGGCGTTTGTCCATCCAACCGCCCCCCAGCGGGTTGCTATAACAAACCTCGTTAAGCAGCCATTCGGGCAGGGTAGCGTCGGTCAGGTGCTTTGGGTTGGGGACTTGGCTCTTGCCACCAAAGGCGTATTCCCACCGCAGGGGGACTTTAAGGGCTTTTTTATCGCGCTTGAGCGTCCAGCCCAGTACACCGTGATAAAACGCCCCCGGAGGTGACACCTCTAACACTTTCTCGATTACAGGCACGGTGATGCTCGGGCTGTTTTGGGTGCGACTTTGCAGGCGTAATTTGATAGGCCAGCGTTTGGCAGGTTTGCCTTGTGGGGCGTGAGCGCTGCCCACCACCAACAGATCGCAGCACGGCTTGAACGGCGCTAAGTCGGTTTCTTGTCGTAGGTTGTGTTCGTAAAAGGGTTTATCTTCGTCAGGTCTTGGTGTGGTTGGGTCGTTAGCATGTGCAGCCACAGGCCCCCAGTAGCTATCCTCTAATTGCAGTGGCTCGGCATCGGTATCGCGCACTGTTAACGATGCCACACCACTCGCTGGATCAATCGTTATATGGTAGCCAACGCGTATGACTACAGTATCGCAGGCTCGGTCGAGCGTATCGACCGAGCTAAAGCACAGTGCACTAAAGGGCGTTAAGTTGGTCAGTTGCATGATTCGTCTTCGCGCCTAGTTTAAATCAATATCACTGCCGGTGATCTGCATAGGACCGCTGGCCTCGAGTGTCACCTCATTGCCGACTAAGGTAATGTTGCCGTTGCTATTTAAAACGAGCGATGCTTTACCGACTTGCAAAGTGATGGAGTTTCCCGCCTCTAGCACCAGATCTTCACCGGTATTAATGGTGGTGTTCTTTTTGACTTTGGTGGTTTTACTTTGGCCTATTTGTTCTGTTTGATTCAGGCCAACAATGGTGTTCATCAACGCACCGACATTTAAGCTATAGGCGGCGCCAACGTTATCCATGCGCGCGAGAGCAACCGTTTGCATACTGGTTTTGCCGATGCTCGCTTTGTGATGCCCACCGACATTCAAAGTGGCGTTTTTACCTACACTGAGGGTATCGCTTTTGCCGATGTCGGCGTTGCGGTCGACACCAATATTCACCGTCTCATTATTGGCCACATTTTTACTGCGGCTATCACCAATGGTAATACTCTCGTTTTTACCCACCTCTTCGGTGCGGTTGTCGCCGATGCTGATGGTTTCGTTTTTATCGACACGCTCTTGGCGGTTGCTGTGCACAGTGATGGTCTCGTCGCCGTCGACTTCTTCGGTGCGGGTTTTGTGCACGGTGATGGTTTCGTTGCCATCGACGGTTTCGGTTCGGTCGCGTTTTACCTGGGTGGTTTCATCGCGGTCGATGGTTTTGGTGCGATCGTTCCCCACCCAGTGGGTTTCGTCGTTGTTGACTTCGATGTCTTGATTTTTTTGCGCGTGCAGCCAGATTTGCTCCTGGCCGATTTTGTCTTCAAAGCGAAAGGCGTTGGCTTGCTCCCAGGTGCCGGCGGGCGTTGAGCGGGTTAAAAAGCCCGACTGGGTGGCGTTGGCCGGCAGCGACCAAGGCGCGGGTTGTAGGTTGTTGTACACACGGCTGGTAATCACGGGGCGATCGGGGTCGCCGTTTAGGTAATCCACCAAGACCTCTTGGCCGATACGCGGTACGTGAATACCACCAAAGCCGGCGCCGGCCCAGGGGTGCGAGACGCGAATCCAGCAGGAGCTGTTTTGGTCGCGGCCGCTGTAACGATCCCAGTGAAAGTGGACTTTAACCCGGCCGTGCTCGTCGGTGTAAATCTCTTCGCCCGCGGGGCCGCTGACCACGGCGCTGTCGGGGCCGTGGGTAAGGGGTTTGCGGGTAAGGCGCGCGGGGCGGTAGGGCTCGCTGCTAGGGTGCGCCTCAAATTGTACTTGCATCACAAACGGTGCGGCGCCGGTATCGGCCTCGTAATCGTTGGCCTGAAAGTCGTAATCGCAAGCGACCATTAAATACTCTTGGTTGTGGTGCGCCTGCGGGTGCTGCTCCAGGGTGAGTAGGTAGCCGGGCGCAATGCCGCGCGCCGAGGCCTTGCCATAGCTGCGCTGATGGGGGCTGCGCAGTTCCTCGACGCGTACTTTGGCGTAGCCGTCGCCGTCATCCACGTGGGGGTAGCTGCCCGGGTAGTCAAACACATCGAGTTTGCCAAACGGATGGCTGGCGGGTTGTGCGCGCTGGGTGTCGAGCAAGGCGCTGGCTTGCTCAAAGTTGTAATCACGCGCTTGATAACTGCCCGAGGTAACGCTGCCGGCGCCGTGCCAGCGGTCGATAAAGTCTTTATTGGGTTCGGTGGCACCGGCCGCCTGAAACGGTAAGGCGGCGTAAGCGGGTGCGGGGCTGGCCAGACCGATGTCGTCGGTCATGACCATTGTGTGGCCGCCGGCGCTGTGTTCAAAGAAAAACCAGATGCCCTCGTGCTCGAGCAGGCGCATCACAAAGTTAGCGTCGCTCTCGCGGTACTGCACGCAGTACTCCCAGTTGCGGTAGCGGCCGCACAGGTTAAAGCGGCACTCAAACGGGTAGGCGGCCAACACCTGTTTGATCATGTCGGGCACGCTTGAGTTTTGAAAAATGCGGTAATCTTGGCGTTGGGTGGCGTACCACAACCAGGGGCGCAGGCGCGCACGGTAAAGGTACTGGCGGCCGTGTTTGCCCAGGCTTTGAAACTCGGTGCACTGGCCGTTTAAGTGGCGCGTACCGCCGTCGGCCAGAGCCACCTCAAGGGTGAGAGGCTGGCCGAGTAAGTCGGCGGGGGTGATGTCGCCACTGGGGCTGGTTAACGTCAGGTCAAACTGAAACAGTTGCGAGAGTGACTCGCGCCCTTGCAGTGCACTAAAGCGCAGTTGCTCGGCGTCCAGCGGGCTGATGAGGTTGTATATGCGTTCCATGGGTTAATCCTTTAGCCGCTTGGTTGTGTTATACGGACATTCTTAAAAAAATGTGGGCCACTTAAGGCCCACGTTTTTTTGGTGCTATATTTAACGGTATTTTTTAATCTTATCTTCAATGTTAAAAAAGATGTCGCAGGCGGCAGGAAAGTCGGTTGTCATTTTACTGCCAAAGTCAGCCAGCATTATGTTTATTTCGTCTTCTTGTTTTCTGGTGATTTTCCCCTCTTCAAAAAGTTCAGGCTGTGATTTAAGTATGGTGCCGTAACGTTCCCATAGCTCGGCCTCTGAGATGCCTTCGCAATGAAAAGGCGTATTTGCGCTAAGCGCAATGGGCTCCTCTTTGTGTGCGTCGGTTTTATAGGTCGCTATGATTCGGTCGTACTCGTCACAAATTGGGTTGGGTACCGGAGTCTCATAGGTGATGCTTAATGGGTCGGCGATTTTAGACAGCTTTACGCCGTTTGCTGCTAGCGCCTCTCCCATCGTGACTACCGTTTCGTTTAGCGCCGCGGGGGGCGTTTGGTTGTTGGCGAAAAACTCCACGTTTTGCTTTTGGTAAGCTTGTAAAATATTGCCCGCGCGTAACATTTTTTCCTGTGCGTCTTTGTAAGTGCACTCGGCTTGGCCGTAGCTTGCGCACATCATTAATGCTAGCGTAGCGGGGCATGTAAATTTTACGGCCAGTTTTGTGATTTTTGTCAGTGCCATGGTGTTACATTAACTCCATAATAAGGTCTGACAGGTCTTTAGAGCCCATTAGCGACATGGAGTACTTTTGCGTGGCTTCGTTGTTTGCTTTAGCTAAACGCTGCAGTAAGGCCTGATGGTCGTCTGACTCAATCGACGATAATAGGTTTTTGATGTCGTCTCTGGACATCTCTTGCTTTAGTACTTGCGCCTGTTGCAGCAAGATCTGGTCGTAGTTAAAAAGCGCATTAAACGATTTTATAACCGACTCGGCTTGATTTTTATCGCCCCCTTCTGATTCGCCCTGAAACTTCTCTATGTAGCCTACCATTTGTTCGCGCTTATCTTTAAGGGCGGCTTCCTGTTCGGGCACCGTTAAGGCAGCAATTAGATTTTTTGCTGTTGTTAATTCACTGTCACTTCCTTCTTCAATTTTTTCTAGTGTGATTTTACCATCATCAAAAGCTTGGTCGACAATCGTATCGACGAAACCGTCTAACGCAAAACTCATCGGTATGCTAGCGGCTTGATACTCATTGACATAGATTTGACCAGAATCTGTTTTTAAGAACTGAGTGAGCCGCTGTGTTTCCTCTGGGCTAAACTCTGACTCAATGCTTTTTACGACAAGCGTATTTATCTCATTCCAGTCAAGAAGTTTTTCCATCTTTCTGGAAAAGTTGTTCAGCTTTTCTTCTAGCTCTTTATCTTTTTCACCGTTAGATGCAACTAAACGCTTCTCCATTTGGTACTTGTTGGTTTCGACGACGGCGGTTTTTACCAGCTGCTCAGTTTTTAGTGTTTTTATAAGCTCGGCGGTTTCTGGTTTTTCAGCCGCACATAGGGCCGATGCGAATATCGCGATAAAGGCGAAGAGAGATTTTTTCGCATTAAGAAAGTGTCCGTTTGGTTTTAACATTGTTTAATCCTTTGATGTTGAACGTTGTTTAAGTGAGTTTTGTTAATGATTTTAGGTGTTAATCTATATTACCTCCTTGTATGGTCGAGATTTTCTAAGTTGTATTGCACGGTTGGTTGTAAGTTTTTTACTAAACCGCCCAGTTCTCTTGAAGTAAAAAGCGGCGTAGGTCTATCTCTGGCTTAGGGGCTTCAGTCATGATGGGTACAGTTTGTGTAAAATCGGCCGTTGTTTGTTTTGTATTGTCGGTCGGCTCTTTTATAGTTGGGGTGCCGTAGCGGGTTAGTTGTGGGCCTTGGTATACCCACACTAAAGGCAGTGTTTCTGGGTAAAAGTCACCCAGTAGCTCTTCGTGCTCTTCTAGGTTGTACCACAGCCATACGTTGGTGGTGTTTGTTGCGGCGGCTGCGTAAAAGGTCGGCTTAAAGTCGGTGCATAGATGACACCATTCGGCGCCCAGTGCGATGACAAGAGTGCTGTTGGGTTGGGTTAACGTGTTGGCGATTTTTGCCGCATCGTCCCAAGGGTCGAGTAGGGTGTGGGTCATTGTAAATTCCTTTACGCGCTAACGGATATAACCACGCAGTGCTGCTGGGCGATTCGGGCGATACGCCGTGGTGCGATGGCGATCAGTGTTTGGCAGTGTTCGAGCGAGGTTTGATTTTGCTCAAGGGGCTTGCCCTGCAACACTTTCGTGGCGGCTGCGATGGGTTGCTGGGCTTGCCACCAGTGCGTTACCGCGGCCACATTGGGGAATGGCATGGCTTGATACTCGGGCGGTAAATTTTGCGCGGTATCCAGCTGTGCTTGGTCGATTGGCGCGGTTAGGTGTAAATCTTCGGCATCGCAGCCTGTGAGTAGCTCTAGGTGTGCCAGCGCCGCCGGTGCTAGCTCGGGGGTGTGCATCATCTTAATGAGGTGGTCTACATGCGCGCTGTCGCCATGCCAGCCAATGGCCTCTATTTGCAGCAGCGGGGGCAGTTGCTCGAGGGTTACTGCAAATTCGCGTTGTTTAATTGGAGTATAAAACGCCCAGTAAAACAGCCAGCGCCTGAGTTGCCGATACGCATTGCGACGCTTACTGCCTTTTAGGGCGGTTAGGCTGGGTAGTGCGGCAAGGATGGCGTTATGCAGCGCGTTAAGCGCTTGTTGCGCTGTGGCCGAGTCGCCGCCTTGGTGTAATAACCCGATAGCGGCCTCTATGGCCACATTGGGCGCCGTATTATTGGTTAAATGAAGTAACGTGGCGGCCGCCTCTGGGTTATTGGGGTGGCGCGCTAAGGTGCGGCACGCGGCGGCCCTAACGTGGGCGCTATCGGCTTGCGAGGCGGTGGTCGCGTGCTCTAACGGAATTTGCCCTACACAGGCGCTGGCCCTTAAAGCTACGGTGGTTAGCAGCGGTGAATCGGCTGTTTTCAGCCAGTGATCTAACCACGGGGTAGGTGAGGGCGAGCGCTGTTGTTGCCACGCCAATGCCGAGATAAACCCACGGGCGCAATCGTGAGCGTTGGCTTCTAGGGTGGGCCACATCAACGTAAACCGCTCTTGTGAGTCGTGTTGCAAGGCCAGTAACACACAAACAAATGTTTCACCGGGGCCCTTCCAGCGTTTTAGGTTACCAAACGCTTCTTGCCAGCCGGTGTCGGCGGCCTCTGTGAGCCCGTCCAGATGAGCGCACAGCAGGTGCTCGATGTGTGCCAAGCGCTCGGCATTAACGATAAATGAATAACGGGCTTTACTCCACTGGCTCCAGTAAAACGCCGCGTCACCGGCGTGGCGTTTAATAATTTCAGGAATAGGCTGCCGAAAGGCTGCAAGGCGAGACATGATTTTCCTTAACCGTTGTTTTGTGGCTCTAACGCTTCTAGCTCTACTAGCGTGTCCATGGTGGAGCTGTTGTACAGCAGCGTCCATTCGCCATCTTCGCAAAAGGCCGCACCGCCTAAACCGGCCAGTAGCATCACGCCATCGTTAGCGTATAAATGCCCCGAGCAGGCGGTAATTTCATCGGGTACATCGACGCGTTGCACCTTGTCATCCACAATCTCCCATAAGCCGTAATCGCTGGTGCAATAAACACGGTCTTTGTGCCACACCATGTCTCTAAAGCCAAGGGTAATACCGTAGCGGTTAATCATGGTCCAATGGTCGCCGCGGCCTTTAAAGGTAATGCCTTCGTAGCCCGAGATGTACACATAGCCATCGCCCGCGCAGCAAAGTGACTCTAAAGGATCGTTAGACGGGAAAGGGATGGGGGTCCAGTTCTCACCATCAAAATGCCAGACGTCGCCTCTTCCGCCCGCAGCGTAAATGTCGGTTTCGCTAAAACCGTCTACATCCTCGAAGCCTGAGGCTGACATTGTGGTTCTTTGCTCTCGAGGAATCTCCGGTAAGTCTTTATTAAGTGGTTGCCACTGCCCTTTGTCTAAAAACTTGCCTAATGTGCGGTTGCCGCCAACGGCGTAGGCCCAGCCATCGATAGTTTTCGTCCGACGAATACCGCCTCGAACAAACCCACCTAGCGGAACGCCGTTTTTGGCAACTCTGGGTGGGAAAGGCATTTTCTCGGCAGGGCCATTGCCGGTTATAAAAGCCTGATGGTCCAGACGGGTCGATATTTCAAGTGTGATGGAGTGATTGCGCGGTTGGTTGCACGCTCCGATGCGTGGGGTGTCCCAGCCGATTAGGTGGGTTTGAAACCATTGGTCCCCATTTTCATCCGGATCTTTAAAGAAACTGACAATTTTTTTGGGACGGTAGTCTAGGTCGTAATCATTTTCTTGGTAGTATTCAACCTCTTCATCCGTCAGAATTTCAGAGATAATAAAAACAAACATGTCGTTAGCTCGAACGGCACAATCAGTTATGGAGTATTTTTTAAATATTTGATCGTAACTTTCTAGATTGATCATAGAAGAAGCTCTTATCTGTTTGGTGTGGGTTTTGGCGTATTTTTAGGAGTCATCTCAATAAACTTGCCGCCGCCGTCAGCGGGGCGTAGCGTTGCCGATGTGCCATCGGCTTTTTTGCATTGCTTGTAGTGGTCGTCCAGTTGCGCTTGCAGGCATTCTGGGTCGCAGTTTTTGGCGGCGGATTCACGTACTGCGTCGATGCAAAGTTTAGAGCCCTCTTTGTAAGAGATGACGTCCGTATCTTGATTGTTTCTGAGTCGTTTATTTCGATAGGCATCCATGCCAACTTCTAAGTTGCTATGGGCTTTGCCATGGCTGCCCCAGCCCTTGGCGTTGTTAGTGCCTTCCAGGCACATAACGGGTGCCTCGTTATAGTTATAGCCGGGGCACACGCTTTTGTTGTCTTTATCTTTTAGGTGGGCGCAAAGCAGATGCTCGATGTGCGCCAAACGCTCGGTATCAACGATAAAAGAGTAGCGGGCTTTATCCCACTGGCCCCAATAAAACGCCGCGTCACCAGTGTGGCGTTTTATGATCTCGGGGATGGGGGCGCGTAAGGAGCGTAAAGATTGCATGGGTGCACTAGCCCTCGTGCTCGTCAATTTCAACCAGCTTGTTCATGGTGAAAGAGTTAAACAGCAGGGTCCATTCGCCATCTTCGCAAAAGGCGGCACCGCTTAAGCCCGCGAGTAGCATTACGCCGTCGTTAACGTATAGGTGCCCGGCGCACGCCTCGATATTGGCGGGTAGGTCGGCGCGCTTTACTTTACCTTTATAAATCGTCCACACGCCGTAGTCATTGGTACACCAGACTCTGTCGCCAAACCACACCATGTCTCTAAAGCCGGTGGAGATGCCACCGCTGTAGATCTTTTTCCATTTGTTGTCGCGGCCCATATAGGTCTCGGCTTCGTAGCCGGAGATGTACACTTTGCCGTCGCCGCCGCAACACATGGATTTCAAGGTTTGGTTGCTGGGAAAGGCGATGGCGCGCCACTGCTGGCCGTTAAAGTGCCATACGTCACCATGGCCGCCTGCGGCGTACAGGTCATTCTCGCTAAAACCGTCGATGTCGGAGAATCCAGCTTCGGTAATATTTCTGATGGTGTCGCCAGTATCCAATACTGGCAACGTGCCGACTAGTGATATCCAGCTGCTCTCATCTAAGCGCTTTGCTATTGTTCGACGTCCCCCACAAAAATAAAGCCAGCCATCAATGGTTTTCAATCGTGTTATAGCACCTCTTCGAACACCCCCGCGTGCAATTGCTTGGATGCGGGTGTCCTCATGGGCCGGACCACTTCCCGTAACGTAAACGCGATCTTCTAAGTCATCGCTCGCGATCGTAATGGAGTGACTTTTGGGGTGGTTGGTGGCGCCTATGCGGCAGGTGTGCCAGCCAATGAGATCGTCGTAAAACCATTGTCTTCCATCCTCAAAAGGCTCCCGAAAAAACACAATTACCCGTTTAGGTCGAGTGGCTAGATCGTAGTTTCCTTCATCGTACTCATCGATTTCTTCATCGGTTAATATCTCAGACCCGATAAACATAAAGATATCTTTTGTTCTGATGGCGCAGTCCGTGATCGAGTATTTTTTCAATACTTCTTTGTACTCCAGTAGGCTTATCATTTTTGACTCCTTTAGTTTCCTGGGATCGTACGGGTAGGTTCTTTGTCGATTTTGGTTAACGCGCCCTTCCCAGCATTAGGCTCAAGCTTTTCAACAGTGCCTGCGTTGATTTCGTTTTCGTCGCTGGCTTCGGCCTCTAGATCTTTGCATTGGTTGTAGTGGTGATCCAGCTGCGCTTGCAGGCACTCTGGATCGCAGTTTTTGGCGGCGGCTTCACGTACTGCGTCAATGCAAATTTTAGAGCCCTCTTTATAAGATATGACATCCGTGTTCTGATTTTTTTCGAACCGCTCGTCTCGGTAGTGTTTCATGTCAACTTCTAAGTTGCTATGGGCATTGCCATGGCTGCCCCAACCCTTGGCATTGTTAGTGCCTTCCAGGCACATAACGGGGGCCTCGTTATAGTTATAGCCGGGGCACACGCTTTTGTTGTCTTTATCTTTTAGGTGGGCGCAAAGCAGATGCTCGATGTGCGCCAAACGCTCGGCATCAACGATAAAAGAGTAGCGGGCTTTATCCCACTGGCCCCAATAAAACGCCGCGTCACCAGTGTGGCGTTTTATGATCTCGGGGATGGGGGCGCGTAAGGAGCGTAACGATTGCATGGGTGCACTAGCCCTCGTGCTCGTCAATTTCAACCAGCTTGTTCATGGTGAAAGAGTTAAACAGCAGGGTCCATTCGCCATCTTCGCAAAAGGCGGCACCGCTTAAGCCCGCGAGTAGCATTACGCCGTCGTTAACGTATAGGTGCCCGGCGCACGCCTCGATATTGGCGGGTAGGTCGGCGCGCTTTACTTTACCTTTATAAATCGTCCACACGCCGTAGTCATTGGTACACCAGACTCTGTCGCCAAACCACACCATGTCTCTAAAGCCGGTGGAGATGCCACCGCTGTAGATCTTTTTCCATTTGTTGTCGCGGCCCATATAGGTCTCGGCTTCGTAGCCGGAGATGTACACTTTGCCGTCGCCGCCGCAACACATGGATTTCAAGGTTTGGTTGCTGGGAAAGGCGATGGCGCGCCACTGCTGGCCGTTAAAGTGCCATACGTCACCATGGCCGCCTGCGGCGTACAGGTCATTCTCGCTAAAACCGTCGATGTCGGAGAATCCAGCTTCGGTAATATTTCTGATGGTGTCGCCAGTATCCAATACTGGCAACGTGCCGACTAGTGATATCCAGCTGCTCTCATCTAAGCGCTTTGCTATTGTTCGACGTCCCCCACAAAAATAAAGCCAGCCATCAATGGTTTTCAATCGTGTTATAGCACCTCTTCGAACACCCCCGCGTGCAATTGCTTGGATGCGGGTGTCCTCATGGGCCGGACCACTTCCCGTAACGTAAACGCGATCTTCTAAGTCATCGCTCGCGATCGTAATGGAGTGACTTTTGGGGTGGTTGGTGGCGCCTATGCGGCAGGTGTGCCAGCCAATGAGATCGTCGTAAAACCATTGTCTTCCATCCTCAAAAGGCTCCCGAAAAAACACAATTACCCGTTTAGGTCGAGTGGCTAGATCGTAGTTTCCTTCATCGTACTCATCGATTTCTTCATCGGTTAATATCTCAGACCCGATAAACATAAAGATATCTTTTGTTCTGATGGCGCAGTCCGTGATCGAGTATTTTTTCAATACTTCTTTGTACTCCAGTAGGCTTATCATTTTTGACTCCTTTAGTTTCCTGGGATCGTACGGGTAGGTTCTTTGTCGATTTTGGTTAACGCGCCCTTCCCAGCATTAGGCTCAAGCTTTTCAACAGTGCCTGCGTTGATTTCGTTTTCGTCGCTGGCTTCGGCCTCTAGATCTTTGCATTGGTTGTAGTGGTGATCCAGCTGCGCTTGCAGGCATTCTGGGTCGCAGTTTTTGGCGGCGGCTTCACGTACTGCGTCAATGCAAATTTTAGATCCCTCTTTATAAGATATGACATCCGTGTTCTGATTTTTTTCGAACCGCTCGTCTCGGTAGTGTTTCATGTCAACTTCTAAGTTGCTATGGGCACTGCCATGGCTGCCCCAGCCCTTGGCGTTGTTAGTGCCTTCCAGGCACATAACGGGGGCCTCGTTATAGTTATAGCCGGGGCACACGCTTTTGTTGTCTTTATCTTTAAACATGGCGTTGGGCATAATGTGGTGGCCCGTTTGCCCCGGGCAGCAGCCGTTGCCGTCTTTGACGGTCTTTTTTTTGCTTTTGGTGTTTTTGTAGGGCACTAGCAAGCATTTACGTGCGCGCACACATGGGTTTATTTTTGCCAGTGTGGTCATGGTGTTAGTAAGGCCCTTTACCGGGTCATCGACCAGCTCTTTTTGGAGTTTGGCCACGGTCTCATCTAAGTTTCCTATCTCGTTAAAAGCTTGCTTTAATGCTGCGCCTTTATCGCCTAATAACTCCGCAACGGTGCCAATGGTGTCGTACAGGTCTTTAATTGTCCAGGCGGCCATGGCTCCGGTAACGACGAGGCCCGCACCAGTAGTAGCGGAGGCTCCGCCCACAATGGCTTTAATGGCTGATTTCCCTAAAAACTTACCGCCTATTTTTAGTGTGGACCACATGCTCTCTTCCCACAAAAGCGACAGCATTTCACTGAATATCTCGCCAGCGCTGTTGAGTTTGGTTACCGACTCTTTTAGCTCTGTTAACTTTTGGTTGTAGGTGTCCGTTAGCTCGTTAATGGAGGTTAAGTTGCTCTCGTGTGGTTTTAACCACAGGCCCGTGCAGTGCTCGTCCATCCAAGCGTTACCAACAATGGCATCGTTGTTCGGTTTTCCGCGGGTGACTTTTCGCTCATATCCGGCAAGATCTTTGGTTTTTTCGTCAATCGTCTCCATGGTTTTATTGATTTTACCGAGTACGCCACCTTTTTTTCTGGGTGGTTTCCTTTTGCCGTTGTTATCTTTTTCGTTACGTTCGGGTGTCGGCTTGCAGTGTTTTTCTATCTCTTTTTTGTCTGATTTACAGGATTCTTTGGTTGAGGCTACCGACATGAAGTGCGATGAGACGGTGTTGGGCTGTGTTCCCATGATTGTCGATATCCTATCCGTGGTTGTGGGTGGTGGAATGCATGTTACAGCACACGTTGAGACCTTCAATTTTTACGTCTTGCGACCAGTCGGTAAAATAGGTTTTGCCCTTAATAGTGGCGGTGCTCAACCCTTGGCTAAAGTTTTTGGTGGCTGGCTCGTTGCCGGTGCTTTTATCCAAGTACGATTGGTCTTTTAACGCGACTGCGGAATTACCAATACAGACGCTGGTAGAGCCTTTCTTAAGGTTGCTGGCAAAGTTGCTGTTGGGGTAGGGGATTAACAGAGGCCCTGCGCCGGGTGCGGGCGGGCTCCAGCAGGAGTCTGGAAAGGCCGCTACTGCTACCCCGTCCTGACCAACTGATTTGCAGCAGATTTCTTGATCGTTTGCGTACACGTAAGTTCTCATAGGGTAGGTTCCCGGTGTGGTGTGTGTGATGCCGATAAGGCAATGGCGGTTCGTAAGCCATCATCGTTGGCTAGATGGGCAATGCTTGGCCCAAGAGTTACGCTGCTCGATAGCCTGCTTGCCCATGCGAGCATCAGCGGCCCTGTGGCTGCGCCGATCTCGCCAGTGCAGTCGGCGGTTGTTTGGGTGCTGAGCTGTTTAAGCCCTCTAGCACCCAAACGGGTTAACGCATGTGCGGCTTCTCGGGCAAAGGAGCTCTCTCCGTTCTGATCGGAATACCGGTGGGTGTAAGCCGAATAGGGGATGCTTGATTGCGTTATAGCTTGTGCGAGCGCATGCGTTAGCTCAAAGGCACGGTTGGGGGCGGTGTTATTGGTTGGCCGCTGCTCTTGGGTGACCCCTACGCCAAGAATTGTTGTGGTATCTGCTGAGCTTTCTTGACGGCTCACGATGATAGCGGCGGCGGCTTCACCGGGAATAAAACCGTCGCTGTTTTGTGCTGTGTATAACCGTTGCTGCCCTGCATAGTGGTTGATGGTGGCACTGTCTAAAAATGAGTCAGCCCCAGCGATAATGATGTTGTTGATCGGCTCGGATACCAGCCATTGCTGCGCGAGCTGTAAGGCGATTCCTATACCGGCACGCCCCGAGGTGATGATGCGAGAGTTTTCATGAAAATCTGTATTTGTGTGCTGCTGTATTGCGCTGAAAATATCGCGATAAAAGTGATCGTTACTATGCGGTCGGTCGCGTTCGGCGGCCAGTAGCAGTAGTGGGGTAGTTGATAAGTCAATAGGGCTGTTTTTCTGTGGATGCGAGGCATGGGTGATGCTCTCGTCTATGGCGAGTGCGCACCACTTTGCTAAGCGGTCAGAACCGGTTAGCTCTTCTGTGCTCATTTGCGCAACACGCAGAGATTCGTTTTTTGAATCGGTAAAGTTACTGTGGCTGAATTGATCCAGCCCAGCGCGCAGGGCGCAATCTACGGCGGTTAAGCTCATGCCTAGTGAGCAACAAATACCGGCGCCACTGATGTGCATGGGGCTGAATGTTTTGTTGGGCTGCATCATAGGTTATCGCCGTTATTTTCTTGATTATTGCAGGGTTCGCAATTATCCGTGCCCATGACTCTGCTTTGCCACCACTGTTGGCTGACTTTGCCAACGGCGACACAGTTGATCTCGCGCAGGTTTTTTTGCAGCGGTGTGTGGCTGCGCCAAACGACCGAAAAGCGATTTTTCTCGGTTTCAAAAAACACGGTGTCGGCGTGGGCGCTGAGGGTTTCGGTGGTGTAGTTTTTGCGCAGTACCCGAACCGGCATGGGGCCAACGGCGGGCAACAAAAATTCGATGTGTGGGCGGTTTTTAACTAGGTTTGCCAGTATCACAGTCTCGCCGCCTTGGGGGGCGGGCATTTGTTGATCGTGTGGGGCGGTTTGGTGAAAGCGCTCATCAAAATCTTCGGGCAAAAACGGGAATATGTTTTTTTGCCAATGCTCATCCATCGTCCCGGCATATTGCGCGCGCTGGCGCCAATGGCTGCCAATGGCGCCTAACGCAGCTGGGCGATGCTTGCCTTGGCCGTGGGTAATGGCGTCGGTGGGGTACTCGAGGCTCGGCGCGCGCTGGTTGGCAAGCTGGTTGCGGGTGTGCTTGCTGGTCCAGCCTGTGCCTACCGGGTTGGGCAGGTAGGTGTCTATCGGGGCCGCCGCGTCTTTGGGGTTGCGGCTTAGGCTGCCGCCAAAGGCTAAATCGTAATGCAAAGGCATGGTGGTAAAGAGGGCGGGCTGGGTTAAATACGGTATGCCTAACCGCTGGCGCCAGTATCGCTCGCCGGTAACGCGTACTGATTTAGCCAGTGCTCCGATGCGAAAGCCGACCTCTAGAATGCGCAACGGTTTGCCCTGCGGGGTATGGGCGCAGGCATCAAAAATAATGTCGCAAGCGTTTTTGTGCAACGCAAAATCGTTGCCGTACACCATGGCGGTTAAGCCAGGCTCCCCCGTGTATTGATCTGAGTAACAAAACGCCGGCGCCGCCAACGGGCGAGGGCGCTGACCTGGCGGGGGAATGCTCCAGCTGGCCTTGGCGACGATGACGAGATGCTCTTGCCCGCGCACATCGAAAGCGGTGGATACGCTGGCGCTGAGCGCACGGTTGTTAACAATTAATTCCATGGGGTTCTCAGTTGATCTGCACCGATCCGCCACGGATGCGCTGGGAGGCATCCGCGTGACTGGTGATGTAACCGCCGCGCAGTTGTATGTGGCCGTCGGCGGTAAGCAAAATAACCGCTTCACCGCAGCGCAGCTCTAGTTCTTGTTCGGCCTCAATTAAAATGCGTGTGCCCTGTTGCTCGATGTGCAACTCGGTGTTGTTATCCGGGGTTATCTCGCTGCTCGGAACCTCTGATACATCATGCGTTGGCGCGACAGCCGTGGGTGCTGAATGTTGCAATAGTCCCAGTACGAGGGGGGCGCTGGGGTTGCCTGCCTCAAAACCAACCGCTACGCTTTGGCCTTGGTGAGCTTGGCTTAAGGCGACTAGGCTGCGCGCTGGCAAGTCGGATAAGCCGTAGGTGTCTAGGGTGATGTAGGCGGTGCCGTGATCATCCAATCGCTCAAGCGTACCTATGACGATACCGTCAACCTTGTTGGGTAAACTTAACCGCTCAGACGTGCGCGGACGTTGGATCAGTGTATCCAGCGCGTTGTCGGCCTGCTGGTGTGGGCCGTCTGAGGATGCATCAGTTTTCAAGGATTTTGTCCCCTTTTAACGTTAAGTTGCCATCGGCTTTTAAGGTTTGCTCGCCTTTGGCGTGAATGGTGATTTCTTGGCCATTAATGCTAAGCGTCCCATCACTCGTCATCTCTAAACTCGCATCGCCCACCGTTAGGGTAATACTGTCCGCGTTCATGGTGATGTTGGCAGCGCCGCCAGCGGTTAGGCTAAATTCCTCACCTACGGTGGTGGTGTCGGTGGTGCCCACGGTGGTGGTTTGGCTTTGGCCGACGGTGACGCTTTTGCTGTAGCCGGTTTGCTCTGAGTTGCTGAGGCCGACGATGGTGTTCATGGCGGCGCCGACGTTTAGGCTGTAGGCGGCACCGACGTTGTCCATGCGCGCTAAGCCGACGTTTTGCATGCTGGCCTTGGCAATGGTTTCGTTTTTGTTGTCGCCGACGTTAATCGACCAGCTTTTGCCGATGTGATCGGTCTCGTTTTTACCAATGGTTTTATGGCGGTTATCGCCGACCGTAATACTCTCGTTTTTACCCACATCCTCGGTGCGGTTGTCGCCGATGCTGATGGTTTCGTTTTTATCGACGCGCTCTTGGCGGTTGCTGTGCAGGGTGATGGTTTCATCGCCGTCGACTTCTTCGGTGCGGGTTTTGTGCACGGTGATGGTTTCGTTGCCATCGACGGTTTCGGTTCGGTCGCGTTTTACCTGGGTGGTTTCATCGCGGTCGATGGTTTTGGTGCGATCGTTCCCCACCCAGTGGGTTTCGTCGTTGTTGACTTCGATGTCTTGATTTTTTTGCGCGTGCAGCCAGATTTGCTCCTGGCCGATTTTGTCTTCAAAGCGAAAGGCGTTGGCTTGCTCCCAGGTGCCGGCGGGCGTTGAGCGGGTTAAAAAGCCCGACTGGGTGGCGTTGGCCGGCAGCGACCAGGGCGCCGGTTGCAGGTTGTTGTACACACGGCTGGTAATCACGGGGCGATCGGGGTCGCCGTTTAGGTAATCCACCAAGACCTCTTGGCCGATACGCGGTACGTGAATACCACCAAAGCCGGCGCCGGCCCAGGGGTGCGAGACACGAATCCAGCAGGAGCTGTTTTGGTCGCGGCCGCTGTAGCGATCCCAGTGAAAGTGGACTTTAACCCGGCCGTGCTCGTCGGTGTAAATCTCTTCGCCCGCGGGGCCGCTGACCACGGCGCTGTCGGGGCCGTGGGTAAGGGGTTTGCGGGTGAGGCGCGCGGGGCGGTAGGGCTCGTGGCTGGCATGTGCCTCAAATTGTACTTGCATCACAAACGGTGCGGCGCCGGTATCGGCTTCGTAATCGTTGGCCTGAAAGTCGTAGTCGCAAGCGACCATTAAATACTCTTGGTTGTGGTGCGCCTGCGGGTGCTGCTCCAGGGTGAGTAGGTAGCCGGGCGCAATGCCGCGCGCCGAGGCCTTGCCATAGCTGCGCTGGTGGGGGCTGCGCAGCTCTTCGACGCGCACTTTGGCGTAGCCGTCGCCGTCATCCACGTGGGGGTAGCTGCCCGGGTAGTCAAACACATCGAGTTTGCCAAACGGATGGTTGGCGGGTTGTGCGCGCTGGGTGTCGAGCAAGGCGCTGGCTTGCTCAAAGTTGTAGTCACGCGCTTGATAACTGCCCGAGGTAACGCTGCCGGCGCCGTGCCAGCGGTCGATAAAGTCTTTATTGGGTTCGGTGGCGCCGGCCTCCTGAAACGGCAAGCTAGCGTACGCCGGTGCCGGGCTGGCCAAGCCGATGTCGTCGGTCATCACTAACGTGTGGCCGCTGGCACTGTGCTCAAAGTAAAACCAAATGCCCTCGTGCTCGAGCAGGCGCATCACAAAGTTAGCGTCGCTCTCGCGGTACTGCACGCAGTACTCCCAGTGGCGGTAGCGGCCGCACAGGTTAAAGCGACACTCAAACGGGTAGGCGGCCAGCACTTGTTTGACCATGTCGGGCACGCTTGAGTTTTGAAAAATGCGGTAGTCCTGGCGTTGGGTGGCGTACCACAACCACGGGCGCAGGCGCGCACGGTAAAGGTACTGGCGGCCGTGTTTGCCCAGGCTTTGAAACTCGGTGCACTGGCCGTTTAGGTGGCGCGTACCGCCGTCGGCCAGAGCCACCTCAAGGGTGAGAGGCTGGCCGAGTAAGTCGGCCGGGGTGATGTCGCCGCTGGGGCTGGTTAACGTCAGGTCAAACTGAAACAGTTGCGAGAGTGACTCGCGCCCTTGCAGTGCGCTAAAGCGCAGTTGCTCGGCGTCCAGCGGGCTGATGAGGTTGTATATGCGTTCCATGGGTTAATCCTTTATACCACGTCAAGGGCCGCCAACTGTTGGCGCGTGCCAGTGGGTAGGGCGGTGTGGGCGGCTGGCTCACTTTGTTGGGGCGAGAAGCTGTAGTAAAAATCGTCGTGCTCGGCGCTTAAATGAATGTGCGTTAAGGCGGCGCCCTGAGCCATGCGGGTCAGTAACTCGCGGCTAATAACTGGCAGTAAGTTGTGAGTCAGTATGGTGTCGATCATGCGACCGCCGGACTCGACCTCGGTGCAGCGCTGAATCACTAAATCGATAGCGGCTTGGTCGTAGCTAAATTCGATATCGTGTTGCTCGCCGGTGCGCTTGGCAATTCGGTCGAGTTGCAACCTAACGATTTGTGCCAGCGTTTGGTTGCTGAGCGGGTAGTAGGGAATGACCACCAGACGCCCTAAAAATGCTGGCGGAAACACTTCGAGTAATGGTTCGCGCATAGCGCGGGTTAGCGCATCGGGCTCGGGCATTAGCTCGGGGTCGCGGGTCAGGCTGGTTAGCCGCTCGGTGCCGGTGTTGGAAGTGAGCAATATGACGGTGTTGCGAAAATCAATCGCGCGGCCTTCGCCGTCTTCCATCCAGCCTTTATCAAATACCTGAAAAAACAACTCGTGAACGTCCGGGTGGGCTTTCTCGATTTCGTCGAGTAGCACTACCGAGTAGGGCTTGCGCCGCACGGCTTCGGTTAGGACGCCGCCCTCGCCATAACCGACGTAGCCGGGAGGCGCACCCTTTAAGGTGGATACAGTGTGAGCTTCCTGAAATTCACTCATGTTAATGGTAATAAGGTTTTGCTCACCGCCGTATAGGGTTTCGGCCAGCGCCAGCGCGGTTTCGGTTTTGCCGACGCCGGAGGGGCCGACCAACATAAATACGCCGATGGGTTTGTTGGGGGCGTCAAGGTGAGCGCGTGCGGTTTGAATGCGACGGCTGATTTGTTCTAACGCGTGGCTTTGGCCGATAACTCGCTGATCGAGGTTGTCGGCTAGTTGCAACACGCTGGTGATTTCATCGCGCACCATGCGTCCTACGGGGATACCGGTCCAGTCGGCTACTACCGAGGCCACGGCGGTATCATCGACCGCAAGCAGCACTAATGGGTTCTCGCCTTGTAAATCGGTCAATTTTTGCATCGCTTGTTGATGGCGTTGTAGCAACTCCTCTAGCGTTGCTTGAGGCGCAGTTTGGGGTTGTGGCTCGTCGGCGCTGGGCGCGCTATTCGCATCTTCGTTCTGCTCGGTGGTTTGCGTGTTGTTTGAGTCGGATGCCGTTTTTTTCAAACGGTGCTGGTGGAGTTGTTGGCGCAGTTGCAATAGCTCATCGATCAACTGTTGTTCTTGTTGCCAGCGCTGGGTAAGCTCGGCCTCTTGGCTCAGCAGTTGTGTTAATTGCTCTTGACACTGTTGCTCTTGGGCTTGGTTTGGTAACCCTAGTGCTGCCTCGCGGGCGATGGTATCGGCTTGGATTTGCAAGCTGGTAATGGCGCGCTGGCAATCTTCGAGCTGGGCGGGGGTGGCATGTTGACTCACGGCAACACGGGCGCAGACGGTGTCGAGTAAACTGATGGCTTTATCTGGCAGTTGCCGTGCGGGAATGTAGCGGTGCGATAGTTTAACGGCAGCGGTGATCGCCTCGTCCAGCAGTAATACTTGGTGGTGTTTTTCTAAGTTGGCGCTGATGCCGCGCAACATGTTGATGGCTTTGGCCTCGTCGGGCTCACCCACTTGCACGATCTGGAAGCGACGGGTTAAGGCCGGATCTTTTTCGATGTATTTTTTGTACTCGCTCCAGGTGGTGGCACCAATGGTGCGCAATGTGCCACGGGCCAGGGCGGGTTTTAGCAGGTTGGCTGCGTCGCCGGTGCCAGCGGCGCCGCCAGCACCTACTAATGTATGAACCTCATCGATAAATAAAATAATGGGCTTGACGCTGGCTTGCACTTCATCGATTACCTGGCGCAAGCGCTGTTCAAATTCGCCTTTCATACTCGCGCCCGCTTGCAGCAAGCCGATGTCCAGCAAACGTAAGCTCACGCTTTTTAACGGTGGCGGTACATCGCCCTGAGCTAAGCGTAATGCAAGCCCTTCGACGACGGCGGTTTTGCCTACACCGGCCTCGCCGGTTAGCAGTGGGTTGTTTTGTCGGCGACGCATTAGGATATCGATAATCTGCCTGATTTCGTCATCGCGACCGGTTACCGGGTCGATTTCACCGTTGCGCGCTTGCTCGGTTAAATCAACCGTAAACTGTTGCAGCGCTTGCTGTTTGCCCAGAGCACCGGGTGCCATAGCGCCGCTGGTTTCGCCGGGGGCGCCCAGTTGTAGCTCGCTGGTGTCGTTGGCGCTCAGTTGATCTTCGGGCGAGTCGGCAATAATGCCAAGTAACTTGTCGGCCAGTGTGTCGACTGAAATGCTCGCTAAGGTGGGGGAGATTTGCCCGAGTTTGTGTTTAAGGTTGGCGGTTTTGAGCAGCCCAAGTAAAAGCGTGCCACTGCGAACCCGGTTGTGGTTATACATTAAAGTGGCGTATACCCAGGCGCGCTCGACGGCGTCTTCGACACTGGGTGATAAATCACTGATGACGTTGGCGCCGCTGGGAAGAGCTTCTAGTGCCTGTATTAGCTCGTTGGCAATCGCGCTGCTGTCGAGCTGGTAGTGTCGTACGATGCGGTGGAGGTCACTG
Organism: Gilvimarinus japonicus; assembly: GCF_042847215.1. Classification (GTDB taxonomy): domain Bacteria; phylum Pseudomonadota; class Gammaproteobacteria; order Pseudomonadales; family Cellvibrionaceae; genus Gilvimarinus; species Gilvimarinus japonicus. The sequence goes on from NZ_AP031500.1 coordinate 814,356, forward strand.
TCATTAAGTTGCACAATTTGATGCAACCAGTGCGCTAATTCGACATAAGGGTTGCCCCGCAATTTACAGAATACGGTGGCCCCTTCGATAGCCTTGTAGGCCAGCGAGTTTAGTTTACCGAACAGGGCGGTGCGGCTGATTTCACTCATAATGATTCCTAAATTGTCAAAACGCGGTGTGGCTTAGCGCGATTTCTTTCCGTAGAGGTTTTGGTACTGCGACTGCGATAACCGGGCGGCGGTAAAGTAATGGCCTTGGTCATCGAGCCTGTCGGCCACAGGTGTTTCCGCTGTGAGTGTTAATTCCCACTGGGGGGCGTTAGTATTTTTTTGCAACACATATGATAGAGGGGCATCGTTTTTAATCACGCGCTTGATGCCGTTACGGCCCAGCTCGTAGAGCAAAATTTCGTAGCGTGTGGCTTGACGCTCGAAGTTCCAGTCAGTAGGCACTAAGCGTGCGTAGTTAAGGTAATTGGAGCCGGGCAGGCGTCCGAGCACCTGTTCGCCTAACCCGGCATCGGCGAATAGCGGGTAGTAATTTACGATGCCACGGCCTCGGCCAACGTCTAGCACGTGTAAAAAGCGGTATTGCTTCCAGTTGGTGGTAGAGAAAATTCCCTCGCCCAGGCCCGAGAGGACTAAATAGTTGGTTTGCTCCATAGTGATATCGAGTAGGCGCATTGTGTCGGGGTCAAGGTGAGGCAAGCCGCCCCAGGGGGTGTCGCCAACAGGGTAGCGTTTTTTGCGGTATTCGATCGCGCCGGTATCACCCGACTCGCGCAGGTAAACCGGGGCGTTCTTATGCTGTGGCTCTTGCCGAAAGGTGTCGTCGACTACATGGGTATGCACTTGCTCGGTGAGCATGTGGGTGGCGTTGCGTTCCATTTGCCAGATGCCATCAAACGCTTGAGCCAAATACGGATCGGGCGTGCCGGCGTTTTGCGCGGCCAGTTGAGGGCCATATAGACTGAGTAATAAGCTGCAAAGATAAAACGTTTTTTTCATGGTGTAAGTCATCGTAAGTGTTAAAAGGTTAGTGAGTTTGTTGGCTTTGTACGGCTTGCTGTTGCGCTGTCGTCTGAGTCTCGGGACGCAAGATGGCGTCGCCTAAATGACCGAGCTCGACGTCGCGTTCGCCCAGCCAACTGTTCCAGCCTAAGTGATGTGTTTGCCCAAGTTGCATGCCAGCGGTTTGTTCGCGGTTGCAAAGTATCAGGCGTAAGTCCCAGCTCAACTCGATGCCGACGTAGTTGCGCACCCACTCGCGCAGTTGCACGTATTTTTGACGCGCAGGTAAAAATTGCTCGTACTGATTGCTGCTCAGCGGCCCAAGATGAATGCGAAAGTGCTGTTGACGATCCATCACCTTCGTGCCGAGTACAGAGTCAAAGCCCAATTGTGCGCCCTGCACACCGCCTAAGCGGCTACGTTGATCGGCGGGTAGCTCTAACCAGTGGGCAACAAATTGCTCAATCTTTACGGGTACATTGAAATAGCTGTTGAGTATGCTGGTTAAGCCCTCAGCGCTACGGCTTTGTTGCACGAGATGACCACTGTGATACCAGCGACTGTGATTGGCGATGCTGTCGGGTGAGTGGTGTGGATCGATCCCGAGCCCGGTGAGGCTAGCTACATGGCGCGAGAAACTGTCGTTTGGGCGATCGAGGCTGGCGCAGGATTGGGCGTTGGCCCACGCGCGATAAAACAACATGATTAAGCGATTGTGAAATACGTCGACAAAATCGCTGAGAGTGCCGTCGCCCTGGTGTGTCATACGCTCGCGGGCATACTCGGTAAACACCAACGGCATAGGGCCATTGGGGCCAAACAAACCGAAGCTATAGATGCTTAGTTTACTTTTGCGCTTGCCCTTATAGTGGTATAGCTTGGCGACACTGGCGCTGGCGAAGGCGCAGCTGGGCTCTTGCCCCAGCTGCAGAGGCTCGTGCCGATAGCGCTGTGCGCGACCGAGTGGCGGGTAGTCGCTGATGCAAGATTCAACTTGACGCAATAAGTTGAATAGATCGTAGCCATACGGATTTTCGCCGACGTCTTGCAGCAGCTCGTGCAGAGCGTGTTGCGGCGTTAAGGCGGCATTCATAGTGTGGGCCTCCCACCAATACGAGCCGGCCAGTGGGCAATTTCACCGCGTTGAGCACTGAGCAAATGAAACTCAGTAAAAGAGTTGATGCCAACATGACGAGTAAAATAACGTTCGAGTACAGCACCCAATAAATAAGGGCTAGCGCCCGCGAATAAGGTTTCATCGACTTCTAGGTTGATAGCAACGCCGCGTCCAAACACTAGCGGTCCGTTACCGGGGAGGCGGCGAGTGATAGGCCGTAGTTCACTTTTCAATAAACTTTTACTGTGCCTGCCGGTGGCGCTGTCGCCGAGAGCTGTGTACAGGCTAAGTAGCTCGCGCAATGCTTTGGCACCCTGCTCAGGAGTGTCGTGCGCCAGGCTTTGGTACGACAGATTTAAGTGGCTGACAAAACGCCAATGCATTTCACCGGCATCGATGGCGGCTACCGGCCTTGTTGGCGCATGAATAATTTTTATACCGGCAACGGGAATTGATTCGACCGGCGTAAGATCTTGCTCGGTACCTGTGTTTAACAGTAAGGGTAAGTCGCGGTTGCTGCAGGTCATCTCCACGCCGAGCTGGCGCATGGTTTTGCTGTAGGGCGTGTCGTGCTGATTAACCAGTGATAAAAATACTTCTGAGCCTTGATAGGTCGAGCGTGGGCCCTTTCGTTGACTGGCCTCGGAGGCGAGCCGAGGTTCTCTGCGCATAGAAAAGTAAGCGCCGTGGTTGCCTTTATCGTCGGCGTTGGAGGCATAAAACGGCCGAAACTCCTCTTCGATAGTATTGTCCCGGTCGAAGCCCTCGGCGTGTTCGATGCTGTATACCTCATAGTCCAGCGGTCGTTCGCGATCGGGTACGGCGTGAAACTCATTGCGGGTATCTGACAGTGGGATACGGTCGGAACGCATGTGAATTAAATTAATGGCCGGGGTGCAAAACAAGTCAAAATGACTCTTGTCGATCACCTTTTCAAATTCGCCAGCGTCTTGATCGAGCAAGACTGCGATTTCAAACTTTGTGCACTGCTCAAATTGGCTGAGCACTTTTTTTATGCCGTGCAGTGCAAAAAAATGAAAACGGCTGGGCATGGCAAAATATTCGTGCAGTAAACGATACCCTTGAAAGCTTTGGTTGGCGTAGGGTAGCAGGGCTTGATCTTGGTCAAAGCCATGAGGGGCTAGGGCCTCGGCTGATAACGTTTGCCAGGGCTGTGTATTGCCTTGGTCGAGCGGCCGAATAGCAACCCCCAGGTGATGTCCTACAATCAATTCGTACAAGCTGGATGCGATTTGGTAGTCGCCGCAAATATGCACGGGGATGCTGTCTGTGCACTTGGGGGTGTGCAGTAGCGGAACGTGCAAGGAAAACTCCATGCGTAAACTGGAGACCGGTTTGGAGTTTGAGGTATGCCCCAGTAGTTTTAAATCAGTGGTCAGAGGTTGGAAGTGAGCGCTTTGCAGCTTTAATGGCAATAGTTCGACCGAGTGTGCTGTGCGAAACTCGCAAGGGGTTTTACCCAGAATCGGTTTTGAGCGAAGTCGTGTTCCGCGTGGCAAAGTGTAGCCATTACGCTGGTTGTTGGCCAAATCACCAGGTGTCATGCGAACAATACACATAGATGGTGTGGGCGCTAGATAATTGGGGTAGACGACTTCGACCAAACGCTGAATAAATCGTGGAAACTCGGCATCCATTTTTAGCTGGATACGTGCCGTTAAAAAACTAAAGCCTTCTAATAGGCGCTCGACATAAGGGTCGGCCACATCAATGCCGTTCATAGCTAGCCGCGATGCTACTTTGGGGTAATGCTCAGCAAAACTCGCACCAGCTTCGCGCAAGTAAGTTAACTCTTTGTTGTAGTATTCGAGCATCTTTTGGTTCATGAATAAACACCGTAAGCGTCGGACAATTGCACTTGACCATTTTCCAGATCGATATGGGTGCGCAATAAAAAGTCGAGCGGGTAGGGCTCAGACCATAATTGTCCTTTTATCTCGAGTGCCACCTGATTATTTGCGGCGTAGGTGTCATCCATAGGCATGACTTTTACGGCAAGGCTGTCCGGTAGTATGCGCGGCTCGTAGGCAAGAAGTGCTTTGGTAATAGCGCGCTTAATCATGGCTCGGTCGTCGTCAACTAACTGTTGCCCAGATAGCGCCAATACGCCAAAATTCAAGACAGACGCTTGGGCGCGTGGATGCTCGCTAAAGTCGATATGCGACTCGGCGTTAATGGTGTTTAGCAGCCAGGTTATATCTCTGAGTACGCTGGCGCGATAGGTGCCTTTGTCCATCATGCGCGTATTGACCGCTTCGGTTTTTTCTTGCGGTTTATGATCCGTTAATCGATCCAGCAAAGCGGGAATTAAACGGTTTTCACGCGGAGTATCATTTACTTGCATAAATACTAAACAGCCACATCGGAGGAGGAGTCAGGGGTTAGGCTTCTGGCCTCGAGTAGGGCAAAATCTCGTTGTTCACTTACCAGCATCTTTTGTCCAATGCCGGCCCAGGCGGTCTCGCTGAGCGCTTGCCACTCAGTGCGTGCCGCTAGTGCGATCTGGTCGTCAAAGCGGTAGCTAAACGGGTAGCGGGCTGGTAGGAAGGCGAGCTTTTCAGTGTCATTAAGAAGGGTGACTTTTGCCGGGATCCAGACCAGATCGCGAAGATCTTGCGGGGGCTCTAGCTCGAGTGTACGTATGTGGTTGAACCCCACCCAGTAGTAACCACCATTAATAAATAGCTCACAGCTGGGCCCTAGACGTGAATCGGCGTCGGCTAGCCACTGGGCGGTTGTGCCGTCGATGCAGATAGGCGAGGCGTCGACTTGGCTATAGGCTTGATCTTGAAGCTCATCGGCACGCGTGTGCTTGCCGTTCTGGCGGTGTTTTATTGCATCAGTTAACAAGGTGACAACAGGTTGATAGCTGTCCTTGCTAAGCGGTTGTTTGATACCGCTAAAAACTTGCTCGCGAAGTACCTCCGCTTGAATTAGTTCGCGATAGGTTTGCGCCATAGGTATTGTTTTGGCATCTAGCTGCGCCGCCGTTTGCAGTTGTTCGAGGGCGCGCTCCCACTGGCCTGTTAGCATAAGTAGCTGAGTAAAATGAACTCGATGTTTTACTTCATTGGGGGCGGCGCGAATGCTCTGCTTAACCTCGACGATCTGCTCAGTTAATGTCGCTTTAGATGTGGTAGGGCGAGCTTCGGGGGTGTTAGGCATGACGCTGAATCCTTAACATTTGGCGGTACAGTATGGCGCTAAAAAATCAGTGTCTAACAGAGTTAGACACTGAAGTGTGGTAATTAAGCTTTGTTTTGCTTAACGTCCCAGGTGCCGGTGACGGTTGCGCCCATAGAGCCGTCTTTATTCTGCTCTTTGACTTCAACTTTGATCTCGGAGTATGAGATGCCGACTTCTTCTAGTACACGAGGGCTGTTAGTGGCACCCATAGGCCGAACGTGTGTAACCAGTACGTCTTTTAAGGTGACCTTCATATACTCTTGTTGGCCGTCGCCTACTTTGCAGCACGACAGTTCAACAGAGGGTACGTGTTTGCCGCTGGCGCAATATTTAATAAGGTTGGCGGTAGATTTATCGACATAGTGAGTAAAAAGCAGCTCGCTAAAGTGAGCTTTGCCTACACCGCCGCCGCCACCGACATTAGCCGACGAGGACTGGCTTACGGCATAGCCCCAGCTAAGAACATCGATTTGACCGGCATGGTTTGAGTCTTTTGATTCTCCTGGAATTCCCTCAATTTTTATGAAGAAGTCTTGCAGAGATTCGTTTGCTGCGGTGTTTACGGAGACCTGTGGGGGGGCCATAACGTTGTTAGAATTTCCCATTGACATACAATATCTTCCTTAGTTACTAGATATAAAAACAAGGCGTCAATCCTTGGTTGTGTCGACGCCCATTGCGGTTAAAGCCCTGCGCAGAGCCGCAGGGCTTTAACATCAATTTCCGCCGTTTTTAACCGACGGCAACTTGGATACAAGGCGCAGCGATACTGTTAATCCCTCAAGTTGGTAGTGAGGCCGTAAGAAAAATTTGGAGGTGTAGTAGCCAGGGTTTCCTTCCACTTCTTCGACGTAAACTTCGGCCGCTGCGAGCGGTTTAATAGCTTTAGTTTGTTGTGATGAGTTGGCGGGATCACCGTCGACGTAGTTCATGATCCACTCATTAAGCCACCGTTGCATGTCTTCGCGCTCTTTAAACGAGCCGATTTTGTCACGGACGATACACTTTAAATAGTGGGCGAAACGGCAACAGGCAAAAAGATAGGGCAAACGCGCTGCAAGCTTGGCGTTGGCCGTGGCATCCGGGTCTGTAAACTCACTGGGCTTTTGCAACGATTGGGCGCCGATAAATGCCGCGATATCGGTGTTTTTACGATGTATCAACGGCATAAAACCATTTTTAGCCAGCTCCGCCTCGCGTCGGTCAGAAATCGCGATCTCGGTTGGACACTTCATGTCGACCCCGCCATCATCGGACGGAAAGGTATGGGTCGGAAGGTTGGGCACCGAGCCACCTGACTCAACGCCACGAATGGAGGTACACCAACCAAACTGTTTGAATGAGTTGTTGATGTTGACTGCCATGGCGTAAGCGGAGTTTGCCCAGCAATAGCGCGAGTGATCAGAGCCGTCAACGCTCTCTTCAAAATTGAAATCGTCGATCGGGTTGGTTTTAGCTCCGTAAGGTGTGCGCGCTAAAAATCGCGGCATGGTTAACGCTAGATAGCGCGAGTCGTCCGATGTACGCAAGCTTTGCCATGCGGCGTACTCAGTGTTTTCAAAGATCTTAGTTAAGTCGCGGGGGTTAGCGAGCTCCTGCCAAGATTCCATTTGCATCACCGATGGTGCGGCAGCGCTAATAAATGGGCAGTGAGCGGCGGCAGAGATTTTTGCCATTTCGCCAAGTAGCTCGACATCAGGTGGCGAGTGGTCAAAATTGTAGTCGCCCACCAGGCAGCCGTAAGGCATGCCGCCAAGTTGATCGTACTCTTGTTCGTAAACCTTTTTAAATATCGGGCTTTGATCCCAGCCTACGCCTTTGTGGCGACGCAGTGTGCGGTGCAGCTCGCGCTTGGCTATAGGCATAAAGCGAATCTTTAATGTTTCATCAGTCTCGGTATTGTTGACTAAATAGTGTAATCCGCGCCAGGCGCTTTCGAGTGCCAAAAAGTCTTCGTGATGAATAATCGTATTGATTTGCTCAGAGAGTTTTACATCGATCTCTGAGATGATGGCTTCGATGGCCTTGTAGGCATCGCCATCAACCGTTGAAGATAATGATAAAGCTTGTTGCGCTAACGTCTGCACCGCATTTTGTACTGCGGATCTCGCTTCGTCGGTTTTGGGTTTAAACTCTTTTTGCAGCAAACTTGAGAAGTCGCTGTCGTGAACTTCGAGTTCTTCTGGTTGAATCGCTTCAGAAAGCTCCATGTGGCGTTCTCCTGTTGGGTGTTGGCTTGCTAATCGTTGTTTTTTGCGGTATCGCTGCTTAGCTTAGGCGCGTTGGCCAAACTTTGCAGTAGCGTTGGGTTTTGCAGTGCGTTGCTAATAAGCTCTTCCGCGCCGGTCTTGCCGTCCATGTAGGTCAGTAAGTTGTTGAGCTGGGTTCGCGCATTTAGCAGGTCTGATAGTCCATCGACGTTTTTTGCAACAGAGGATGGTGAGAAGTCGTCCATACTGCTAAATGTCAAGTCGACCGCCAGATGACCCTCACCTGTGAGTGTGTTGGGGACGGTAAAGGCAACACGAGGTTTTAACGCTTTCATGCGCTCGTCAAAGTTATCAACGTCGATTTCAAGAAACTTTCGATCGGCAACAGGTGGCAACTCTTCTTTTTGTTTGCCGGAAAGATCTGACATGACGCCCATGATAAAGGGTATCTGGATCTTTTTTTCCGATCCGTATATTTCCACGTCGTACTCGATTTGAACTCTTGGAGCGCGGTTTCGTGCAATGAATTTCTGACTGCTTTTGTTGTCACTCATGGCTGATCTCCTGCAACATTTTCGGATTTAAAGGGTTTCATCGAGTTACTGATGTAGGCCTGTGATGTGCTCTGCTTGGGATACGCCATCGGGCGCAATGTCTTTTAAGATGGTGAAGAAATCTTGTCCGATCATATTGCGGGCTCGTCGAATAAGATGTGGTGCCGGATTGGCAGATTCGTGGTGCTCTAGGTATTCGCAAACGATGTCGAGCATGGCGATAGCGTCGGCGCGGTTTCTAACGCTAGAGGGCACCCCTGTTTGTTCGGTATGGACGGTGGCTGGTGCGTCTGAGTGTTCGTCTGCCGGTGGTTCGTCCGCTGCAACGGACGGCTTCTGAGGCACGATCTGTTGTAAAAATCGTATTGTAGAGCTTAAATCTGGACGATCTTCAGGCCCCAGTACGGCGGATAGCTCGGCGTTAAGCTGCTCGAGTTCGAGAAGTAATTGTTGCAGCTGAAGCAGTTCAGGGTGCCGATTGCTCAGTGTTTCGGTTAGTGCTTGAGCCATTTGATCTCGACGCACAGGCTGGTCTTCATCTGTACCACCAAGGATTTTATCAATGCTGCCGAGCGACACGGTGCCAACCTGACCAATCGATAGCGTGCTATGGCGAAGGTCACCTAACAGCCCTTGCATCGAGCCGAGTGGGGCGATGGCGTTACTACGCAGTAGCGAATCGTACTCCCCGTCAAACTCTAAACTAGGAAACGCAACCGCCCAGCAACCGTTTACTAAAGCTCGTACGAGCTGTATGCCTTTTACCGCACCGGATAAGCCTTCGCGGTGCGTTAGACAGCGCGCGATAATAACGGCCACTCTAAAGTCTAGGCTTTTTCCCAATAGCTGCATTGCCAGCGGTAAAGCCTTGGCCCAGTCTGGCTCGGCGGCGGGGATTATAGTGTCGCCATACTGTTGCTCTGGGCTTGACGCCAGCAGGTTTTCCAGCTCGATAAAGTCCGGATCGTAGTCAATTTCGCAGCCGGGCAGCAATTCCGCATCGGTCGCGCTATTGAGCTGTTCGAGGGCGTTATCAATATGTAAGAAGTCCATTCCTGCTGCGCCTTACTCTGTGGTTGTGCCATTGCGTGCGAGTTTGAATTGCGGGCCCCAGAGTGGATGGGTGACCTCGGCTTCTGATAATTCAAAACGTGGATCAAGTTGCAACGCTTTATTGAAAGCATGTCGGCACAAGGTGGCGCGGTCGGTAACGCAGTAGGTAAACGCTAGGTATTTTAGCGCGACTAGTTGCGTGCCCGATGTGGCGTGCCAAGTGGTTGCACCAATCAAGTCGGTTTCGGCCTGATTGTAATTGCCCGCGTGAAAGTGCGACTTGCCTCTTTCGAGCTTTTGCTCTGCGTCAATTTGCGCGAGCTCGTGCTCACTTTTTTTCTGAGTCATACAGCCGCTTATTATGGCTGGGCTTAGGGCGATAATGACGAATAATAATGCGGATTTTACATTCATAAGGTTTGAGTCTATCGGTTCGCTCTAGTTAAAAATATGTTTGATTGTTCGGTCGTTGTCGGCGCTAACCTCAAGATGTATCTCTTTGGTGGGGTAGCTTGGGTTGACAATTTTTATGCTGTGTTGCGGTTTGTCTAGGTTCAACTCGCGCAGCGGTGGTGCTATGCCGACTTTTTCTCCGTCGACCCAAACCTCTCCCCAGGGTTGTACCATTAGGTTAACCGTCCAAGGCGCGATGGGTTCAGTTTTGATTGCAGAGGTCTTTACGCTTTCGGCGGCCGTCGTTTTGTCATTGCTTATGTTGGGCATTGTTCCACTAGACGCCGCTGTGGCATTTACTGTGTTTTCTGGCGTATTCTCGATTACCTGTTCTGGGCTTTTCTCGCGTTGGTTGTTTACGGTGGTCGAATGCGATTCGGAATCGTCGTCTTTTTTCAGTGTGTGCTTGATGGTCACGGTTTGTTCTGATTTTATTTCAACCGTACGCGTTTCTGTCCGCATGCCTGGGCTGCGTATTTGCAGCTGATGAACCCCTTCGGGTAGTGACAACGTCGTCAATGGCGGGCTTACGCCGTATTTTTTGTTGTCGATCCAAATCTCGCCCCAAGGTATGACGCTGAGTTTAATGTCACCGCTTTTGACAATAGACGCTGCCGCTTGGTTAGACGGTTTATGCTTAGCGGTTTGGGGTTGTATGTCCGCGTTAGTAGGTACGGGTTTTGGCGCTGGCGTTGTTTTATTGGCGATCGCGGGTTCTGGTGCTGGTGTTTCTGGTGCGGCCGCCTTTAAAGGGAGCTCGAGTTGAAGCTGAAGTAATGGCGGTGTTAACACCGGAATTGGTGTTGTCGCTTGAGCTTGCTCGGACGGCGTGACTACGCTAGGTGCAAGCGACATGCTTGGTGGTATAAGTGCCGTTGCTGTACGGCCGACCTGAGGGACGGAGTTGGTGAACTGGGAGTTTTGTGTTTTTGTTCGTGGAGCCTCCACGATGGTGTTTTGCGCTAACGTTTGATCGTCAGGCTGGTCGCCCGCTTTAAGGTTAGCTCTAATGTCTTGGGCAAGCGTGGCGCTTGATGGCTCGGCTGGAGTTCCATTGAAAACCGCGATGGCGATAATGCTTAGTACCGCTAATATGCTAGCGCCAAGAACGGCCGTTTGCAGCTTGAGAGTTTTGCTACTCCTAGGTAACCAAGTGTAAGTGCGCTTAGGCTCTAGCGGTGTGCTGGGGCTAATGGACGCAGCAGGTTCGGGTGAGGTCGCTCGGCGATCAGAGACCTGCATCTGGTAGTTTCCGCCCCTTTCGGTTCCATCGAGCAACTCTTTAACATCGTCAAATGTGCTAGCGCTCGTGGACGGAGTGTCGAAGGCTGATGAACTTAAAGGGTTGTCGGTGTCGAGAGCGCTAGGCGCGCTTGGGCCGTGTACGGGCCGTGGCGCCAGAAGTTTATTTTGTAACGCCTCAACTTCATCCTCAGAAAGGATAACCGTTTTGCCATCGTCCTCATCATAGGTGGTGCTGCTTTTCTCGTCGGTTGCCGGTGGTAGGCTGGTAATGGCTTCGGAGAGCGCAGAGCTGATGCTGAGTGACTCGCGCAACTCGTTGATGCTCTGTTGGCGTTCACTTGGCTGCAGCTTTAAGGCTTTATTGACCGCAGCTAAAAACTCATCACTAAAGTTTGGGTATTGCTCATGAGTTAGAGGTGGCAGCGTATCTTTCATCATTCGTGACACAGAAGCATTGGGAGCGCGGCCAGTTATAACAAAATAGATAACAGCGCCCAGTGCGTAAATGTCAGTCCACGGCCCTTGCTCCGTTATGGTGTCATCGGTGTACTGCTCGATAGGGGCGTAACCTGGCTTCACGACGACGGTAAGTGCTTTTTGTAAGCCTGAGATTACGCGTCTTGCGGAGCCTAGGTCGAGCAGGACGGGTTGGCCATTATCTTGAATGACAATGTTGTCAGGGGCGATGTCGCGATGGTAGATCTGTTTTGAGTGGAGTAGCTCAAGCGCACTCAGCAATGGGCCAAGTACGGATTTTAACCAGCGTTCATCGGTATTTTTAGAGGATTTTTTTAGAACTTTCTTAAGGGTTTCACCTTGGTAGTTAGGCATAACCATATAGGCGGTGCCATTGGCTTCCCAAAACGTTAAAATTTCGACAAGTGCGGGATGTTTAAATTGTGCGAGTAGTCGCGCTTCTTCGATAAAGCCTTTTAATCCAGCATCAAACGTCCCTTTATGTCTTTCTGAGCGCAAGCTGACATGGCTGGATGAATGCCGGCTGGCGATCGCGGCAGGCATGTACTCTTTGATTGCAACGGTACGCTTTAACCGTGTGTCGTGAGCGGCATAGACGATACCGAACCCGCCCTCACCAATGACATCAGTGACGACAAATTCGTTGAGCTTGGTGTCGGTTGGTAGCGCTGCCGGAGAAAAAATAGGAGAGTTTTTCTGCTGAGTATGTTTGTCCGGCACTTCAACGCTTAGACTCGCGTCCATGCAATTCTCACTAATATCCTTGAGTTTTTGGCGCCCAATTGGCGGTGGCTATGCGGATGTGTGTTTGGGCGACAGCCACGTTCCCTAAGTTGATGGCCGGCATTCTATTGTCTAATCAAATAAATCTTTGTGATTAAAGTCTCACTTATTAATTTGTGTAGAAATTTTTTATGGTTATTATGGCGACCATGAAATGTTGATCTGTCTCCTGAGCATATAAAGCATTCATGTTTTTTATGGTTACACGGAATTTAGTATATGTACCTCTCTCCAGGATTGGAGCTAGTCGCTCTGTCATTTGATGGAATGTCGATAGAGAGCACCCAGCCGCGTTGTTCACTCAGCCTTGATCAAAAAGTTTTGGTGGGACGTAGTCATGATAACCATATGGTGTTGGACGACCCGTCTCGTTGTGTATCTCGCTCGCAAGCTAGCCTCTCGCTCACCAAAGATGGCTCTGTTGTGCTGGAAAATATCAGCGGCTCAGTCAGTATCTTTGTCAACGATAATGAGCTTCGACCGGGCCAAAGCCAGAAGGTGTGTTGCTCAGACAGGGTTCTTATTGGTCGATACGTAGTTGGGCTAGAAGAAAAAGAAAAGCCGTTATCCGATACCTGTAATGTTTCTGAAATAAAGGAGCCTTTGTTTAACGGGGGGGCGGCAGAGCCCGACACGACGAACGTTCGCGACACCTATATCCCTGAAGATTTTGATATATTCGCCGAACCGCAAGCTAGCGATGAGAGCGTCGCCGACACATTTGATCTTAACGAATTGAGTGATCCCCTCTGCGATACGGCTCAGTCCCTGGTTGAGGGGCTCGATGAAACCTCGCAGGCAGCGAGATCTCTTGATCACCCACAGATGCCTGAGAGTCGCTTGCTTGGCGATGCTTTAGAGCATATTGATCCTTTGGCTCTGCTGAGAGATGAAGCTGTTCATAATAATGACTTAGAGCAGATGTTTAGTGGCAATAGCCAGGCTGATCATGGTTCGGAGTTGTCGATGCCTTTTGTGGCCCCAACACCTGTCAAGCGTAATGAGGCTGAGTCAAGTGATGTTAGTGCGCAAGCCCGTGATGCGTCGTCAGGATCTGAGTTGTTAAAGTCGACAAGTTCAATGAGATCAAGTCCTGAGCTCTCCAAAATCTCTTCAGCACCCGCCGACGTACTGGACTCAGGCCCCGAAAGTATTTCGGGCGACGACGTTATGGCTGAACAGCTTCGCACGGCGTTTAGTGAGACTTCGGGTGTTGCGGTGGATCATCTACCGGCATTTGACGAAAAATTTGCAGCGACGCTGGGGAGCTTGTTATCGCACCTTACGGCCGGGACCATTGAAATGGTGCATGCGCGCTCTGTGACTAAGCATGAAATGCGGGCAAACGTCACCATTATTGCCGCGGCGGGAAATAACCCGCTTAAGTTTGCCCCTGATGCGCAATCGGCTTTGACGCAGTTAATTGCGCCGACCTTTTCTGGCTTTATGGACCCGATGACCTCTATCGACGAGGCTTTTGAAGATTTGGCTGCCCATCAGGTGGGTTTAATGATGGGGGCGCGTGCGGCGGTTTATGAGGTGGTAAATAAGTTTAGCCCAGAGCGTTTGGGACGCTATTTGGCGTCTAACCAAGTGATGGATAGCATTTTGCCAATGTCACGTAAATCGCGCCTTTGGGAGCTGTACGAAGCAAATTACTCGGATCTTGCCGGTGATGCCAAAGAGGACTTTGAGGTGCTTTTTCAGCAGGCTTTTGCCGAAGCATATGAAAAGGAAGTCGAGCGGGTGCAAGAAGCGAGGGCTTTGCAATGACAGCCTATCACGCGACATCCGGAACAGTAATTGATTTTGCGACGCTGTCGCGTTGCGGCGCCCGTGATTATAACGAGGATGCTTGTGGTTACTGGACGTCGGATACCGGGGCTTGCTTTGTTGTATCCGATGGCGCAGGCGGACATGGTGGCGGTGACGTGGCATCCGAAACTGCTGTTAAAACATTTTTAGCGGGATTTTCTGGAAACCCCCTGTTGACAAAAGAGGCAACAGACTCTTTGTTAACAAAAGCGGATGCGGCGGTGCGCTATGGTCAAACCTTGTCCGACGGGCTGGAAAAAATGAGCGCAACCGTCGCTGGGCTTTTTTTAAGCCGCGATGCGACGCAGGCTCAATGGGTTCATGTTGGGGATACCCGTATTTATCTTATTCGTCGGCAAGTGTGCCAGCTACTAACGAAAGATCATAGTTTAGTGCAGCGGTTTATTGATAACGGGGTTATGGATGAGGCAGAGGCGCACAACAAGGTCTCTAGAAGTGTGCTCTACGCCGCGCTTGGCACTGGCGAGTCAGTGCCGCCGGCCTCACTAACGGCGCCTTTTAGCGTGGTTGAGGGGGATGCATTTTTAATTTGCTCGGACGGTTTTTGGGAGTCGTTGCCGCAAGCAACTTTGGTGGCGACTCTAGGCCGGGCCGCATGTGCAGAGGAGTGGTTACTGCGTCTAGAGCAAGAGTTGATCGCTGTCGCTGAACCCAGCCAAGATAATTATAGCGCTCTCGCCGTTTGGATCGGTGGCCCTAATGACATTACGCTTGCGTGGGCGGGCGACTCAATTATGACAGCTGCTGATGCTTAGCCGCTAACGGATACTTTGACGATGGGAATCACAATGCATGAAAGAATAGTTTTTACTTGTCAAAAAATCTTACGCTTGCTCAATGTTCTGGCTTTAGTGAGTGTCTGCGTTGCGTGTGCGTCGTCTCCTAAAAACGACTCAATGTCGGTAAGGTATGTGGCGGATCACGGTATTAACCCGGATATTAACGGACGAGCGTCGCCCGTGGCGGTTACGTTTTATCGGCTTCGTGACGCGACGGTGTTTAAAAGTGCGGATTATATGACGCTTATGGAGCGGGATGCGGAATTGTTGGGTGATAGCTTGTTGTCGAAGGAGCGAATCATTTTGCGCCCCGGTGAAACACAGGAACAGATCTATCTTTTAAATGGTGAAGAGCGAGCTTACGGTATTGTTGCGGGTTATCGCTCTATCGACGCTGGAGGCTGGAAGCTTGTCGGCGACATGCCTAAAGCGCGTTCAGGGTTTATGAAAGTGGTTCGTCACCGTCAGTCGCGCCATGCCAAGACAATTTTTATCGGAAAAAAATCACTCCAAGAAGATGTAGGTTCAATTTTGAACGAGTAGCAAAGGCTCAGGTATATGGATTCGTACAAAAAGATCGTATGGACGGAAGGTATGTTTCTTCGTCCGCAACACTTTCAGCAACAGGATCGTTATGTAGAGTTTTTGGTTCATCAGCGCTCGCTGGCACCAGCTTACTATTTTTGGGGCTTTAGGCGGCTAAATATCGATAGCTCTGCGCTGGCTCTTGGTGTTGTGTCGCTGCTTGAAGCCGAGGGTGTTTTTTCTGATGGAACTGCTTTTAATTTTCCGGTGCAGTCCGCGCCACCTGCGCCATTAACCCTTCCTGAGGGCGCTGTAGATCAAGTTGTTCACTTGGCGATACCTGTTAAGCGCGTCCACGCCAACGAGGTTGAGTTTGAAGTGGACAACTCATCGCTAGCGCGTTTTGGTGTGATCGATACGCTGGTGGAGGATGTAAACTCCGTAAAAGGGGAGGCTGCAGAGCTTCAGGCAGCGACTCCGAGGCTTACACTCTTACTCGAAAAAGATCTTACCGACGCGTGGGTTTCGTTGGGCGTGCTAAAGGTGATAGAGAGGAAAAGCGATCGGCAAGTCGTGTTAGATGAGCACTTTATTCCTCCTGTGGTTGCCTGTGGCGCAGCGAAGCAGTTAACCAGCTATTTGAATGAGCTTCTTGGTTTGGTCGAGCAACGCGCTGATGCATTAAGTGATCGTGTCGGGCAAATGGGACGCGGTGGAATTTCCGAAGTCGGTGACTTTTTAATGTTGCAATATTTGAACGGATTGCAACCTCAGTTGACACATCTTCTGGCCAGCCACGGGGCGCAGCCAGAGGCCATGTATGGCGTGTTCTCTACTATGTGTGGCGAGCTGTCGACTTTTGTGGAAAACAGTAAACGCTGTCCGGACTTGCCAGCTTATCAGCACGATTGTCTAAGTAAGTCTTTTCAGCCTTTGGTGAAAACACTAAGAGGTTATTTGTCGACAGTCTTGGAGAGAAACGCTATTGAAATCGAGCTGGCTGAAAAAGCCTATGGCGTAAAAGTTGGACGTGTCAGTGACAAAGAGCTCATTACTAAAGGCCGGTTTATACTGGCGGTAAGCGCGGACGTTGCTTCTGAAGTTGTAAAATCTAATTTTCCTAAGCAGGTTAAAATTGGGTCCGTAGAGAAGATTAGAGATTTGGTTAACTTGCAGTTGCCTGGGATACAAATAGCGCAGATGCCTATTGCGCCGAGACAGATTCCGTATCACACCGGAACACACTATTTTGAGATGGACCCGTCTTCTTCAATGTGGAAGGCGTTTGAGGCCTCTGGGACCATTGCGTTGCATGTTGCGGGGGATTTTCCCGGCCTGGAAGTTCAGTGCTGGATCGTACTGGCTTAATCTTTAGTTTTCAAAGGAAGTGACAATATGACCGCTGAAGATGCGTTTGGCTTAAATCAATCCCGCACGTTTGTTATGCCCACTCCAGGTGGGCGTCGAGATAAGCCACAAGTGAATCACGCGGGGTCTAGTCGCTGGCGCGATACCGATGAGGTAGTGTGCGGAAGTAACTCTCTGGTTGCCGTTGCCAATCCGATTCTAAATATGATCTATCAAGTCAGAACCTTGGTGCATAATCCCGATCCCGCAGAGCTTAAAAGTGTTCTTGTAGAAGATATTAAACGCTTTGAAGCGCGCGCTAAGCAAGAAAATATCTCTCAAGAGCACATTGTGGCGGCGCGTTATTGCTTGTGCACTGTGCTGGATGAGACGGCAGCTAAAACGCCCTGGGGTGGTGGCGGGGTTTGGTCTCGTTATAGCCTGTTGGTGACTTTTCATAATGAAACGTGGGGGGGCGAGAAGTTTTTTCAAATTCTCTCTAAGGTAAGCCAGTCTCCAGCGGTGCATATCGATTTAATAGAGTTGATGTTTTATTGCATTTCACTTGGGTTTCAGGGCCGATATAAAATTGTCGACAACGGAAAGTCCGAGTTAGAGCTTTTACGTCAACGTTTGGCCGAAGTTATTGCTGGCGTAAGAGGCGATCATGTGCGCGCTTTTTCTAGTAACTGGCAAGGTGTCACTAAAGATCAAACGCCGGTGTGGGCCGCTCTACCTGTTTGGGTGTCGGCGGTTGTATGCCTAATTCTAGCCGCTGCGCTGTATTCGGTCTTTACTCTGCGACTATCAAGTCTCTCCGATGTTACCTTTGCAAATATTTTGTCAGCTAGGCTGCCTGAACTTACCTCTGATGCGCCCACTATTAATACGAGCGAGCGGCTTACGCAATTTATGCAGCCTGAAATTAAGGCAAAGTTGGTGCGGGTAAATGAAACAACTGAGGCCGCCACCGTGACTCTGATCGGTGACGGACTGTTTCGCTCTGGCAGTGTCGATGTAAGTCCACAATATGAGGCGATTATTGGAAAAGTTGCACAATATGTAGACGATTTCGGTCGTTCGGTTGTGGTTTCAGGCCATACTGATAATCAACCAATCCGAACGGTCCGTTTCCCTTCAAATTGGCACTTGTCAAATGATCGCGCGCGAAGTGTCGCCGGCTTATTGCGCAGCCAAATGCGTGCGGCTTCGGTTCAGATTACGACTCAAGGGCTGGGTGCCTCTGCGCCTGTAGCAATAAATAGCACGGCAGAGGGGCGAGCGATGAACCGACGTGTGGATATAAAAATACTGACGCCTTCGGCAAGCTATTAAAAGGACTTATTTGTGATCACTCGTTTTTTTCGATTTTTGTGTAGTCGAACCTTTTGGGTCATTGTCGGTATCGTTGCCGTCATTTTATTTATTTGGTTCGCGGGGCCGCTATTTGCGTTCTCAGGCTGGCGTCCCTTGTCATCGACAACCGTTCGGTGGTGGTGCATAGGCCTCTTGTTGGCGTACTTTATTATTAAGTTGTTGATTGGGTTTTATCGTTCAAAAAACATCAACGATAAGCTCTTGGCTTCGATGGCTAAACTGAAGCCAGAGGGATCTCCGGGCGAAACTGAGCCTTATAGTGATTTGCAGCGCAACTTTGGCTCTGCTCTGGAGCACATTAAGACACTGTCGTTTGGTCGTCATAACGGCCTTTTTTCTCGTTTTAAGCGAAAGTATGTTTATCAGTTGCCGTGGTATGTCTTTATTGGAGCGCCTGGGTCCGGTAAAACGACGGCTTTGGTAAACAGCGGGCTGCGTTTTCCACTATTGGACGTACTCGGTAAAGAGTCGGTGAAAGGCGTAGACGGTACACGTAATTGTGACTGGTGGTTTACTGAAGACGCTGTTTTTTTAGATACCGCGGGGCGCTATACGACGCAAGACAGTAGCGCCGAGGCAGATAAGCAGGAGTGGCACGGCTTTTTGGGCTTGTTGCGTAAATTTCGTCCTAAACAGCCTCTAAATGGTGCGATTGTTACTTTATCGGTTGCTGATTTATTGGTGGCAGATGATAAAGCGTGTGAACAGCAAGCGCGCCAAATTCGCTCTCGTTTGGCAGATCTTACTGAGAGTTTGGGTGTTAACTTTCCGGTTTATGTGTTGTTAACAAAAGCAGATCTGTTGGGCGGGTTTTCAGATTACTTCGCGGGGCTGTCAAAAGAGGAGCGCGAGCAGGTATGGGGCTTTACGCTGCCCGAAACCCAAGGTGGTGCCAGCGTCGATTCTGATATCTTGGCGCGTGAAATGCTAGCCTTATCTACGCGCCTTTTTGATGGGCTGCCCACATTAATGCTGCAGGAGCATGATATTACGCGCCGTGCCCACGCCTACGCATTTGCACAAAACTTCGCCAATGCTTTGCCGTTGGCTCGTCAAGTCATAGAGCAGGTTTTCTATGGCAGCGTATTGACCAATATTAACTTTCGAGGGGTTTATTTCGCCAGCGGCACCCAAGAAGGTACGCCGTTTGATCGGGTGCTGGGGGCATTGTCGCGCCGTGTTGGTGTAAGCTCGAGCATCAATATCAATAAAAATGCTGCATCCGGGAAAAGCTATTTTATTAAGGATCTTATCAATAAGGTTGTTTTACCTGAGGCGCATCTCGCGGGAAGGAATCGCCGAGAAGAGCGCAAAGAGCTGTTCTGGAGTGTTGCTGGACACTTATGTGTGGCGGGCTTGTTGTTTGTTATCGGTGGGTTATGGTTTCAAAGTTACGGCAAAAACAAGGAGTATGTTGAATATGTAGCCGATAAAAACTTGGCGTTGAGTAAGAAAATGGATTCGTTGTCGAGTTTAGACCCATCGCGAGCGCTTGAGTATTTGCCGGTTTTGGATGAGCTTTTGGTTATGGCGGATGGGCGAAACTTTAGTGCCGAAGATCCCCCCTTAACTGTAACCCTGGGTTTGTACCAAGGGGAAAAACTCAGCGCGGCATCGGACTATGTTTATCGGGATGCACTGGATCGTACACTGCTGCCTTTAGTGTCAAAACGTTTGGCCTTTTTGCTTGAGTCATCCGGTGAGCACGATCTGGGTTTTAGCTATCAAGCTTTAAAAGCCTATCTTATGCTGTGGGATACGGAGCATTATGACGGAGAGGAGTTGCTGGCGTTTGTGAGCGATGATTTCCAGGAGAATTTACCTGGGGGAGTTTCACCCCGTATCCGAGAGTCGTTAAACGTCCATTTAGCTAATCTTTTGCATGAGTCTGTCGTAGAGCCGGGGCCTATTAACGCTCAATTGGTCGAGCGAAAGCGGCAACTTTTAGGACGCTCTGCTTTTTCGCAACGCGCCTATATTCAGGCAAAGGGGCAGCTGCTGGGTACGGTTGGCACTGGGTTTTCTTTTTCCAGTGCGGCGGGACCCAAAAGCGCATTTGTCTTTAGGCGAGAAAGCGGTTTGCCTTTGAGTGCTGGTATTTCGGAGCTATATACTAATCACGGTTATCATAAGCTGTTTCTGCCAGCACTAAGTGATGTTGTACCGAGTATGGCGTCGGAAGATAGTTGGGTGTTGGGGGCTTACTCGACTTTTGGCGAGGGTAAACCGGACTTACTGACGCTTGCCGAGCAAGAACGTGCGGTTAAGCGTTTGTACCTGCATGAGTACGTCGTACAGTGGGAAGATTATTTGGCCGATCTTAGATTGGTTGAGACTCATTCGATGCCCGAGACGATTGAGGTGGCGAGGATTTTGTCGTCGGTTGATTCGCCTCTGATACAACTACTGCAAGCCGCTGTACACGAGGTTAATTTAGGGAACACGTTCTCTGACGCTGAGGTGTCGGTTGTGAAGCAGGCTGTGCGTCGGGCGGGGGTCGCGGTATCTACCTTGGAGCGAAACCTAGACGGTTTGGCGACCGGGCTGGATGGCAGTGAAGTCCTTGAGCGCATCGTTGATGATCGGTTTAAAGGCATTACTCAACTAGTGTCTGGACAGGGTGGTGGATCGTCTTCGATCGATGCGTTGCTGCGGATGTTTAATGAGGTTTATATTAGCTTGTCTAATACTGACTATTCGATTCGAAGTGGTTCTACCTCTCTCGGGCAATCCGATGCTATTACTCAAATTCGTTCTGAAGCCGCTCGTTTTCCGAGCCCGGTAAGGCCTGTGCTGGAGGGCTTGACGCTAGAGGGTAAGCGTCAGGCAGAGGGTGGTATTAGAAGTACTTTAAGCGATGAGTTGAATCGCTCTGTGGGCGACTTTTGCCGCGTGGCGATACGCGGCCGCTACCCGTTTGATCAACACTCGACGCGCGATGTCACAATGGCAGACTTTTCACGAATGTTTGCTCCTTCAGGGATGATGGATAAATTTTTTAATCAGCATCTTCGGCAGATGACGGATACCACCGGTCGCGCTTGGATCTTACGCGCTTCAACCGAAGACTATGTACCAATTGGAGCGTTTCAGCAGGCGGCAAAAATACGTGACGTGTTTTTCCCGCAGGGTGCCAGCGCGCCAGAAATATCGTTTGACTTTAAGGTGCTAGAAATGGATGCCCAGATCAAACAGTTAACGCTAGATTTCGATGGTCAGGTTTTTCATTACTCGCACGGCCCACAGCTCTCAAGGTCGGTGACTTGGCCCGGCCCTCGTGGAGGTAATCAGATAAGGCTTGAGTTGGACGGGGTCGAGCCTTCTCGTCGTGCATTTAAAGTGGCCGGCCCCTGGGCTCTTATGAGGTTGTTTCAGTCAAGCGATAACCGTAGCGATATATCACCGGAGGCGTTCACTTCCACGGTTTTGGTGAATGGTTATAAAGTGGTCTTTGAAGTGACCGCCAGCAGCGTTAATAACCCGTTTTATTTGGCTGCGCTTGACCGTTTTTCATGCCCCAGCCGGATTTAGTCGTGGCAGAACGCGGTGTTTCGGCTATGACCTTCGGATTTTATGGCAAGGTGCCTGCGATCGGGGACTTTGTCTCACGCGACATTTCCGCCGATCAGGTAGAGCGCCTTGATGATTGGTTTAAAGCGGGCCTTGCCTATCTCCAATCTAAACAAACTCGCTGGCTGGATGATTACTTGGTTGCACCGGTTTGGTGTTTCTTTATTCCCGCTGGCATTTGGGGAGAGCACCCATTGTGCGGGGCGTTAATGCCAAGTGTCGATCGGGTAGGGCGTTATTATCCCTTAGTCGCGGCTGGTGCGGTATCGCAAGAGTTGCTGGCCGAACCTGTTGCTTTATACCATCGTTTGGCGGGACTCGCAGAGCGGTTGCCAACGCTTTTGCCGCATAATTTAATGCCAGACGATATCTTGGCGCTACTTCATCACGAGGACTGTGGTTGGGAAAGTATTGAAGATGATTTCCGTGTGGCGGTTGAGCGTATTTTTTTGTCTCCCCGCTCAAGTTATTGGTGGGTTTCAGGCCATACGGCCTCTTGTGGAATCGAGCACGATGTCGCCCCCGATGAGCAATTGTTTGCGCGGTTGTTCTCTGCTTGTTAAGCGTTTAGGTGTTAGTGGTCTGAGCTTAGCACGACATAGTATTTATGCGAGCCTATGTTATAGTCAATTCGCGTTTACATGTTTGTTCCTAACTACCCTTTCTATCAGCTCAGAATATCGCCGATGAATATCACCCAGACAGATAATATTGCCCTATTTTTAGACTTTGACGGTACTCTGGTGGAGTTTGCTGACACCCCTGAAGGTGTGATCGTTTCGCCGGTACTACGGGACGTTCTGGCACAGCTGTCGTTGCAACTTAATGGTGCGTTAGCATTAGTGTCCGGGCGCTCGATACAATCGTTAAATGCTTTGGTTGGCTTGCCGCTGACGATGGCGGGTAGTCACGGTGCTGAGTGGCGCTATGGTGATGGGGTATTGCAGAGTGCGGCCTTAAGTAACCCCGCCTTCGCCCAAGTACGTACACAATTGCTAGGTTTTGCCGACAAACGCGGTTTAATTGCCGAAGATAAAGGCCATGCGGTCGCGTTGCACTACCGTACCAACCCGGATAAACAGCCTACGTTGGAGGCTTATATCGCCGGTGAGTTGGGCCTTGATCAGAGCCAAGAGGTACGTGTGATTAGAGGCAATTGCGTGTATGAGATCCAGCCCGTAGGGGTCGATAAAGGGGTAGCCATTGCACGGTTTATGAGCAGTGACCCTTTTACTGGGCGTCAACCGGTCTATATTGGGGATGATACGACTGATGAGGACGGTTTCGCTTGGGTGAACGCTCAGGGTGGGGTTTCTATCAAAGTTGGCGAGGGGCCGAGCTGCGCTGGCGTGCGTCTTTCTGATACTGGCGAGGTTCTTGCATTTTTGCAGTTACAGCTGGATAAGTTGAGGCAATTAGATGACAGAACGAAATTTGGAGTTGGCGCTGATCGGTAACTGCGTCATTGGGGCTTTAATCGATAAAAAAGCAGAAGTTGTATGGAATTGTTTACCTAGATTTGACGGTGAGCCGGTATTTAGCTCGCTGCTTAAAACCGATGATCCCGAGACGATCATGGGAACTTACGCTATCGATTTAGAGAACTTTAGTCATAGCGAACAGTACTATGAAAAAAACACCGCCATATTAATCACTCACCTTTATGATACGAGTGGCAATGGCGTCACGATCACAGACTTTGTTCCACGGTTTATGCAGTACGGCCGTATGTATCGGCCGATGATGCTTTCTCGCAAGTTGGCCCCCATTGGCTCTCCCAGAATACGCATTCGGTTACGGCCCGCGTGCGATGATGGCTCGCAGGGGTACCGTAAAATCCAAGGCAGTAACCACATTCGTTATTTAGGCTGTGATATGGCGCTGCGACTGACAACGGGTATGTCGGTCACGGCGATTATCGATGAAACCTGGTTTATTTTAGATGGCGAGCACTACCTCATTTTTGGCGATGATCAGTCGATTAACGAGCCTATCAAGCAACTAACCGAGCGCTTTTTAGTAGAGACTGAATCGTACTGGCTGGAGTGGTCGCGCTACTTAGCGATCCCGTTTGAGTGGCAAGAGGCCGTAATCCGTGCGGCGATCACCTTAAAACTAAGCGCTTACGAAGACACTGGTGCGATTATCGCGGCGATGACCACCTCGCTACCGGAGGCGCGCGATTCTGAGCGAAACTGGGACTACCGTTTTTGCTGGTTGCGCGATAGTTACTTCACCGTACACGCCCTTAATCGCCTTGGTGCGACCCGAACTATGGAGCAGTATTTACAATATCTTGTAAATATAGTGGCGGGGATGAGTGAAGAGCACCTTCAGCCTGTGTTCCGTATCAATGGCAGTAAACAAATGCCCGAACGTATTGCGCATAATTTGCCGGGGTATCGTGGTATGGGGCCGGTGCGTGTGGGCAACCAAGCGGCCGAGCAAATACAGCACGATGTGTATGGCGCTATTGTGTTGTCGGCCACGCAAATGTTTTTTGACGAACGTATTCGTCGACCGGGTAGTAAAGAGTTGTTTGAGCTGCTCGAAAAAATGGGTGAGAAAGCTTACACCTATTACAATCAACCCGATGCGGGCTTGTGGGAGTTGCGCGGCAGCAAGCACGTGCATACCTTTTCTAGCATGATGTGCTGGGCCGCGACAGATCGCCTTGCCAAAATCGCACGCAAGCTAGAATTGCCCGAGCGCCTTGAGTATTGGACAACGGCCGCAAACACGATTCGCGATGCGATCGAGGAAAACGGCTTCAACAAAGAGCTTAACGCTTATACCGCCACTTGGGGTGGGGATACCATGGATGCCAGTTTATTACTGGCTTGCGAGCTGGGCTACATCGATGGTCGTGACGCTCGTTTTACCGGAACCATTGCCGAGATCGAGAAAAAATTATTGCCTAAAGGCAGCCGCTATTTATTTCGCTACGTGGTTGAAGATGACTTTGGCTTGCCGGAAAACGCGTTTACTATCTGTTCATTTTGGTATATCGATGCGCTCGCCTCGGCCGGGCGCACGGAAGAGGCTCGCGATTTATTTGAAGACTTACTCTCAAAACGCAATCACTTAGGGCTGCTATCGGAAGATTTAGATCCAGAGACCGGTGAGCTTTGGGGCAATTTTCCGCAAACCTACTCAATGGTGGGTATTATTAACAGCGCCCGGATACTGAGCAAAAAATGGGAGACTGAACTATGAGTCGTTTAATTGTGGTGTCTAATCGTGTGGCCAAAAGCGATGGCGCTAACAAAGGCTCAGAGGGCGGTTTGGCGGTGGGCGTCATGGCCGCGATGGAGAAAGACGGCGGTGTTTGGTTTGGTTGGAGCGGTAAAATTGACAACCGTAATGAAGCCCCTAAAACCGAGACTCGTGGCAATATTGAGTACGTCACCATCAACCTGCGTCAGTCTGAGTACAACCAATACTATAAAGGTTATGCCAATAGCGTCCTTTGGCCGCTGTTTCATCAGCGGCCAGAGTTGATGCGCTACAGTGATACCGATTTGTCGGGTTACCTGCAAGCCAACCAAAAGTTTGCCGACGAGCTGTTAAAAATTATTCAGCCGGGCGATACCATCTGGATTCACGATTACCATTTAATCCCCTTGGGTAAAATGCTACGGGACGCGGGTATTAAAAACCCCATTGGTTTCTTTTTGCACACGCCTTTCCCTTCACTTGATTTGTTGCGCACGGTGCCCGGCTACCACAAGATTCTCAAAGGTCTGATGCATTACGATTTAGTGGGTTTTCAGACGCAGTTTGATCACATGGGTTTTTGTATGGGAATCGCTCAAGGGCTGGGCGGTGAAATTCTTAAAAACGATAAGCTGCGAGTGGGTAATTTGCATTGCACTGCGCGGGTTTACCCTATCAGTGTTGAAACCTCAGCGCTTAACGGTGCAGCGCAGGGAGGGATGCAAACTGATGAGTACCGTCGTTTGCACAGTAGCCTTGGTGATCGCAGCCTAATTATTGGTGTCGATCGGTTGGATTACTCAAAAGGACTCGTTCAGCGTTTTCAGGCCTATGACAAGCTCCTTGGCCACTACCAAGAGTTTATGCGCAAAGTGGTTTACCTGCAGATATCGCCCACTTCGCGAGGAGACGTTCAGGCCTACGGTGATTTAGCTAAGCGTATCGACCGCGAGGCAGGTCACATCATTGGCACTTATGCCGACTTTGATTGGATGCCGCTGCGTTACCTAAACCGGGGGTTTCGTCGTCGCACGATTCTGGCGATGTACAACTTGGCGCGGGTAGGGCTGGTGACGCCATTAAAAGATGGTATGAACCTCGTTGCTAAAGAGTATGTCGCGGCGCAAAATCCAGAAGATCCGGGCGTGCTGGTGTTATCCGAGTTGGCCGGTGCTGCCGATGAGTTAGACGCGGCTGTCGTTATTAACCCCTACGATGTCAGCGCTATTACCGGTGGGTTGGCCAAGGCGCTTAATATGCCCTTAGATGAGCGCATAGACCGCTGGCGTAAAATGATGGATGTACTGGAAGCGCACGATATTCACGCGTGGCAGAGTCAGTTTTTGGGCGACTTAAAGCAAGTAACTGGCCCTAAGCTGGTTACCTCTAGTAGCGGCGTTTCATAACTGTCGGGAGGCAGCCTCCCGCGGTTAGCGTCACCCTTGCGACAGGCAGAACTCCCTCGGGCGTCTGGCGGCATTAAATCCCGGCTGCTCCAAGGTCAAGCCGCTGGCTTGGCGCTCAGCTCAAGGTTTTTTTCTGGTCTCTCCCTTCTCCGCGAGGGTTCTACTTTGGCTCTCCGTGCGCGAGCGCGCAAGGCGTAACCTCAGCATATTCATCCCTGCGGTAGGTTTCCTGCTTGTGACACCTTATAATGCGGTTATGATCCAGTCTTAAATGGCACGTAACGGCATTATCGGGAATCACCATGGCTAGCAAAGATAAACTGTATATATTTGATACCACCCTGCGCGACGGCGAACAGAGCCCTGGCGCCTCTATGACTCGCGATGAGAAAATTCGTATCGCCAAGATGCTCGAGAAGATGCGGGTTGACGTTATCGAGGCCGGCTTTGCGATAGCCAGTAAAGGCGATTTTGAGTCTATTCAGGCGATTGCCAAAGCTGTAAAAGACAGCACCATTTGCTCTTTGGCGAGAGCCGTGCCGGGCGACATCGAGCGCGCCGCTGAGGCGATCAAACCCGCCAATAGTGGCCGAATTCACACTTTTATCGCTACCTCGCCGATCCATATGCAATACAAGCTAAAAATGGACCCGCCTAAGGTGTTAGTGCAGGCGGTAGCCGCGGTAAAGTTAGCGCGCAATCACACTGACAATGTCGAGTTTTCGCTGGAGGACGCCAGCCGATCCGAGTTTGACTTTATGTGTCAGATTATTGAAGCGGTGATTGACGCCGGTGCAGGCACGATCAATTTGCCCGACACCGTAGGTTACGGCGAGCCGGGCGAGTACGGCCAAATGTTTGGGCGCCTTATTGGTAATATCCCCAACGCCGATAAGGCGATTTTCTCGACCCATTGCCATAACGATTTGGGCCTGGCCGTTGCCAACTCACTGTCGGCGGTCATGCATGGGGCGCGTCAGGTGGAATGCACCATAAACGGTTTGGGTGAACGCGCCGGTAATGCCGCGTTAGAGGAGATTGTCATGGCCGTACGTACTCGCCAAGACATGATGCCGGTCGAGACCACCATTGATGCGCAGCATATAGTACCCACCTCACGCTTGGTGAGCAGCATTACCGGGTTTCCGGTGCAGCCCAACAAAGCCATTGTCGGTGCTAATGCGTTTGCCCACGAGTCGGGTATTCATCAAGACGGCGTGCTTAAGCACCGTGAAACCTACGAGATCATGCGCGCTGAAGATGTCGGCTGGAACACCAATAAACTGGTGCTGGGCAAACACTCCGGCCGCGCCGCCGTTAAAGCGCGCTTTGAGGCGTTGGGCATCACCTTTGATAACCCCGAAGCGCTAGGTGCCGCCTTTGCACGCTTTAAAGATTTGGCGGACAAAAAGCACGAAATTTTTGATGAAGACCTGCAGGCACTGGTAAGCGATGTTCGCCCGCAAGAGGTGGTTGAGGTGTACCAGTTGGGCGAGATGGAGGTGCACTCTAAAAGTGGTCAGCAGCCCAGCACCACCATTAATTTACGTATTAATGGCGAATCACATACCTGTACGGCTACCGGCAGTGGCCCGGTCGATGCCACTTACAAGGCCATAGAGAGCGCGGTAAACAGCGGCGCTACTCTTAAGCTTTACTCGGTAAATGCCATCACTCAAGGCACCGACTCGCAAGGGGATGTCACTGTGCGGTTGGAAAAAGACGGCCACATCGTCAATGGGGTGGGGGCCGATACCGATATCGTCGTCGCCTCAGCCAAAGCGTATTTGCACGCGCTTAATGTGTTGGTCGCCCCCGAGCGTTCGCATCCGCAGCGCGAAGGAATTTAACCGAGTCTCGTTATGAACGAATTGCAACGCCAGCGTTATTTGTCGGCACTGGGTATCGACACTTTTGTCCCGCGGCTGGTTTTGCCGTGTGCGCCGCCGTCGGTACCTTGTGAGCTGCCCCAGGCAGCGGTGCCCGCCGCTGCTGGCCCCGCTGTTATGGAGGCCGTGCGTCAGCCCGCGCCAACCGCTACTGCCACAGCCTCTGGTGCCAGCGGCGCCGACACCGTTGGCCAAGTGCTGCGAGACATGGGCGTTGCTAAACCCACTGCTGTGCGCAAAGAGCCACTAAAAGCGGCAGTGCCCAAGCAGCGCAAAGTACTAGAGACGATACACTTGCACTTGTGGCGCCCAGCGGATGATCTCATTGTGGTAGATCATTACCACCCGGGCGATGCATTGCCCACTCACACCCTGCTGAGCAACATGTTGCGCTTGCTCTGGCCTAACGATGTGCGGATCGACGCCGGCGAGGCAATACGCTGCCCGATTAGCGATAAAGTCGCCAGCCTTTACACCCGTGAAGATATGCAAGTTGAGTTACAGGCGTGGTTATCTGAAGAGTTGCAAAAAACGCCCAAGGCACAGGTTTGGCTGTTAGGAGGCGAAGCGGCTAAATATTTGGTGCGCCCGTCTACCGTAAACACCAAGCAGCCAAGTGATGATAAAAGCCGCGCGGCAAGCCCCGAGCTTACAGGCGTCGAACCTGAGCAACTGCACTTTAAACGGCTGCCGTTAGCGGTCGAACCATCGGCGGCGGCCGATGCATTGGTGTTGCCAAGTTTAACCGACATGCTCAACGCCCCCGAGTTAAAAAACAAACTTTGGCGTGCGGTGCACAGTAATGGCTGAAAAAAAACGGCTGCCCGATAATTTGCAGGGCTCTGGAGTGACCGACACTGGCGAACCACTCGAGTACCGCTTGCTGGATGAAAGCTTGCTTGATGCCGTCTGCGAGCTGGAGCGCGACGCCCATACGTTTCCTTGGAGCCGAAAATTATTCAGCGATTGTTTGGGCGTTCGTCAGCCTTGTGTTGTGGTGTTTAGTCGCGGGCAGATTGTTGGTTATGCGGTTGTTAACGCGGCGGCGGGCAACGCCGAATTGCTCAATTTAGTGGTAGCCCACAAGAGTCAGCGCCAAGGTATTGCGCGAGCATTACTGCAGCATGTTATTCAAACGGTAAGTCTCTACGCGGACACTTTTTACTTAGAGGTTCGCGAGTCCAACGCCCCAGCTATTGCCCTGTATGAAGCAATTGGCTTTGTCGAAGTGGGCACTCGCCCCAATTATTATCCCGCCACCAAAGGTCGTGAAGACGCCATTATTTTAGCCTACACGTTATAGGCCTTATCTACTGAAATAAAAAAGCCACCCGTGAAAACGTTGAGCGCCCCATGTCATCCAGACGCCAGCTGGGGATGAGCTTCTCGCGAAGTCGCGACCAATCCAGTAGCGGCAGAGTGCTTATCGGTGTAAGCGCGTCATAGTGTTTTAGATGGTGGCGCCTCGGCCTGTTGCGGGGGTTAATCTTTTACCGGCCTTTTGGTTAGCTTGCGTTGCAAGGTGCGCCGGTGCATACCCAGAGATCGCGCTGTGGCCGATATATTGCCGTTATTTTCTTGCAGTACTTTTTGGATGTGCTCCCACGCGAGCCGGTCGATCGAGGGCGGCCGTTCGGGGATGGTGGGTTCACGGGGCGCGCTGACACCAAATGCGCCAAGTAGCTCATCCGTATCGGCGGGTTTGCATAAATAGTTTTTGGCGCCTAGCTTTATTGCCTGTACGGCGGTGGCAATACTTGAATACCCGGTTAACACGACAATAACTATTGCCGGTTGTGCCTGTAAGAGCGAGGCAATTACTTCCAGTCCAGAGTCTGCGCCAATCTTTAAATCGACGATGGCTTGTTGATAGCGTTTAGCGTGGGCGCACTGCTGCGCGGCTGCCGCTGTGTGGGCGACGTCAGCGTGGTAGCCACGGCGCGTGAGCGAGCGTTGCAAGGTTGTCGCAAACACAGTGTCATCATCAACGATTAAAAAGTCGGCGGTGTTAGTCATGCTGCGTATCCAGCGGTAGCGTAATGGTTGTGGTGGTGCCGCCCTCGGGGCGGGGGGCCAGAGTAACGGTACCACCAAAGCGTTGAATACTGGCGTGGGTTAAAAATAATCCCAAACCCATACCGTCGGGCTTACTCGAAAAAAACGTTTTGCCCGCCGCCGTGCGCGCCGCCTCGGGCAGCCCTTCGCCACGGTCACTCACTTGCCAAATTAACCGGTTGGTCTGAATGCTGACGCGTATGGCCAGATGTTCTGGGCAGGCATCGGCGGCGTTGTTAAGCACATTGATAATCGCCTGTTCAATGGTGGCGTGAAAGCGCACTTGTCGCACGGCCAAAGTGTCTTCTAAATGAATCTCGGGCCGGGTCTCGGGGCGCAGTAACTGCCAGTGGTCAAGTAGGGTGGTGCAATACATTTGTGCAGACATAGCCGCAGGCTGGTGTAAGCGGCTTAAGTCCGAGCGTGCTCGCAAGCTTGTTAAAATTTCGGCGCAGTGGTTAATTTGGCGGTACAGCTCTTCGAGATCCTCGCCACAGGCAGCGCGCGCTTGCGCATCTTGACGTAAATCGGCCAACAGTACTTTCATGGTGCTTAACGGCGTGCCCAACTCGTGTGCGGTACCGGCCGCTTGGGTGGCTACTGCCAGCAGTTGCTCATCGCGCAGGTCTTCTTCGCGGCGGCGGTTTAATTCATCTTGCTGGAGCCGCACGGCACTTGCCATGCGCACCACAAAATAACTGATGAGTACGGCGCTTAACGCAAAATTTAGCCACATCCCCAGCACGTGCCAGTTGGGGCCGCTGTTGTGGTGAGCGTGCGCTTCACCTTGTGGTGCCAGCCATTGCAGCGGCACATACCAGCGCAATAATAAGCCGTATAAAACAATGCCGGCTGCGCTTACTGCCCACGCGTTTTTTGACGGTAAGGTAGCGGCGCCGATGCACACGGGTACCAATAAGTAGCTTAAAAAAGGGTTGGTTGCCCCACCGGTAAAATAAGCAATCGCCGCAACGGCTAAAATGTCGGTTAACAGCTGAGCGGTTAATTCAGTGGCGGTCACGCTTTTGGGGTGACGCAGGCGCAGCAGCGAGAAGCCATTGACGGCGGTGAGTAGCAGTAATATCGCAAGTATTGGGGTGAGTGGTAAATGCGCCATCCCGGCTTTGCTAGCCAGCGAGCTGGCAACAGCCAAAGTAAGTATCACCATCGAGCGCATCATAACCAGTTGCCGGCAATGCTCGGAGGGTGCTTTTAGCGTTAGGTAGGGTGTTTTCATCTGGTTATTATACGGGCTAGGGTTAACGCTGACAGCTGTGGCGTTTTGTCGCAGGTGACACTGCCGTTTTGGGTTAGAACGGTACAGGCGTGGCCAATGCAGCCTCAGGGGGCTCCTTTCTCGAGAGTGACGGTATAAACGCTGCCGGGCTCGGGCTGCTATTCGTCATCCCCGTGCTTATTTGCGCGTAAGAATGCCCCGCTGGGGATGGTGTATACTGCCGCAGCCTTAAATTCACCTGCGTACAGGCCCATTTATGCCTCCCATGCCCGCGACTATGACAGAGGGCTCCGTACCTAGGCAGCTTCGCTCGCTCGCGCTGCCTATGGTGTGGGGGCTACTGGCGACCATGTCGTTTAACGTGGTGGACACCTTCTTTGTCGCGCAGTTGGGCAATACGCCGCTGGCGGCTATGAGTTTTACCTTTCCCGTGGTGATGTTGCTCACCAGTATGGGTATTGGCCTGGGTGCCGGTACCTCGTCGGCGGTGGCGCGTGGTGTTGGCGCTGGTGATTCCGGTCGCGCGCAGCGCTTGGCAACCGATGCTGTCACCTTAACCTTGCTGCTTTCGGTTACCGTTTGTCTGCTGGGCTGGCTTACCATTGACCCGCTTTTTACCTTGCTCGGCGCCTCCGCCGAATTGTTACCGCTGATTCATCAATACATGAGTATTTGGTACATCAGTGCGCCTTGCTTGTTGGTACCGATGGTGGCCTTAGCGTCGCTGCGGGCGATGGGCTTAAGCCAGATTCAGGGCATTTTAATGGGCGGCGCGGCGCTGTTTAATGCCGCGCTTGACCCGATTTTGATTTTTGGTCTGTTGGGGGCGCCCGAGCTTGGTTTGGCCGGGGCCGCCTGGGCGACCTTGGTTACCCGCAGCATTACGTTACTGCTGGCGCTGTATATTTTGCGCGCCCGGGTAGGATTGTTGGTTAGTCCTTTTGCGCCTTGGACAAGGTTGTTGTCGTCCTGGCGTGCGGTGGTGCACGTGGGGGTGCCTGCCATGGCGGCTAATATGATCATTCCGCTGGCCAGTGCCATTGTGGTCATGATGGTTGCGCGTTACGGTAACGATGCCGTGGCAGGGCTTGGTATTGCGGTGCGAGTCGAGCCTGTGGCACTTATCGCATTTTACGCGCTATCGGGGGTAATCGGCCCTTTCTTTGGGCAAAACCATGCCGCGGGTAAAACCGCTCGGCTCGCCGAGGCGCAGCGGCTTTTGTTACTGTTTTGTATAGGCTTTGGTGTGTTGCTCGCGGTTTTTTTACTGGTGTTTGGCTCGCTGATTACCGGCATGTTTACCGATCATCCTGATGTGGCGGCCGTGGCGGTGCGTTACCTGGCGATCGTCCCGATCAGCTACGGCGCCTATGGCTTGGTAATGTCTTGTAATGCGGCGTTTAATGGGTTGGGCACCCCTTGGCCGGCGATGCTGCTATCGCTGTGTCGGGTCCTGCTACTATTTTTGCCCTTGGCGGGAGTGTTGCAATTTTTTTGGGGCTTAAACGGGTTATTTATCGCCACCGCAACCACTAATGTGGTGGTTGGGGCGTGGGCCTGGCGCTGGTTGCGGCGGCAATTACAACAAGAAACTGCGTCACCATAGCGGTCTCGGCTCTTCTGGTGCCAGTGTCTTTTACTGTGTAATTGGCAGTCATATCCATTGGACGTTGTGCCATTTTGCTACCGCTTAACTTGCCTTGCTTGGTATGGTTTAGGGCTTGCGGTAGAATCCTTTTAGCATTGACACGCGGCTCCGTGATGCCGCAGCTTGGCTGCGCAGACCTTGCGTGTTGACCCGTGACGACGAGATTTGATTATGGATAAATCAACAATCCCCTATCAGTTAAAAGATATAACGTTACCCTCCAATGCCGTCTGGCACAAAAGCACGGTATGCCCGGACGACCGGGCGATGTTAATGGCGCAAGCCCCTCGCTGCATTTGGCTGACTGGTTTGTCGGGCTCGGGCAAGTCAACTGTAGCTAACGCGTTAGATGCCACGCTACACGCCAACGGTGTTAAAGCATTTTTGCTGGATGGCGACAATGTTAGGCACGGCTTAAATAAAGATTTAGGCATGACTGAGGCCGATCGCGCCGAGAATATCCGCCGGGTAGGTGAGGTGGCCAAATTAATGGTCGAGTCTGGCTTGGTGGTTATCTGCGCGTTTATCTCGCCCTACAAGCGCGACCGGCAAATGGTGCGCTCGATGTTTAAACCCGGTCAGTTTGTTGAGGTGTACTTAGACACTCCGCTTGCCACCTGCGAGCAGCGCGATCCCAAAGGCCTGTACAAAAAAGCCCGTGCTGGAGTGATCAAACAATTCACCGGCATTAGCGATCCCTACGAGCAGCCCGAGAGCGCAGAGTTACAGTTAAATACCACTGATATCAGCGTCAGCCAGAGTGTAGAGGCAATTTTAAACGTTTTATAACAGGTGCGGCGGACATTTTTTATCGGTAGCGGGGTTGTTACCTCAGTGTTATCCCACCAATAACCCACTGCGGTTATTGGTGGGCGATTCTATAAAAACAGGATTGGGGCGTTTTCTATGAGGCGGCCACTTTACCGCGCTAGCCAGATACTGGCGATATGCGGGCTCAGTTTGGCTTGGCAATTGTGAATTATCCCGTTTTCAGGGAGAATGGCGCGCTTACGTATCCGCCCGGAAGGGTTGCCCCAAGTCTTAAGATCTAAAACTATGTCTCACGCTGCACACCTTAAAAATATCCAAAAACGGCGCACTTTTGCGATTATCTCGCACCCTGATGCGGGTAAAACCACGATTACTGAGAAGTTGTTGCTGTTTGGCAATGCGATTCAGGTGGGTGGCTCGGTAAAAGGTAAGCGAGGGCCTCACGCGAAATCCGACTGGATGACCATGGAGCAAGAGCGGGGGATCTCGGTGACCTCGTCGGTGATGCAGTTTCCGTACAAAGAGCGCATTGTTAACCTACTGGATACCCCAGGGCACGAGGACTTCTCGGAAGATACCTATCGCACCCTAACGGCGGTGGATTCGGTATTGATGGTGATCGATGGCGCTAAGGGTGTTGAGGATCGCACCATTAAGCTAATGGATGTTTGCCGCTTGCGCGACACGCCGATTTTGTCATTTATCAATAAGATGGACCGCGATATTCGCGATCCCATTGAGGTGCTAGACGAGGTTGAAGACGTACTTAAAATTGCCGCCGCGCCAATTAATTGGCCGCTGGGCATGGGGCGTGATTTTAAGGGTGTTTATAACTTATACACGGATACTATCCATGTGTTTGCCTCAGGGCACGGTCATACCATTCCGCCCGATACGCAAATTAAAGGCATTGATAGCCCCGAGGCGAGCGAGTTACTGGGCAGCTACGCGGATGATATTCGCGATGAGATTGAGCTGGTACGCGGAGCCACCCATGAGTTTGACCTTGACGAGTACCTGGCCGGGCGCTTAACGCCGGTGTTTTTTGGTACCGCACTGGCCAATTTTGGTGTGCGCGAGATGTTGGACGGTTTTGTCGAATGGGCACCTAAGCCCATAGGGCGCGAAACCAAAAGCCACTTTGTCGAGGCCGAGAGCGAAGCCTTTAGCGGTTTTGTCTTTAAAATTCAGGCCAATATGGACCCGCGCCACCGCGACCGTATTGCGTTTATGCGGGTCTGCTCGGGTGTCTACAGTAAGGGCATGAAGATGCGCCATGTTCGCTTGGGTAAAGACGTTAAAATCTCTGATGCGGTAACCTTTATGGCCGGCGATCGCGAGTCGGTCGAGGAGGCGGTTGCGGGTGATATTATCGGCTTGCACAATCACGGCACGATCCAAATTGGCGATACCTTTACTGAGGGTGAAGATTTAAAGTTTACCGGTATACCGCATTTTGCCCCTGAGTTATTTCGTCGTATTCGTTTGAAAGATCCGCTGAAAACCAAGGCGTTGCAAAAAGGCTTGCAGCAGCTCTCTGAAGAGGGGTCGACCCAGGTGTTTTTCCCGATGAATAATAACGACATTGTGGTAGGGGCCGTGGGTGTATTGCAGTTTGAGGTCGTGGCGTACCGTTTAAAAGACGAGTACAAAGTCGAGGCTATTTACGAGCCGGTAAGCATTGCGACGGCGCGTTGGGCCGATTGCGATGACCCTAAAAAGCTTGAAGAGTTTAAGCGTAAATGCGCCGATAACTTGTGCATTGATGGCGGCGGGCATCTAACCTATTTGGCGCCCACACGGGTTAATTTGTCGCTGGCCGAAGAGCGCTACCCAGACGTGGAGTTTCGGGCGACGCGAGAGCACTAACGCTACGGCACTGAATGCTCAGTGCCGTGCCCGCAGGCGGTGCAACACTGTTGTTTGTGCGGACGATGCACGCTAGGTCGGTTTAGCTAATTTATCTAAAGGCACAAAAAAGCGCGGCTTATTGACCGCGCTTTTTTTGTTTATTGCTCTTGCAGCTGAAAGGTAATCGGGATGGTGAAATCGTGTAGCTGTCCCGGTATCAACGCCGGTACCTCGGGGAAGGGCTCTGCGGCTTCCACGGCGTCCATCGCTTCACTGTTTAATACCCCGTGTTCGGTTTCTTCGATTAGGGTCGCGTTTAACA
This sequence comes from Gilvimarinus japonicus, assembly GCF_042847215.1. GTDB lineage: Bacteria > Pseudomonadota > Gammaproteobacteria > Pseudomonadales > Cellvibrionaceae > Gilvimarinus > Gilvimarinus japonicus. The sequence goes on from NZ_AP031500.1 coordinate 850,294, forward strand.
GTTCACCTTTACGGTTTATTTTAATCGCAATCCTGATTGAGCCTTGATAGCCCCGTTGCATTGCGCGGCGCGGGTAGCTGATCTCGCCTTGCACCTTGCGCACTAGGTTGGAGAAGTAACGCTGGTTAGCGAGTAGCGATTCGGCGGTAAAGGTCGGTACAAAGTCTTCGTCGGACTCATCAAGTGGCTCGGGCTCGACCGGCGCTACGCTGCTGGCAATGCTTGATGAGCTACTGGATACCGGCGCTGCCGGGGCTGAGCTTTCTACCTGCACGGTTTCACTGCTAGCGGCCTGGGTGGCGGCCGGGTTGGCTGACGGTGTTGGCGGAATCTCAATTTTGGGCGTGTCGATTTTACTTTTTGCCGGCACGACGGCAGGGGCGACCGCGACTTCTTGTTTGGGTTGTGGCTCGGGTTCTGGTTCTGGCTCGGGTGTAGGTGCGGGAGCACCCCACAGTGCGACTTGATCGGTGCGTTCGGGCGTTGGGTTGATGCTAGCGTAGCGTCCGGTGAGGGAGGTGCTAACATCGCCGCTAACCAACAGTTGTTCGCGGTAGGTTGATGATAGTGGCACCCGGCCCAGCCAGGTGCTTAGCAATAAGCCAAAAAAATTGTCATCGGCAATCGTCCCTAGCGTTATACCGTCGACACTGACGCTGACCCCTTCGCCCGGTGTTAGGGCAAACACTACGTGATCGTTCTCTTGCAGGCGCTCTTGAAACATCTTGGTGAAGCTCACCATGTTATCGGCTTGCTCAGTCAGGGCGCTGCCGCGTATGTTGATGGCCATGCCCTCAATCCACATACGGCTAAATTTACGTGCCGAAATGCCCCGCTCAGCGGTAATTTTGAGCTCCATGCGCATGGGTTGGTTGGCCGCCAAAAGCGTGCTGGCATCGCTGCTGAGGCTCTCGCTGTAGATGGCGCCGATAAACTGGTCGCGCCCCAGCTCTTGATGGACCGCCATACCGTTTAGCAGCGGCGCCCCGTGAGCGAGGTTAGCGCCCAGCATTAGTAGGGTTAGGATCCAGTAGACAGGGACTTTGAATGTACGCATAGGGCTCGCTTCGCTTTATTCTTGGGTTATCGGCAAGTGCCTGTTAGGTTAGGGCATGGCTCACAGGCTTGTGCGAGTAGATTAAAAGGTTATCGTCAGTTAACGTAAATAAAAACTTAACTCGTATACCTCTTAATCGGGCTCTGTTTTTTAGGCTTACGGGCACTTCTTTTTGTTCGGAGTAGCCCTGAAGGCCCTGTGGGCACGGCCAAGACGTCCAGTCACGGCCTTGCAATCTTTTTTAAAGGGCGCCTTAATGGCAAATACCGCCTAGCGGTCTGAGCTTTTGGGCTCGCGCAGAGGCAGCACTGGCCTATCAGAGGTGCCCTATGGCATTACTTTACCTAAAAATGGCGGTGCAGAAAAGTTTAAAGCGCCAAAACCGAAAGGCATTTATCTGGGGTCAATATCATTAAAGTGTAAAGAACTGCTATTATGAGATTTTGCGGCCGTGTTTACGGCTTAATGAAGTTTGCCGACTGTGGAGATGATCGACCGGCGTATGGAGATTAAGCTAATTCAGAAGTTTCAGCGCGAGACAGTCGATCAGCTGCTCTCGGCGATCCCCTTTTTTAAAGCGGTTAGGCAGCACGACCTAGGGCAGTTTGAGGTATTGCTGGCGCACTCGCGTATTATTACCTATCGGCCTGGCGAAGTGGTGGTGCATCGCGGCGATGGTGACCAGAGTCTGTATTTCTTGCTTAAAGGCTGTTTGGCGGTATACCCCAATGAGGCGTTGCAAGGGGAGCCGGTTAATATGATTACCCCGGGCGAGGTGTTTGGGGATCTGGCCCGCCTGACCCACCGGCCGCGCTCCGCCACTATAGTCGCCGATCAAAAAAGCCGTGAGGTGATGGTATTTGCCTCAGATTTTGGGGTGTTTGGCGAGCTGGAGTCTCATTATCCCATTAGCTTACACACCAAACTTTTGTACTACCGTAATACCGTACACAACCTCCGTTGGAAGTTAGAGGTGTATCGCTCCATGCATCCGGACTCCCTCCTCGCCAACGAACATCGAGCCATTAAGCTATACACCGGCCCTAAAGATTGCCTGCAAGAGCTGCAATCGCTACACGATCAGGCTTGTAAGCTCGCCGCCTTGTTAATGAGCTGGAACGACCGTTTTGGTGCGATTAACCACGAAGAGCCGCTGGTTAGCGATCAGCTAGTCAAAGCCCTTGATCGCTAATTTGCCGCGCGCTGACAAGTGAGTAATACTATCGCCCTCACGGTACAGTCTGGCCGCTAAGTTCAAATGGTTAACGTGGCTAAAAGCTCTATGTATTTCAGCTGTACGGCCCATTAAACTCGCGCGCCGGCGTATTTACCCCGCACCTATATAATTAACGCTATGGAATTTTCTGACCTTAAGCTGCCTTACGGCACCTCTCTACAGTTGCAAGTAACCAACAGTGTAGGACAGCCCGAACGTTATACGGCTCGTCTGGTTGGCGCTGTGCCGGGGCGTAGTTTAATTTTTAGCGTGCCCCGCCCCGGTGGCAAGCTCGTTCGTTTTAGGCCAGGGCAAAAGCTTGCGGTGCGTTTAATGATTGCCAATGGCATTGGTTTATTCGCCGCCGTGGTTGAGGCGCAAACTACTGAGCCTTACCCGCTGCTTTATGTGAGTTACCCAGAGGCGGTCACTTTTAAAGGCATTCGCGGTGCGACCCGGGTAACCGTGAATTTGCCGGTGACGACCACTAATCGCGATGATTTGGGGGGCGCTCAAACAAGTGGCTTTATTGCCGATATCAGTACATCGGGTGCTCGTCTCGAGTTGCGCGATGCGATCGTAAACGTTGGTGATACTCTGAGCATCGAGGCGCAGGTGCGAGTCGCCGAGCTCAAGCGTCAGCTTACGGTGACCGCGGTGGTGCGCTCTCGTGTTGAACGTAGCACCCAAGAGCGCTCGCAAGAGCTGCCAGCGGTATACGGTGTTGAATTTACCGAGCGTGATCAAGACGCTCTTTTGGTGCTTTACGCTTATGTGTTTGCGCAAATTGTTGAAGAGCAAATGCCGCACGAGCTTAGCTAGCCCGTGTAGGTTAAAGGCTGGCTTTTTCGCTTTAGGCGGACTTACGGCGATTTTTTTTGCCGGCGAGCTGCTGGCCCAAAGTGCGCCGGATGAGGTCGATGTCCACCAGTTGCATCTACCCCGCACGTATTTGCGTTACCTTCCCCCCATGCTCGATGGTGCAAGGTTAATGGCCGCCGACGAACACTGCGCTCAGTTTTTGGCGGGCGACTTGAATATCGATCAAAGCACTTTGTCTCACCCAGTTTTTCGTTATCAGTGTCGCGACCCTGACGGCATGACCTATCGCTGGCATGTCGATGGCGACAGCTTAGAGGTTATCGATGAAACCCGACCCGGCGGGCGTGTTAGTTTTGCTGAGTTGTCGGCCGAATATGAGCGAGAGCGAGAGCAAGCCCGGCAGCGAGCCGCTGAGCGACAGGCAAAAATTGATGCGTTACAGCGTGAGCGTCAAGAGGTCGCTGAGCAGTTAGAGGCCGAGCGCCTGGCGCGTGAGCAGTTAGAGGCCGAGCGGCAAGAGCAGGCGCGTCGGGGGCGATTATGGCAAACCTGTACGGCACAATTGGAAGCACAAACAGCGGATATGATTGCGCGAGAGTGGCTGACTGTGGCGCAGCCTGAGCCCGAGGTAGATGAAGGGCGAGTGCGTTTTAACATCGATTTTAACGCGCGCAACTTGACTGGCACAGAGCTGAAGTATCGCGCCTACTGCGATGCCAAAGATCAGGGCGAGACGGTAACGATTGAGATTCACCCGCGCGCACTGGTTAGCTCCAGCGCCGACTCTATGAGTTCTCAGGCGGCGTCAACTGGCACTCTAAGTTCGCAATCGTCAAGCCATTAACCTAGCGGATTACCGATCCTGTAGAAACAAAAAAACCGCGACAACTGAGTTGTCGCGGTTTTTTTGTGTTGCGCTTGTTAGCGTATAAGGCTTATTTGGCCTTTGGCTTACGACCGCGCTTTGCTGGAGCCTTCTTGGCAGGTGCTTTTTTGGCAGCACGCTTAACCGGTGCCTTTTTGGCTTTGGTGGCCGGCTTAGCTTTGGCTTTTTTAGGCGCATTTTTGGCTTTCGCTTTCGCGGCAGCTTTTTTAGCGGCTAGTTTGGCTTTAGCAGCGGCTTTCTTTTCGGCGGCTTTTTGCTTAGCAGCGGCCTTTTTGGCAGCGGCTTTAGCGCGAGCGGCGGCTTTCTTGGCGGCTAGTTTGGCTTTAGCAGCGGCTTTTTTCTCGGCGGCTTTCTGACGAATAGCGGCTTTCTTAGCAGCGGCTTTTGCTTTAGTGGCTTCTTTGCGCTCAGCGGCTTTCTGCTTTTTGGCTACTTCAGCTTCAGCTTTAGCGTTAGCCTTAGCGTGTTGCGCTGCAGCACGGTTAGACGCCTTAATAGCGTTCAAGGTGTGCTTCAGGCCTGCCAGAGTTGATTTGGCGCTGGTCGCTTCGGCTTGAGCTTTGCGTACGGCAGCGTTAGCGGCCGTTACTTGCTTAGCTGCAGCGGCGGTGGCTTTTTTCTTTTTGGCGCTAGCCAATTTGGTGCGGGCTGATTTGAGAGCATTGTTTGCTTTCGTTACCGCTTTTTGTTGAGTTTCAACTGCCTTGGCCGCAGCTGTTTCTTCTGCGGTGCGGGCTTTGGTCAACTGGGTTTGCAATTGCGCCAGTTGTTTTTCCAATTGTGCAACTGTATCAACAGCTTTAGTTTTACGAGCAGCCATGGTGAGCTTCCTTTATTGTTGTGAACAAAAAAGTGAACGGACAAAATCCGAGTGGGTAATACGTTAAAACTTTACGTATGAATTTCAAGCATTTTACGACATTTTCAGTAAAAAAATTGGCTTTTTAGCAAAAATTAATCGCTTTATGCGTTTTTTTTTAAGGTTTAAGGCATTTTTTTTAAATTTATCGGTTTGTTGGACGGTTTTTACTGCGCAATATTTTTGTTGCGATGCTTCTTTTAATAAAACCGCGATGCGCTAGTGTTTACACGAACAGTTAATTTATACTGTGTGTATATACAGTTTTTGAGGGTGTGTATGAGCCGCACAATTATTCACTGCGACGCCGATTGTTTTTTTGCTGCGATTGAAATGCGAGATAACCCCGAGTTAGTTGGACGAGCCATCGCCGTTGGCGGTCATCCAGACCGGCGCGGTGTTATCTCTACGTGCAATTATGCGGCGCGACAATTTGGGGTGCGTTCGGCGATGGCCTCTGCTTATGCACTACGGTTGTGCCCAGGTCTTACGATTTTGCCGCACCGAATGGTGCACTACCGAGAGGCTTCACAAAAAATAATGGCGATATTTCATCGCTTTACGGACTTGGTTGAGCCGCTGTCGCTAGATGAGGCTTTTTTAGATGTGTCGGAACTGGTGACTGAGGGAGGTAGTGCAAGACAGATTGCGGCTGCTATTCGCAAACAGGTGGTTCAAGAGGTGGGCATTACGGTTTCGGCTGGCGTTGCTCCTAATAAGTTTTTGGCCAAGGTTGCCAGTGATTGGCGCAAACCCGATGGTTTGTTTGAAGTACGGCCTGATCAGTTGTCGGAGTTTGTCGCGCAGCTCCCCGTTAGTTGCATACCTGGTGTTGGTCGGGTAACCGCTGAACGTTTGGTGCAGCTACAAGTGAAAAGCTGTGGTGATCTGCTGGCTTTTAGTGAGCAGGATTTATGTGATCGTTTCGGGCAGTTTGGTTCGCGTTTGTATCATTGCAGCCGCGGAGTGGATACGCGCTTGGTGCGTAGCGAACGACAGAGAAAGTCCGTCAGTGTGGAGCAGACGTTTGCGCGTGATTTGCCGGCAAGTGAGGCCTGCGGCCTTTACCTCGAGGAATTAATGGCACGGTTGCAAGCGCGTATTGATAAGTTAACGAGTCGTTATGGTGTCGGTAAAGCGTTTGTGAAGGTGAAGTTTGCCGATTTCTCTAGCACCACGTTAGAGCGTGCCGGGGGCGAGTTTGGTTATAACAATTTTGCCGAGCTAATACATGAGGCCGCGAGCCGCAATGAAGGCTTGGTGCGCTTGTTGGGGGTGGGGGTTCGCTTGACCGACGCTGAGGCAAAGCTGCCTACGGAGGTCGGTCAGTTGGGGCTGTTTGGGGGGAGCCCTTAAGCCGCCGTAGAGGTGACGCCTCGCCCGTTTATGGTGCGTCGCCTGACCTGAGGTGGTTAAAAATCACCCAAAGATCTCAGTTTACGAATATTTGCGTACAAATTTGCGGTAAATGGTTAGTCAGGCTCAATACAAGCTGGTACTATTGGTCGCCTGAATATCTGCCATCCACTAGCATAATAACGGGGAGTGTGTACGGTGAGTCGTAGAAAAAAGAGCCGTAACTCTGAAGAAAGTAACGAAATTGATCTGACGCCGATGCTCGACGTCGTATTCATCATGCTGATCTTCTTCATTGTGACCGCATCATTTGTGAAAGAAGTCGGTCTTGATGTGAATGTTCCTGAAGAGAACGATGAGCCGCCACCGCCAAATGCTGACCCTAACATTTTGGTGCAGATTACGGCGGATAACCAGATTTGGGTGTTTGGTGAAAATGGTCGCCGCCGGATTGATGAGTCATCGGTGCGCTCTAACATTACCCAGATGCGCGCTGAGCTACCGAAAGCCTCGGTGATCATTCAGGCTAATCATAAAGCCGATGCTGGTGTGTATGTTGCGGTGGCCGATGCGGCCAAGGCAGCCAAAGCCCCTGCGGTGGTGCTGGTGCCGGTTGAAGACAACTAAGTTATCGGGCGAGTCTCGATACTTAAAAAACCACCTTCGGGTGGTTTTTTTATGCCTGCCTGTTGATGAATGGGCCTAAACGGCTCTTGTGCGGTTGCTGTTTGCTAGGTTTAGCCTTAAGCCGAGGCGCAACCGTTGGCAGTATTCAGCGCTAAGCTGTGATTTTGCGTCCGATCAGAGTTCGGCTCGGGTATTGCCCCACCGCTTAGCTGTCGGGGGTTTTGAAACAGAGACGGCGAGCGCTGCCTAGCGTGATGTGTTAAGGCGGGAGTTTAGTGCTTTTGGGGGTTAAACGTGGCGTGAGGCTGGCATTACCACGGCCCAAGTTGGGCGCGTGGTATGCGCTTGAGTTTTTATTGTTTGCTAAGTGCCTGGCGCACTGAGGCGAGCTTAACGCAGGTAACAAACACCTCCATCGCACCCACTACTTCATCCACCGATGGGACCGACGGTGCAATACGGATATTGCAGTCGTTAGGGTCTTGTCCATACGGGAAGGTGGCGCCCGCTGGGGTCAGTTTCACGCCGGCTTCTGCCGCTAGGCGAACGGTCTCTTTGGCGCAGCCGGGGCGAGTATCAAACGATACAAAGTAGCCGCCCTGGGGTGTTTCCCAACTGCCTAAACCTGTGCCGGTAAAAGCGCTGTCGAGTGCTGTGAGAACCGCATCAAAACGTGGTTGTAGCAGCTCGGCGTGCTTTTGCATGTGGCTCATTAGGACGTCGCGGTTGGGCAAAAAGTGCGCGTGACGCAGCTGATTGACCTTGTCGGGACCAATAGTGGCCGCCCCTAAAAACTTTTTAATGCCTGCCAAGTTGGCATCACTGGCGGCCATAAAGGCGACGCCAGCACCGGCATGGGTGATTTTAGAGGTGGATGCAAACTGGATAACTGTGTTGTCTGTGCCGTGTTTGGCGCAGGCATCAAAGACGGAAGCCAGCTGCGGAGCGTCGCTGTTTAAATCGTGTACGGCGTAGGCGTTGTCCCAGAATACCCGGAAGTCGGCGTGCGCAATATTGCCCAGTTGGGCGATGCGATCGACGGTTTCGTCCGAGTACACCACGCCAGTCGGGTTGGAGTACTTGGGTACGCACCACATGCCGCGAATACTGCTATCGGCTTTAATTAATGCCTCTACCGCATCCATGTCTGGGCCGGTGGCGGTCATAGGGGCGGTAATCATCTCGATGCCAAGCTGCTCGCACACGGTAAAGTGGCGGTCGTAACCCGGCACCGGGCAGATTACTTTAGGCTTGTCGATGTTTTTCCAGGCGCTCTCGGGGCCCGTTAAACCAAACTGATAAGCCGTTAGCACGGTTTGGTACATCAAGGTCAGGCTGGCATTGCCGCCTACTAAAATATGGCTGGCAGGTACACCCATTAAATCAGAGCCCAGACGCTTGGCTTCCGCGATGCCATCAATGCCGCCGTAGTTGCGGGTGTCGGTGCCGTTGTCAGTTTGGTAGTTACCTTCCAGGAACCCGTCTAAGGTGTCCGACAGTGAAAGCTGTTCGGCAGAGGGCTTGCCGCGAGTCACATCAAGGTTGAGCTGTTTGGCGACAATGGTTTGGTATTGTCCGGCCAGTTCAGCTTCCCATTCACGCAGTTGTTCGACAGTGGCTTGATCCAGTTGCAAGGGGTCACCTCAATAGTTGGTTGCGGGGCGCATTTAGCGCGCGGGGCATTATTATACAACACCGCTGCGCTCTGTTAAGTGTCGCGCGCCATTAGAGTGGGTTATTGTCGCGCTAGCGGCGGTACCGGGCAGTTTAAGCTGTCGGCGATGGCGCGAAAGAGTTCTGCCTCGGCGGCGGTAATTTTGCCGTCCGATTCAATAGTTTGCATCATTGCTTTGAGTAATTGCGGCTTTTGCAGTGGCCGGGTGCGGTTTAGCTCGTGCAAGGCTTTATCTAAGGCATTGATGTTTAAAGCAGCTCTTTCCAGCAGCGGCAGTTCGCTCATGCGCAGTAACTCGCGCGCCTGGGCAAAGGCCCGGGCAGCATCGGTGGTGTTGTCGGTACCGGCGTGAGCGAGATACGACAACACAAACTGGCAGCTATCGCGCATGTGTCGCAGCTGTTTGTGTTGGCTGTGAAAATTTGGCTCGCTTAAGTGGTGGGTGACGATGCGTCGCAAGCTCCACTCGTGCAGGTCAGTTCTGTTGTCCGCTGCGATTAATGCGTCCATTGCGTTTTGTAATGTGCGCGCTTGTGATTCGCTGAGTGCTTTTAGTGCGGGAAGACACAGCTCGAGCAGCGCTAGGCGGTCAAGTTCATCGACTTGGGCGGCGTGCTTTACCGTGTTGCGCCACTGCTTTAAGGTCGCTTTGGTGTAGTGGTTTGTCAGTAGTTGCCACTGCTGGTTGCGCATCTCGCTGCTTGTGGGGTCGAGTAATAACCCGATGATAATCGCGCAAGCACCGCTGGGTGAATGTGCCTCATCGCGCAGCGCGTCGCCAATGTCTTCTAGCTGGCCCCGGGCCTGCGCGAGGGCGTCGCTATTGGTGTGGCCGATCTGCTCCACAGCCGCGGCGAGCACGCTGGCCTGAAAAAAGCGCTCGCGGTTATGGTTTGCGTTGTCTTGGGCTGACGCTGGGGTTGGCTGATCAGGCTTGGCGGCCGAGTCGTACTCGCCATCCCAGTTGGGTTGCAGGCGTTTAATGCGCTCTGCTAGGGGCGGGTGAGTGGCCATTAAGCTGTTAAACGCGGTGCTTACGCCTTGGCCGAAGTACATGTGACTAAACTCGGCGCTGTGGGAGGCATCGAGTTTACTGCCGGCATCAAGCCCGCCGATTTTTTTTAACGCACCGGCAATGCCGTTATTGTCGCGGGTAAACTGCACCGCCGAGGCGTCGGCCAGAAACTCACGCTGGCGGCTAACGGCGGCCTTAATAATATTGCCAAAAAAAGTCCCGGCGTAACCGATAATAATTAAACCAATACCGGCGATGGCAATGCCGCTGCCCTTGTTGTCGCGATTAGATCGTCCGACGCTGCTATACATACCGCCGCGCACCATAAAGTGCCCGATCAATCCGAGCAGTAAAATGCCATTTAACAGCGCGACTAAGCGCATGTTAAGCCGCATGTCGCCGTGAAAAATATGGCTAAATTCGTGGGCAATAACACCTTGCAGTTCGTCGCGGTTAAGCTGCTCGATACAGCCTCGCGTTACCCCGATGACCGCGTCTTGCGGCGTGTGACCGGCGGCAAAGGCATTAATCGCGGGCTCCTCTAGTAAGTACACGGGCGGTACCGGCGCGCCAGAGGCAATTGCCATTTCTTCGACGACATTAAGCAGCTTGCGCTCGTTTAAGTCGCGAGTATCAATATTAATAAGGCGGCCACCTAAAGACTCTGCGACAACGCGTCCACCGCGCCGTAGTTGCTGGTATTTATACAGCCCACCGATGAGCACAACCGTTATGACTAGCATGGATATACCGCTAACGGTTTGCCAGTCGAGCAGCGTTGCGAGGCTGGACCAAAACCCCATGCCGGCGGTTTCCAGATGGTGGGCACTGTTGCCGGTTTGCAGGTAAAACATGATGCCGGCAAACAGTGCGGTGGTTACCGCGATAAGGGAGATTATGGCAAGTATCAGCAGCATCACCAGACGCTTGGTGTTGCGTCTGGCAATGTCTTGTTGCTCGAAGAAATTCATTGGCGCTAGGCTTGTATGGGAGGCGATTAAAACGAAACTTTGGGGGCTTCGGCGATTGCCTCGCTGTCGTCAAACTCCAACAAGCTGGCGTCTTGCGCGTGACCGAACATGCCGGCCAATACCACGGGCGGAAAGCCTTGCTTGTAAGTGTTGTAGTTCATCACTGAGTCATTAAAAGCCTGGCGAGCAAAGGCAATACGGTTTTCGGTGCTGGTTAGCTCTTCGGATACCTGTTGCATATTGGTCGAGGCTTTTAGGTCGGGGTAGGCTTCCATAACCACATTTAAACGCCCAAGTGCGCTGCTGAGTGCACCTTCAGCGCCGGCTAATTGGCCCATGGCCGCCGCGTCGCCCGGAGCCGCAGAGGCGGCTTGTAAACCCGACATGGCTTGGTTGCGTGCCTGAGTTACCGCCTCCAGCGTTTCGCGCTCGTGGGTGATGTAGGCTTTGGCGGTTTCGACCAAGTTGGGGATCAGGTCGTAGCGTCGCTTAAGTTGTACCTCGATTTGGGCAAAGGCGTTTTCAAAGCGGTTTTTAAGTGCGACGAGTTGGTTGTAAACACTGATAATGTAGAGCACCAGTGCGGCGAGAATAACGAGTACAACAATTGTGCTTATGCTCATATGGCAATCCCTTTAAACAATTAGTCGATGTATTCAAATACCCGTACAACTTTTTGGACACCACCAGTGTGGCGCGCCACGTCGGTGATGGTTTCGGCCTCGGCGCGAGTCACCAGTCCCATTAAGTAAACCGTATTGTTCTCGGTAACGATTTGTACCCGGCCGCTTTCGATGTCGCGATTGGTGAGTAGCTTAGAGCGAATTTTAGTGCTTAGCCAGCTATCGTTGGCACCGGCGAGTAAAGAAATGGGCGCTTGCACTTGCAGCTCGTTGTGCACTTGGCGCACGTTGGGCATTTTGCGCACAGTATTGCCGGCCAGCTCGCGAGCCTCGTTGGTGGGCACTTGGCCGATCAGCAGAACCACGGCGTTAAAGCTGTGAACGCTGACGGGGGCGTTGTCCAGCGCCTTGCTGGCTTTGTCGATATTCACCGAAGCGATGGTCTCGATTTGGTTGTCGTCGATTTTTACCCCTAACGAGCGTTTGCCGGGGTCGATTTGGATGGGTTCGTCGGTGGTGGCACTAATGATACTGGTGCAGCCGCTAAAGGCGGCGATAAAGGTGCCAAGCAGTAACCAGCGGGCAAACATGTGAGGCATTATTCGTGGCTCCCAAACAGTTGTTCTTCAATTAAGTCGCACAGGCAAAACAGTGTGAGCAGATGCACTTCGTGGATGCGGGCAAAACTTGCATCGGGTGTCGGGAGTTCGACATCGCGATTGTCCAACAGTGCAATAACGTCGTCACTGTCGCGTCCGGTAAGCGCAATAACGGTGATGTCGCGGTCGTGGGCGGCGCTGATTGCTTGCAGTAAATTGCTGGCACTGCCGGAGGCGCTGAGCAATACCAGCACATCGCCCGGTTGGCCGATTGCACGAATTTGTTTGGCGTAGATCTCGTTGTAGGTGTAGTCGTGGGCGATGGCCGATTGGGTAATAACGTCGGCGCCGATATTAATGGCCGGTAAGCTGGGGCGCTCGTGCTCAAAACGGTTAATCAGGCTGGCGGTAAACGTTTGCGCGAGTGCGCCACTGACACCGTTACCGCAGGTGATGATTTTACCTTCATTGAGCAGTGTTTCGACAATCAATTCGCTGCTGTGGGCAATGAGAGGGGCGAGCTGCTCGCCCGCCTGCATTTTGGCTTCGATACTTTCGTGAAAGAGGGTAATAACCCGCTGATCCATAATGTTCTCTTTATCGTCAGACATTTAAGCGGCGCCAAAGGCATTTTTGATCCACTCGGGCGGCTGCGCCGAGTCCAGTGATTGCAATGCTACCACATCAAATCGACAGGGGACTTTGTCGGTGAGTTTTTCGCGCTGCAGGTAGTGTTGGGCGGCTTGGATAAGTTTGCGCTGCTTGGCGCTGTTAACGCTTTCACTGGCACTGGCAAAGTGTTGATTGCCTCGCAGCCGAACCTCGACAAAAACCACGGTGGTTTGGTCGCGCATAATAAGGTCAATTTCGCCGCCACCACCAGTGACGTTGGCGGCCACAAAGGTTAAGCCGGCGCGCTGTAAAAAGTCGCGCGCCTGCCGCTCGGCCTGTTGGCCGCGATTGGGCTGCGGTTTTAGTGTGCGCAGCACTCGGCTGATCACGGAGCGTTGCCGGCGCGCTGGATGGCGCTGCTGGTGATTGGTTTGGCAATGCCGTCGTCAAACTCGGCCCAAATTTGCTCGCGCACAATGCGGCCATCTTGCAGCATGCTTAGCATGCCCGTCGCGCCCAGCACCCGGGTTTGTGGTAAATGTTTTAACTGCGGTAAACGCGGGTAAAGATGATAGGCGTCGGCGCCCATGGCGTGCAGCCGCTCATAGGCAGGCGGCGCATCGGTGTTGGCGTCTATCGATTGGGTTTCGACGTTGTCGGCAAATAGCCACGGCAGCGTGTTAAAGCGTATACCGTTTAAATCGCGGTCGGCCTTGGGGCTGTCGGTGCCGTTGTAAATCTGGCTGGTGGCAAATACAGGTATATCGCCGGCGTAGTGAAACGCCAGAGTCGGTTTAATTTGTCGCGCCTGAGGTGGGTTGGCGATTAAAAAAATCATCTCGATATCTTTGCGCCGGCGCGGTTCAAAGTGGCTGTTGGTGTAAATAATTTTGCGCAACTGGCTGTGGCGCTGTTCGCTATCGTCCACCAATAGCGAGCGCTTAAGAACGTCCGAGTAATCGCCGGCGCCAATATAGCGGCTTAGCGCGACGACTTCGCCATCCAGTTGTTGCCACTGCTGAATAAACGCCTCGACACTGCGCTCGGCCCAATCGATATCGGGGGCGATAATCATGGCCCGACGATGGCCTTGCAGGTGTGCATGGCGGGCGATTTGTCGGGCTTCGTCTTCGGCGGCCAAACCAAATTGATAGAGCGCTGGCGCAAACAGTGAGTTGTTGGCTGTCGGTTGATTGCCTGTGAGTGTCGGGTTGCTCGTGTTTATGGGTATTACGCCTGGCAGCTTGGCTTGCAGCGGCGGCACTTTTAAATCGGCAATATTAAGGTTGGTCGTGTTTGCGCTTTTATCGGAGTTTTGCTCGCGATAATTTAAAGCGAGTACTGGCACGCTAAGGCTTGATCTTTGGGCCAGCGCGTCGACATTGTCTTTTGCCAGTGGCCCGATAATTAATTCGGCGCCTTCGCTAACCGCTTGGTCGTATAGCTGATTGATATCGCCAGTGTCGGTGTCGTACTGCCGAATAGTAGGGTTTTGCTCAGCGCTGCGCTCGGCAAAGTAGGCCGCTAAAAAGCCATCTCTTACTGCGTTGGCAGCGCCGGCCAGGCGACCGCGCTGGGGTAACAGCAGGGCAATGGTTTGCGGCTGCTGGGCAATCAGCTGACCCAGCAGCTGTAAATCGCTGGGTAGCTCTAAGTTGGCTGGATGGCTGGGGTGCTGCATGCGCCATAGGTCGACCCGCTCAAGCTGGCGATTAAGGTTGGCGGCGCTATCACGCGTTACCTGCGCCAGCGTTGCCCAGCTACTTAGGGTGGCGTTGTCGGCACTGGTGGCCAGCTCGTCCAGTTCGGGTGTTGTTAAGCTCATTAGGTCTTGCCAAATGGCCTCGTTGTTAAGGTAGAGCTCATCGCGGCCTAGGAGGTAACCCAGCTCCACGCGAGTGGCGAGGCTGGATTGATAATCGCCCAGCAACGAGCTGGTTTGGGCGCGCCGCTCTAGCAGCGTGCGTTGCTGCTCGGGCCGCAGTGTGCTCCAAAGTTGCTTGAGTCGGGGGCTGCTGAGTGCGTCGCGAGCCTCAAAGAAGTGGTCGCTGGCGTAGGCGATAGCACTGTAGCTTTGTAGGTAGTTGAGGTAGACCGCATCGCTCATGGATTGCGCTGATAGTGGTTGCAGCAGTGAGTAAGCCCAATCGGTTTGTCCTTGCTGTTGCAGCAGCTCGGCCGCTTGTAGCAAATAATCGGTACGTTCGCTGGGGCTGCCTTGGCGAGCTTTGTCTACCAGCTTATTAACTTGCCGCTCGAGTGCCTGGCTGCTGGCATTGCCCTCGTCAGTACTGCCTGTACGCGTAGATTGTGGTGCGCAGGCCGTTAACAGTAGGCCCAGGCTTAAAACAGACAAAACTCGTGCTAGGTTGTTGCGCATGGTTCGACTCTTGTTGAGGAGGGCAGCGATGCAGTGCCGGCGGTGTTAAACTGCGCCTTTTGTAACTCAGGTGCAATCATGTCGCAGTCGCTCGGTACACTTTATGTTGTCGCTACGCCCATAGGAAACTTGGGTGATATGGTACCGCGCGCGGTGCAGGTGCTCCAGTCCGTTGCGTTAATAGCGTGCGAGGATACTCGCCACAGCGCTCGATTACTGGAGCATTTTGCCATAACGGGCCGCTGTGTTGCCTACCATGATCACAGTGATGATAAACGCACCGAGCAGATTTTAGCGCAATTGCAGGCGGGCGAGGAGGTGGCGTTGATCAGTGATGCCGGTACGCCGCTGGTGTCCGACCCAGGCTACCGGCTTGTGCGCGCTGCGCGCCAAAGCGGTATCCGGGTAGTGCCGATCCCGGGTGCCTGTGCGTTTGTTGCCGCCTTAAGTGCCGCGGGCTTGCCTTCTAATCGTTTTACTTTTGAGGGTTTTTTGCCGGCCAAAGCCGGCGCTCGGCTAGCGGCGCTAGAGGCACTCGCTGATGAGCCGCGCACGCTTATTTTTTACGAGGCACCCCATCGGGTGCTGGCCTGTGTCAAAGACATGGCGACGGCGTTTGGCGCCGAACGTGAGCTGGTGATCGCCCGCGAAATCACGAAAACCTTTGAGACTATCCATACGGCCCCCGCGGCGCAAATGGTGCAGTGGATCAGCGCCGATAGCAACCAAGAGCGCGGCGAGATCGTGTTGTTGGTGCATGGCGCACCCGAGCGCAAAGTGGGGATGAGCGCTGAAACCGAGCGGGTAATGCATTTGCTGTTGGAGGAGTTGCCAGTAAAGCAGGCGGCCGCGCTGGGGGCAAAGTTAACCGGCGCCAAGAAGAACGAGTTGTATCAGTGGGCGCTTGCGCAGCGGCAGTAACGGCCCTTATAGCTCTGTGGGTGTGGACCCGCTTAACTTTGCTTGACTTTTTGGGGCGCTACGCTAAGGTGTTCGCTCGGAGTCGGCTCGGCAGTCGCTGCTCGCTTTTAGCGGGTGGAGGAAAGTCCGGGCTCCATAGGGCAGAGCGCCAGGTAACGCCTGGGAAGTGCGAGCTTACGGAAAGTGCAGCAGAGAGTAGACCGCCTAAGCAACCTCGGTTGCCGGTAAGGGTGAAAGGGTGCGGTAAGAGCGCACCGCGCGTCTGGTAACAGTTCGTGGCATGGTAAACCCCGCTCGGAGCAAGACCAAATAGGAATCCATTGGTGTGGCCCGCACTGGATTCGGGTAGGTTGCATGAGGTGTGTGGTGACACGCATCCCAGATGAATGACTGTCCCAGACAGAACCCGGCTTACAGGCCGGCTCCGAACTACTTCTTTTGAGTTGCGCTTCTATATGTCGCAATCGTCTATAGTTACCCCTCTTTTAATTCTAAACAGTCCCACACTTAAAGTAACTTCTTAAGAGTTGTTTGTATCTCTTTGTAATATAAAGTTATTGTTTGTGTTTTGCTGCATTCCTCTTCGCTAGATGTCTACCAGTTAACGAACTTTTCCCCCGCTTTTGTGAATTTTACCTGCATTTTCCCGCGTGCTTGCTTGACTTTGTTCCTGCCGGATTTATAGTGTGCAATGTGGAAAAAAGTGGGTAATAGTGGTTTTTTGTGGAATCAAACTCCTAATAAGTGGTGAAAAGTGTTTACAGGTAGTCATGCCATCAATATGGACGCCAAAGGGCGTATGGCGATACCGACCCGGGTACGTGAGGGGTTGGTGGAGTCGTGTGCCGGACGTTTGGTGGTGACGGCTCATACTGAAGACCGCTGCTTGTTGGTGTTTCCCGAGCCCAAGTGGCAGGAAATTCTACCTAAGATTCAAAGCTTGCCCACCATGAATAAGGCGTCGCGCCGGGTTCAGCGTCTGCTGATCGGTTATGCCTGTTCCCTCGAAATGGATGCCAACGGACGAATATTGGTGCCGCCAACGCTGCGTTCTTACGCTGATCTGGACAAAAAACTAATGCTTGCAGGGCTTGGTGACAAGCTGGAGTTGTGGAGTGAAAGCAGCTGGTTTGCCCAGATGGAAGAGCCCGGCGACGACGACATGCCCGAAGAACTGCAGTCACTGGTGTTATAGGAGTCAACATGGGTGAGCAGCCACATATAACCGTGCTTCTCGATGAGGCGGTGGACGCGTTGGTGGAAAATGCGTCCGGCTTTTACGTCGACGGTACATTTGGGCGCGGTGGGCACAGCGACCGAATTCTCGAGCGTTTGGATGCCGATGGCCAGTTGCTGGCGATCGATAAAGATACCAGTGCAATTGATGTGGCGCGTCACCGCTTTGGCAGTGACGCGCGCTTTGCTATTGAACACACCAGCTTTGCTGAGCTGAGCCGTTTAGTAGGCGAGCGCGAGAAGGCGGGTAAGGTAGATGGCATTTTGCTGGACCTTGGGGTGTCGTCCCCGCAGCTGGACGAGCCCGAGCGCGGCTTTAGTTTTTTAAATGATGGCCCGCTCGATATGCGGATGGATCAAACTCGTGGCATGAGCGCGGCCGAGTGGGTTAATACCGCCGCTGAGTCTGAGCTGGCCCGGGTAATGAAAGAGTATGGCGAAGAGCGCTTTGCCAAGCGCATGGCCAATGCGGTGGTGCGCGAGCGTGAGCAGTCGCCCATTACCCGCACCGGGCGTCTGGCACACATATTAAAAGAGGCCAACCCGGCCTGGGAAAAAGGTAAGCATCCGGCTACCCGAGCGTTTCAGGGGATTCGCATTCATATCAATAATGAACTGGGCGACCTTGAGAGTGTGCTGGATCAGGCGTTGGAGATGCTGGCGGTTGGCGGGCGCTTGGTGGTGATCAGTTTTCACTCGCTGGAAGATCGCTTAGTGAAGCGTTTTATTCGTCGTCATGAAAAAGGCGATCCGGTGCCGCGCGGTGTGCCCTTGATGGAGTCGCAGTTAAACCGACGTTTACGCAGTCGCTCTAAGGCCGTTAAAGCCGGGGGCGATGAGTTGGGTCGCAATGTACGCGCACGCAGTGCTGTGATGCGCGTCGCCGAAAAACTTGCGTAGTTGCTGTGAATCGCGGGTCGTCAAACGGGGCGAGCAACTGGCGCTGGTTAGTGGTGGTGGGCTTGTGGCTCACCAACATAGTGTCGGCTCTGGCGGTGGTGGCGGTGACGCAGCAAGTGCGCCGCGATACCAATGAGCTTGAAACGCTGCGGCGCGAATCGGCCGATTTAGAGGTCCAGTGGGGCCAGTATTTGTTAGAGCAGAGTACTTGGGCGTCGTATACCCGGGTAGAAAAACAAGCGGCTGAGCGGTTGGGCATGAAGGTGCCAGATGCCAGCCAAATAATTTTAATCGAGAAGGAGCGTTAAGTGCGGCCACTCACGCTAAAGTCCTGGCGTTTTTACAGTGTGTTACTGGCTTTGCTAGTGCTCGCTGTTGCGCTGCTTGGGCGAATAGCGTCACTGCAAGTGCTGCCCGATGCCGATCGTGGCTTTGAGTTTTTGCAGGGCCAGGGCAACGCTCGTACTTTGCGCACTGAGCCAATCAGTGCTTATCGCGGTGTTATCACTGATCGCAATGGTGAGCCCTTAGCGGTGAGTACGCCGGTAGAATCTATTTGGGCCAACCCGCAAGTGTTGTTGCAAAAGCCGCAGCAGTGGGCAGCGCTGTCGCAAAAGCTGGGCTGGAGTCAGGCCGAGTTAGAGTCGCGCTTGTCGCGCTTTTCTAATAAAGAGTTTATGTATTTAGAGCGCCACTTGCCGCCGCAAGAGGCGCAGGGCATTTTGGCTTTGGGTGTCGATGGCGTTTACTCCCAGCGCGAGTATCGTCGCTATTACCCCGCCGGCGAAGTGGCAGCGCAGTTAGTGGGTATTACCGATGTGGATGATCGCGGCCAAGAGGGCATGGAGTTGGCCTACGATGCATGGCTGACCGGCGAGAGTGGCGCCAAGCAAGTGATCAAGGATTTGCGCGGCCGCACGGTTAAAGACCTAGGTTTAACGAAAGCGGCGCGCAGCGGCCGCCCTTTGGCGTTGAGTATTGATTTGCGCTTGCAGCACCTTGCTCATCGCGAGCTGAAAAAAGCGGTGCAAGAGTTTGGTGCCAAAGCGGGCTCGGTGGTGGTGCTGGATGTGCGCACCGGTGAAGTGTTGGCGATGGTCAATCAGCCCTCCTACAACCCCAACGACCGGGCGAGTATTAAAACGGCTAGCTTGCGCAACCGCGCGCTGACCGATGTCTTTGAGCCCGGCTCTACCATGAAGCCTCTGGCCATGGTGGCGGCACTTGAGACGGGGCGCTTCGAGCCTTACACCGTGATTGATACCACCCCCGGCTATGTGCAAGTGGGACGTAAGGCGCTTTATGATCCGGTGGATTACGGCAAGCTGGATTTAACCCATGTTATTTCCAAGTCCAGCCAGGTGGGTATGACCAAGCTGGCTCTTAAGCTTGAGCCGAACATTATTCGCAATATGTATTACCGTTTAGGTTTGGGGCAAGGGACTGGCACGGGGTTTCCCGGTGAGGCCGTCGGTGTGCTGCCCTCTTACAATAAGTGGAAGCCAATCCAGCAAGCGACTTACGCATTTGGCTACGGTCTAAATCTAACCATGGTTCAGCTGGCGCAAGCTTACAGTGTGCTGGCGACCGGCGGCATTAAACATCCTGTGTCTTTATTGCGCAAAGAGGGAGAAGAGATTCCGGGTGAGCAAATTGTGGATAAGCAATACACCCACAAAGTGATGAAAATGCTGCGCAAAGTCGTCGCCACCGGTGGCACAGGCACGCGCGCCAATGTCGACTCCTACAGCGTCGCCGGTAAAACCGGTACTGCCCACAAGGCGGATGCGGGCGGTTACTCCGAGAACCGTTATGTGGGCTCGTTTGTGGGCGTTGCGCCCGCGCAAGATCCGGCCATAGTGGTGGCCGTTATGATTGATGAGCCGCGTGATGATAAATACCACGGCGGCCAAGTGGCGGCGCCAATTTTTTCTAGTATTACCGGTGGCGCTTTGCGGCTTTTGCAAGAGCCCCCCGAGAACGAAGGCGCGCGGGTCAGTGTCAGGAAGCTGGAGTCGACGCCAGCCTTGGCTCAGCACGGAGGGACGTTGCTGTGATGGCTGCCCGCATGAATGAGCGCGCTATGACCCTGGCCCAGGTGCTGGACGATGAATCCTTGCACGAGTTGGATTCAGTGCGTTGGTCCGTGTTGCAGGCTGATAGTCGTCGCATTATGCCGGGCCATGTTTTTGTCGCGCTGCAGGGCGCGACGGTGGACGGGCGCGACTATATCAGTGATGCGATTCACCGTGGCGCCAGTGCTGTGGTCATGGAGGCCGAAGCGAAAGCGCCGGCGGTGGAATATCGTGGTTCGGTGCCGTTAATCTCGGTGGTGGGGCTAAGCGCAAAAATGAGTGCTATCGCCGCTCGTGCTTACGCTGACCCCAGCGCGGAGCTAAACATTATTGGCGTGACTGGCACGAACGGTAAAACCACGTGCAGTTTGTTAATTGCCCAGTTGCTTGAAGCGCTTGGGCAGCGTGCGGCGGTAGTTGGCACGCTCGGTTACGGCCGGGTAGGCGAGCCACTGCAGGCGACCGGCTTTACAACGCCCGACGCTATCTCCAGCCAGGCGTTGTTGCGTGATTTAGCTGAGCAGCGTATTGGCTCAGTGGTGATGGAAGTGTCTTCCCATGCGCTGGCGCAAGGTCGTGTTAAAGCCGTGCGCATGTCGACGGCGGTATTCACCAATTTATCCCACGATCATTTAGATTTTCACGGTGATTTAAAAGCGTACGGCAAAGCTAAGGCGCGTTTGTTAAAAGCGCGTGATTTGCAGTGCGCGATTATCAATCGCGATGACAGTTGGTGTAAGTCACTACTGAAAAAAGCCGAAACGCTGGAGCAGGTGTTCAGTTATTCCCTTAGCTCAAAAAAAGCTGATGTTTATTTCGAGGCGTTAACCTATTGTGCCGATGGTATCACCGGTACGGTGCACACGTCGAAGGGAAGTGCTGAGATTACCTCATCACTGATTGGCGATTTTAATGCCAGTAATATTTTAGCCACGATCGCGGTGGCGATATCACAGGGTTACGCGTTGGATAAAATCGCAGCGGTCGTCCCTAGGTTGCAATCCGCCCCAGGGCGAATGGAACAGGTTCGTTTGCGCGCCGATCAAGGGGTTCAGGTGGTAGTGGATTATGCTCACACGCCCGACGCGCTAGAAAAAACCTTACGAGCACTGCGACGCCACACCGAAGGCAGCCTTTGGTGTGTGTTTGGTTGTGGCGGTGATCGCGACCGTGAAAAACGTCCGGCTATGGGGCGAGTGGCTGAAAAGTCAGCGGACTACACCATAGTGACCAACGATAATCCGCGCGGTGAAGACCCGGCTAGTATTGCCGGTGAAATCGTCCGTGGCATGCATCACCCCGAGCGCTGTCTAGTAATTGCCGAGCGCGATAAAGCGATTGATCTAGCAGTGCAGCAAGCACGTGCCGGTGACACCGTTTTGCTGGCTGGCAAGGGGCATGAGGCGGTGCAAATTTTTGCGCAACGTCAGCTGCCGTTTAGTGATGTGCAGCAAGCGCGTGCCGCCCTCGTGAAGCGCCTTGAAAAAGACGCTCAAGGGGGGCAGGCATGATCGGCAGTATGACGATCGCGCAGCTGCAGCGCGAACTGGCTTATAAATTGATGACTAGTGCCAGTGGTGAGTCCCGTAGCTTTACCCGGGTCTGTACCGATTCGCGCAAGATTCAAGCGGGCGATTTTTTTGTCGCGCTGCGCGGACCTCGCTTCGATGGGCATCAGTATTTGGCTGCGGTGCAAGACGCCGGCGCCGTCGGGGCTTTAGTGGACACTCCCGTGCCGGGGTGCACTTTGGCGCAGTTGCAGGTAGACGATACCACGCTCGGCTTAGGTGAGATCGCCCGTTTAAATCGCGAGCGCTTTGAGGGGCCAGTCGTCGCCATTACCGGCTCTAGCGGTAAAACCTCGGTGCGCTCTATGGTTGACGGTATTTTGCGTTGCGAGGGGGAGGTTATGTCCACCCAAGGCAACTTTAACAACCACATTGGTGTGCCGTTAACCTTGTTGCGCCTCGAGGGGACGGAGCAGTATGCGGTGATCGAAATGGGCGCCAGTGCTATCGGCGAAATCGCTTATCTATGTGAGCTGGCCCAGCCTGATGTGGCGCTGGTTAACAATGTAATGCCGGCGCACTTGGAAGGGTTTGGCTCGATTGAAGGTGTGGCCGATGCCAAAGGTGAAATCTACCAAGGCGTTGCAGCCGATGGTTGCTGTGTGATTAATCTGGATGATCAGTTTGCCCCTGTGTGGTTAGCACAGCTACACAATCGTGCGCATATTGGTTTTTCGTTGTCCGACTCCGCCGCCGATTGTTACGCCAGTGATATTACGCCATGCGGTATGACCACCCGCTTTAATCTGCACTTGCAGGGCCGGACATTGGCGATAAATTTGCCGGCATTTGGGCTGCACAATGTACGCAATGCTCTGGCTGCTGCCTGTTGTGCTCAGGCGGTTGGCGCGAGCGACGAATCTATTTGTGCCGGGCTAAATGCATTTGCTCCAGTGTCGGGGCGCATGAACGTTAAAGCTGGGGCCAATGGAGCCCGGGTGATCGACGATAGCTACAACGCCAATCCGGGCTCCGTACGTGCGGCCATCGATGTTTTGGCCGAAATGCCCGGTGACAACATTTTGGTGATTGGCGATATGGGTGAGTTGGGCGAAGAGGCTTACTTGCTGCACGCCGAGATCGGCGCCTATGCGTCTAACAAAAATATTCAAGCGGTATTCAGTTGTGGCTCATTGGCTCAGGCCGTTACCGATAATTTTTCGGGCACCGCTAAACATTTTGATGAGCACAGTGATTTGATCGCGCATCTGCAAAAAATGACGATAGGTGCCGACCATACTGTTTTAATAAAAGGCTCGCGCAGTGCCCGAATGGATATCGTGGTTCGGGCTTTGACTGACGAGGAGAACCAATAAATGCTGTTATGGCTGGCCGAACAACTACAAGAATACTTTCGCGGCTTTTTCGTGTTTCAGTATTTAACACTGCGCGCCATCCTGAGTGTGATGACGGCACTGGGGATTTCGTTACTGCTAGGGCCCTGGATGATTCGCAAACTGAATCAGTTGCAAATTGGCCAGTCGGTTCGCGATGACGGTCCGCAATCGCACTTGAGTAAATCAGGCACCCCGACGATGGGGGGCACCTTAATTCTGGCAGCCATATTTATCAGCAGTTTGCTGTGGTCCGATTTAAGTAACCGTTACGTGTGGGTGGTAATGGCGGTGACCGCAATATTTGGTGCGGTGGGTTGGGTCGATGACTACCGCAAAGTCGTTAAGAAAAACTCCCGTGGTTTACCCGCGCGGTGGAAATATTTTTGGCAGTCTGTCGGTGGCTTGGGTGCGGCTATTTATCTGTACATGACGGCGACATTGCCGGTTGAAACACAGCTGTTCTTGCCGTTCTTAAAAAGCTTTGCATTACCGTTGGGGATTTTTTACATCGTGCTGAGCTACTTTGTGGTGGTTGGTGCGAGTAATGCGGTTAATTTAACCGATGGTCTCGATGGTTTGGCCATTATGCCCTCGGTTATGGTGGCCGGCGCCCTTGGTGTTATCGCTTATGTCACCGGGCACTACGAGTTTGCCCAGTACCTGCATATTGCCCATGTGCCTGGTAGTGGTGAGTTGGTGGTCTTTTGTGCCGCGCTGTGCGGTGCCGGCTTAGGTTTTTTGTGGTTTAACACCTACCCCGCACAAGTCTTTATGGGTGATGTTGGCGCTTTGTCGCTCGGCGCAGCACTGGGCATTATCGCCGTTATTGTTCGTCACGAAGTGGTGTTCTTTATTATGGGTGGGGTCTTCGTGGCGGAGACAGTCTCGGTGATTTTGCAGGTGGGCTCTTACAAATTAACCGGGCGCCGAATCTTTAGAATGGCGCCGTTGCATCATCACTTTGAATTAAAAGGTTGGCCTGAGCCACGGGTTATCGTGCGCTTTTGGATCATTACCGTCATGCTCGTATTGTTTGGGCTGGCGACACTGAAGTTACGTTAGGTAAGGCTATATAAACGTGAGCAATTTAATCGCATCCAGCAGAATGATCGCCGTTGTGGGCACCGGAGTCTCCGGTCTGTCTACGGCGCGTTTTCTGCGCGAGCAGAATATGCCGTTTGTATTGTTTGATACCCGGGAAAATCCACCGGCGCAGGATGCTATAGCGGCCGAGTTCCCCGATGTGCACTGCGAGTTTGGGGTGTGGGATGAGGGGCTGTTGCAAAGTGCTGACGAGATCGTTCTAAGCCCGGGGCTGCCGCTGAGTATGACCGCGATTGCCACCGCGCACGATTTGGGTGTGCCGGTTGTCGGTGATATTGAGTTGTTTGTGCGCCATGTTAACGCGCCTATTATTGCTATTACCGGGTCTAACGGCAAAAGCACAGTAACCACCTTAGTGGGTGAGATGGCCAAGGCGGCGGGTATTGATGTTGCTGTTGGTGGCAATTTAGGCACACCAGCGCTGGATTTACTGGCGCAAAATGCTCAGTTGTATGTGTTGGAACTGTCGAGTTTTCAGTTGGAAACAGTGACTAAACTGGGCGCTGATGTCGCCTGTATTTTAAATATCAGTGCCGATCATCTTGATCGTTACGATGGTATGCCGGCCTATCATCGAGCCAAACAGCGTATTTACTATGGCGCTAAACACGTGGTGGTTAACCGTACCGATCCGCTTACCCAGCCGCCGCTCGCCGATGATGTGTTACGCACCTCATTTGGTGGCGGGGCCGATTTTAAAAATATGGGACTGCGCGAGCAAGAGGGTAAAAGTTGGTTGTGCGATGGGATAACAGCGTTAGTGCCAGCGTCAGCTTTAAAGTTACCGGGGCGGCACAATATCGATAACGCTTTAGCGGCACTGGCTATTGGCAAAGCAGCGGGTTTTCCGGTCGATGTGATGCTGTCGGTTCTTACCTCGTTTAGCGGCCTTGCGCATCGCTGCGAATGGGTTGCCGATGTCGCAGGGGTGAGTTATTACAACGATTCCAAAGGCACTAATGTCGGAGCAACGCTGGCGGCTGTTAACGGCCTGGCACGCGAAGACGGAAAACTGGTTGTTATTCTCGGTGGTGTGGCAAAAGACCAAACCTTTGCGGCGCTGTTGCCCGCACTTAAAACGCATGCCCGTAGCTGCGTGTTAATTGGTCAAGATGCCCAGTTAATTGCCTCGTTACTCGACGGCGAGGTGAGCTACCAGTATGCCGACTCTATGGCCCAGGCTGTGGCCCAAGCACAGGCTGCCGCTGCGGTAGGTGATGGCGTGTTGTTAAGCCCCGCGTGTGCCAGCTTTGATATGTTTAGCGATTATCAAGCCCGTGGCGATGCGTTTCGTCAGGCGGTAGGAGGGTTGCAATGAAGTCGCAGCCCTTAGCTATTTATTCCCGCACCTCTGTGGATGGCACACTGATTTGTCTATGGCTTGCGCTCTTGTCTATTGGGTTGGTGATGGTTGCCTCGGCGTCGGTGGCGTTTGCCAATGCTACCTACGATGACAGCTGGTACTTTTTAAAACGTCATTTAGTCTTTTTGCTGATGAGTGCCGCAGGTGCCAGTGTGGTTTTGCTGTTGCCGAGTGATACTTGGCGGCGCTTTAGCGTGCCTTTGCTAATTATCGCGGTTGTTTTGTTGGCGGCGGTTTTGATTCCAGGGGTGGGCAAGCGGGTTAATGGCTCGCAGCGCTGGATTAGTTTTGGTTTTTTTGCGGTGCAAATATCAGAAGTCGCTAAGTTTGCGGTATTGATGTTTTTTG
This sequence comes from Gilvimarinus japonicus, assembly GCF_042847215.1. Classification (GTDB taxonomy): domain Bacteria; phylum Pseudomonadota; class Gammaproteobacteria; order Pseudomonadales; family Cellvibrionaceae; genus Gilvimarinus; species Gilvimarinus japonicus. The sequence goes on from NZ_AP031500.1 coordinate 875,844, forward strand.
CTAACTATTTTGCGCAGCGTTATCCGCAAGGGTTAAGTGGCTGGCGTGAGTTTGGAAAATTAATTTCGTTGTTGGCGCTGGTGTTATTACTGTTGGTGTTAGAGCCAGACTTTGGCAGTACCGTGGTGATTGCGGTTACCGTTATTGCGGTCATGTTTATTGCCGGCCTTAAGCTGCGTTACTTTTTTCCTTTAGCCCTTGGCGCGGTGGCTGTTATGGCCGCTATTGCGATTATGAGTCCGTATCGGTTGAAACGTTTGGTCACATTTATGGACCCATGGGCCGATCAGTTTAACGCCGGCTACCAGCTTACCCAATCCCTGATTGCTTTTGGCCGGGGCGAGTGGCTTGGTATGGGCTTAGGTAATAGCTTGCAAAAGCTTTTTTACCTGCCGGAAGCTCACACCGATTTTATTTTTGCGATATACGCTGAAGAGTTTGGCATGCTTGGTGGGGCTTTGCTGATTGCCGTATTCGGTGCCTTAGTCTTGCGTATTTTAGGAGTGTTTCGTACTTGCATGAGCCGCGACAATTACTTTTTGGCGTTTGCGGTGTTTGGTGTCGCTGTGCTTTTCTCTCTGCAAGTGTTTATTAATATTGGGGTTGCCTCAGGCTTGTTGCCGACTAAAGGGTTAACCCTGCCATTTATTAGCTATGGTGGCAGTAGTTTGATTGTCAGTTGTGCCCTTATGGCATTTGTCGTGCGCGCTGATATTGAGATGCGTGCGATTCCCGAGAAAAAAACGTCAGTCACTAATCCGTCTCGCGTTAAACACTCTGCACCAGATGCGGCCGAGGTGGGCGCATGAGCCGGGTGGTGATTATGGCGGGCGGTACCGGCGGCCACGTGTTTCCGGCACTGGCATTGGCTCGTCGTTTGAGCGCAGATCAGGTGCAGGTGTCTTGGTTGGGCACGCGCAAAGGGATTGAGGCGCGTGTTATCCCCGACGCCAGGATCGACATTGATTATATCCGTATTGAAGGTGTTCGCGGTCGTGGCGCTTTAGGTTTGCTTAAGGCTCCGTTTTTAATTGTGGCGGCACTCTGGCAGGCCATTAGTGTTTTGCGCAAGCGCCAGCCCGATGTTGTGGTGGGTTTCGGTGGTTTTGCTTCTGGCCCCGGTGGGTTGGCCGCCTGGCTGTTGCGTATTCCTTTGGTTGTCCATGAACAAAACGCAATTGCTGGTACAACCAACAAAATTTTAGCGCGGTTTGCCCGGGTTGTTGCCTCTGGCTTTGCCGATGTACTGCCCGGCTGCCGCTGGGTGGGCAACCCCGTACGCGATGAGATTATCGCTTTACCTGCTCCGGCTGAGCGCTTTGCCGAGCGTGAAGGTGAGCCGCTACGATTGCTGGTGCTGGGAGGTAGCTTGGGCGCGCGCGCGATTAACGAGTTAGTGCCAAAAGCCTTGGCCGGCTGCGCGCCAGCGCTTACGTTTAATGTTTGGCACCAGTGCGGTGCCCGCCACGAAGAGGCGACGCTAGCAGGTTATCTTGAACATCAAGTAAATGCGCGGGTCGAGCCATTTATCGATGATATGGCATCGGCTTACGCGTGGGCTGATGTCGTTATTTGCCGTGCTGGCGCCTTAACGGTGGCCGAGTTGGCGGCCGTCGGGCTCGGTGCTTTGTTTATTCCGTTACCCAGCGCGATTGATGATCATCAAACGCACAACGCGGCAGTTATGGCGGGCGCAGGCGCTGGTATCAGTATTCCTCAGGCTCAGCTAAATGCTGAGAGTCTGGCTCGAGTGCTTTATGAGCGCTTGTCCGATCGCCGCACCTTGGAGCAAATGGCAAACGCTGCTCGGACATTGCATAAAACCGATGCGGCCGGCGCGGTAGCCCAGCTTACCGAGGAGCTTATCAATGGATAAAGTTATGAAGTATTACGAAGTGCCCGAGATGCGCCGTATTCGCCGAATACATTTTATCGGCATCGGTGGCGCGGGTATGAGCGGTATTGCCGAGGTGTTGATTAATCAGGGTTACGACATCTCGGGCTCGGATTTAAAAGAATCTAGTGTGACTCAGCGCTTAGCGGGGCTCGGCGCGCGTATCTTTTTTGGTCACGGCGCCGATAACGTGATGGGTGCCGATGTGGTGGTAAATTCCAGCGCAGTGGATGAGTCCAATCCGGAAATGAAAGCGGCGCGGGATAACCGTATACCAGTGGTGCGACGCGCCGAAATGTTGGGCGAGTTGATGCGTTACCGCCACGGTATTGCGGTCGCAGGTACCCATGGTAAAACAACGACCACAAGCTTGCTGGCCTCGGTGCTGGCAGCGGCTGATCGGCACCCCACCTTTATTATCGGTGGGTTGGTAAATAGCGCCGGCAGTAACGCACAGCTGGGCGAGAGTCGCTACTTAGTGGCTGAAGCTGATGAGAGTGATGCATCTTTTTTGCACTTGCAGCCGATGGTGGCGATTGTTACCAACATTGATGCTGATCACATGGATACCTATGAAGGTGACTTCTCTAAACTGAAGCAAACCTTTATCGAGTTTTTACACAACCTGCCTTTTTATGGTTTGGCGGTAGTGTGTGGTGATGACCCTGTGGTGCGAGATATTTTGCCCGAGGTGGCGCGCCCGGTTATTACCTATGGTTTGGGTGAAGATTGCGACTTACGCGCGGTTAATATTCGCCAAGATAAAATGTTTAGCGAGTTTGACGTGGTGCGCCGCGATGAAGCGGAGGTGTTATCGGTACGTCTTAATATCCCCGGTGTGCACAATATTTTAAATGCTTTGGCGGTAATCGCGGTGGCGCGGGACGAAGGCGTTAGCGATGACGCTATTGTGGCCGGGTTAGGTAACTTTGCCGGGGTTGGTCGTCGCTTTCAGGTTTACGGTGACTTTCCTGTCGAGGATGGCACCGCCATGTTGGTGGATGATTATGGGCATCATCCGCGCGAGGTGGGTGCAACGATCAAGGCGATTCGCGATGGTTGGCCTGAGCGCCGTTTAGTAATGGTGTATCAGCCGCATCGTTACACCCGCACCCGTGATTTATTTGAAGATTTTGTCGATGTTCTCTCGGGTGTTGATGCGCTGGTGTTGTTGGAAGTTTACAGCGCCGGAGAAGAGGCGATTCCCGGTGCGGATGGGCGTCAGTTATCGCGCAGTATTCGCAATCGAGGACAGGTGGACCCTATTTTTGTTGAGGGCATCGATGGTGTGCCCGCCGTGGTCAAAGATATCGTTCGTCCAGGTGACATTGTTATCACCCAAGGTGCGGGCAACGTGGGCGCATTGGCGATCGAGCTCGCTAAGCGTCAATTAATTCAGTAATGGGTATTAGCGTTAAATGAAAGCTGAAAACAGCCAACTTATTAAACAGTTAGGTCGAGTCGGTGTCTTGTTTGGTGGCCGCTCGGCTGAGCGCGATATATCCCTGCGCAGCGGCGCGGCGGTGGTGTCTGCTTTAGCCGAACTGGGTGTCGATCATGTTGCGATTGATATTGGTGAGCACAGCATTGATCACCTGCAAAAGGCCGGTATTGATCGTGCGTTTATTGCGCTGCATGGTCCCGGCGGTGAAGACGGCCGTATTCAGGCGGTGTTGGAATATTTGGACATTCCCTACACCGGTAGCGATGTTCAGGCATCCGCGATTGGTATGGATAAGCTGCGCACTAAGCAATTGTGGCGTGGTATTGGTGTCGCTACGCCAGACTTTTTAGTACTCAACAAAGATTGTGATTGGTCCGATGTGTTGGCCTCACTGGGCGGTGAAGTCATGGTTAAACCCGCCCATGAAGGCTCAAGTATTGGCATGGCCCGGGTTAGCCACGTTGCTGAGTTGCAAGCGGCTTACGCCGCGGCCGCTAAGTTTGATGCAGTGGTAATTGCCGAGCGTTTAATTCGCGGTGAAGAGTACACCGTAGCCATTTTGGGCGAGCGAGCTTTGCCGGCAATCAAGCTCGAAACCGATCATAGTTTTTACGATTATGATGCGAAGTATTTGGCCGATGATACACGCTATTTGTGCCCTTGTGGATTAGATGCAGCGGTTGAGCAAGAGCTACAGGCGCAAGCGTTACAAGCGTTTCGTAGCATAGGCTGCCGTGGTTGGGGGCGAGTTGATGTGATGCGCGATGGGGCCGGAAAGTTTCAGATGTTGGAGGTCAATACCGTGCCGGGGATGACCGATCACTCCTTAGTACCGATGGCAGCGAAAGCCGCAGGGCTGGGGTTTTCAGAATTGATACTGGCGATTTTGGCGGAGAGCTTAGGGTAATGAGCAAGCGGGCGGGGCGGGCCAAAGGTTACCGGCAGGCGATGCCGCGAGGCGCGAGCCGTTCGTCGAGTGCCGCCGTTGTGGCACGTTTGCTCTCGCTTGTGTCACGGGTTGCGCTAGTGATGTTTATTGGCGGGGTGGGCTTTTCGGTTTATCACTATGGTGGCGCGGCGATCAATGGCGTATTGCAACACCCGGTCGATGAAGTACGGGTCGAAGGTCCGTTTCATTTTGTCAGCCGAGAGGCGGCGACAGATTTGATCAGCTCGGCCATTGATAACGAGTTTGTCGATTTAGATATCGCGCAGCTAAAGCAGAAAATTGAGCAGCACGGCTGGATCGAACGCGCGGTGATAACCCGCAGCTTGCCCAGTGCCCTAGTGGTTACCTTGGTAGAGCAAGTGCCTATCGCACGCTGGGGTGACAACGGCTTTTTAAACCAACGCGGTGAGGTTATTTATACCCCCGAGACGCAACTGCTGAGTGATTTGCCGGAGCTGAACGGTCGCGAGCAACAGTCTGCCCGGATTATGCAGCAGTACCAAGACCTGTCGCGTTTGCTGCGTTCGCGCAACTTGAGTATTGCCCGGCTGTGGGTCGATGAGCTGAGCGCATGGCGTATTACTCTGGCGCGTGGCGCCGAGCTGGTGTTAGGGAAAGACGACTTGGCGGAAAAAATACAGCGTTTTTTGTTGGTGTACGACGAACATTTAATGCAGCAGTTTGAAGCCGTAGTGCGGGTTGATCTGCGCTATACCAATGGCCTTGCGGTAGCTTGGTCCGATGAATATGAAGTGCTGGTGCAAGAGGCCAGTTAACTCACACACTTTTAGCATTGGGGAAGAGGTCCATTTACATGGCGGGCTCAAACGACAACAAAATGATAGTGGGCTTGGATATCGGCACATCCAAAGTGGTTGCCATCGTCGGCGCCATCACCCCTGACGGGGATTTGGAGATTGTCGGTATTGGCTCGTGTCGCTCAAACGGCTTAAAAAAAGGCGTGGTAGTGAATATTGAGTCGACGGTGCACTCTATTCAGCGCGCCGTTGAAGAGGCTGAGTTAATGGCAGGCTGCCAAATACATTCGGTGTATGCCGGTATTGCGGGCAGCCATATCCGCAGCTTGAACTCTCATGGCATCGTTGCCATTAGAGATCGCGAGGTTTTTTCACAAGACGTCGACCGGGTGATTGATGCAGCGCAAGCGGTGGCGATTCCCGCCGATCAAAAAATTCTGCACATTTTACCGCAGGAGTTTTTGATCGATGATCAAGAGGGCGTGAAAGAGCCTTTGGGAATGTCGGGGGTGCGGCTTGAAGCTAAAGTCCACTTAGTGACCTGCGCGGTGAATGCAGCGCAAAATATTGAGAAGTGTATTAAGCGTTGCGGCTTAGAGGTCGAAGACGTCATCCTGGAGCAGCTGGCGTCAAGTTATTCGGTGTTGACCGATGACGAGCGCGATTTGGGAGTATGCATTGTCGATATCGGTGGTGGCACTACCGACATTGCTATTTTTACAGATGGTGCGATTCGCCACACTGGTGTTATCCCGATCGCTGGTGATCAAGTGACAAATGATATTGCCATGGCGTTGCGTACGCCGACGCAAAATGCCGAAGAGATAAAAATTAAATACGCGTGTGCGCTGGCCAAACTGACCGGCCCTGATGAAACCATCAAGGTGCCGAGTGTAGGGGATCGGGCTGCACGTAATTTATCTCGCCAAGCTTTGGCAGAAGTCGTCGAGCCGCGCTATGACGAGCTGTTTACCTTAGTGCAGGCCGAGCTGCGCCGTAGCGGTTTTGAGGACATGCTGCCCGGCGGCATTGTGTTAACCGGCGGCACCGCAAAAATGGAAGGTGTGGTCGAGCTGGCCGAAGAGATTTTTCATATGCCGGTGCGTTTAGGTGCACCACAAAATATTACCGGCTTGTCCGACATAGTGAACAACCCAATTTACTCCACCGGTGTGGGGCTTTTGCAGTATGCGCTAAAGCAACATCTTGGCGACAACCATGCAACACCGGCCAAAGATAGCGAGCTTGGTTTACTCGCAAAGCTGAAAAGAATGTTTCAAGGCGAATTTTAATTTCTTATTTTTAACTTTTTAAATTTTACTTTACGGAAGAGAGGATAAAGCCATGTTCGAACTCGTAGACAGTATGCCACAAAATGCAGTGATCAAAGTTATCGGCGTCGGCGGTGGCGGTGGCAACGCCGTGAAGCACATGATTGAAAACAACGTTGAAGGTGTAGAGTTTGTGTGTGCTAACACCGATGCGCAAGCGCTTAAAGACGTCGATGCGCGCGTTGCGTTGCAGTTGGGCAACAGCATGACCAAGGGGTTGGGCGCTGGTGCTAACCCAGAGATCGGCCGTCACGCGGCGATGGAAGATCGCGAGCGGATTGCCGAGGTGCTGCAAGGCGCCGATATGGTGTTTATCGCCGCTGGCATGGGTGGTGGTACCGGTACCGGTGCCGCCCCGATTGTTGCCGAGGTTGCGCGCGATATGGATATTTTGACCGTTGCGGTTGTTACTAAGCCGTTCCCGTTTGAAGGCCGTAAGCGTATGCAAGTCGCTGAAGCGGGTATCAAAGAGCTTCAGGAGCGAGTCGACTCGTTAATTACGATCCCTAACGAAAAGCTGCTGTCGGTACTCGGCAAAGCAACTAGCCTGCTGGATGCCTTTAAAGCGGCAAACAGCGTGCTGCAAGGCGCGGTGCAAGGTATTGCCGATCTGATTATCCGCCCCGGCATGATCAACGTCGACTTTGCCGATGTGAAAACCGTTATGTCGGAAATGGGCATGGCAATGATGGGTACCGCTCACGCCACCGGTGATAACCGTGCTCGCGAAGCGGCCGAAGCGGCTATCCGCAGTCCGCTGCTGGAAGATGTTAACTTGCAGGGCGCGCGCGGGATTCTGGTGAATATTACCGCAGGTATGGATTTGTCCTTGGGTGAATACGGTGAGGTAGGTGAGACCATTGCTGAGTTCTCGTCTGACGATGCGACCATTGTAGTGGGAACCGTTATCGACCCCGAGCTGTCTGATGAGCTGCGGGTTACGGTTGTGGCGACCGGTCTCGGTGTTGCCGAGCAGGCCGCTAAGTCCCCGACCAAAGTGGTTGTGGATAATACGCGACGCGCGGATGGTCAGTTAGATTACTCTGCGTTGGATCGTCCGACTGTAATGCGTAATGCCGGGGGGCAAGCAGCGGCTGCCGCACCGGCCGCCGATAAGGATATGGAATACTTAGATATTCCGGCCTTTTTGCGTCGCCAAGCCGATTAAGCGGTTGCTCGTATAAGCCCGCTGAGCCGCCTGATACGTAGCTCGGTGGGCGTTGTGCCCGGTCGCACCAAGTGTGTGCGACGGGTCGGCAATTGCTGGTGAATTGTGCCTTTTTTTGCTATAGTTCGCCGCTTTACGCAGCCAGAAAAGATGGGCGATATCGCTGTGCCGAGGTTTTGTTGGGGCCTAGTTTGTTGTTTTGGGTCAAAACTGTTGGCAAGTTGCGGGTTAATGTTGGTAATTGTTGTTAATTAACCCCGACCTGTGCGATCAAATATAACGCCTGCACGGGATGTTTGTTTACACCATCTATTAGAGCCATACCCAACAATGATCAGACAGCGTACCCTCAAAAATGCGATTCGCGCCACTGGCGTGGGTCTTCACACCGGCCAAAAAGTGTATCTAACTCTGTTGCCCGCAGAGGTAGACTCCGGAATCATCTTTCGTCGCGTCGACCTCGATCCTGTGGTTGAGATCGAAGCTAAGGCTGAAAACGTCGGCGATACCACCTTGTCGACCAGCTTGGTCAAAGGCGATGTAAAGGTATCGACGGTAGAGCATTTGCTCTCGGCCATGGCCGGGCTCGGCATCGACAATGCGATTGTCGAGGTAAGCGCCCCTGAAGTGCCTATCATGGATGGCAGTGCCGGCCCTTTTGTGTTTTTGATCCAGTCGGCGGGGATTCAAGAGCAGGCGGCTGCGAAGAAGTTTATCCGCATTAAGCGTCCTGTTACCGTCCAAGATGGTGATAAAACCGCCAGCTTTATTCCTTTTGATGGTTTTAAAGTGTCGTTTTCGATCGAGTTTGATCACCCTGTATTTCAAGGGCGGGCGCTCGAGACTTCAGTCGACTTTTCTAGCACCTCATTTGTGAAAGAGGTCAGTCGCGCCCGCACCTTTGGCTTTATGCACGAGATCGAGTACTTACGCTCAAAGGGCTTGGCCAAAGGCGGCAGCGTCGATAATGCGATTGTGGTGGATGAGTACCGCATCCTTAACGAAGACGGTCTGCGTTACGAGGACGAGTTTGTTAAGCATAAAGTGCTGGATGCGATTGGCGATTTGTACTTGCTGGGTAATAGCTTGATTGGTGAGTTTAAAGCGCACAAATCAGGTCATGCGCTTAACAATAAGTCGCTGCGTCAGTTAATTGCACAGAAAGACGCTTGGGAAGTAGTGACCTTTGATGACGAGAATGCGGCGCCTATCTCTTATATGAAGCCTCTACTCGCGATATAGCTCTCGCCGGTTACTTTAGTGACGCAATCGGCGTCAAAATGAGGCTCGCAGATTGTACTCTGCGGGCCTTTTTTATATAGTTGGCAGAATTTGCAGTGTAAATAACGAAATCGAAATATAAATACTTACGCAATATAACGATGATTTTTAAGCTTCGGTGTATGAGCCTTCTGTTTTTCAGAGGGGCGTGAGGCTAGTAAGTGCTCACTAGCGCTGCGCCGTTGCTATCTGTGTTCGCTATTGCTGCACAAGTTTAGCGAAAAGACATGACATATTGAATAAAGGTTAAATGACAAACACGCTACTATGAAGATTATTCTCGTCAGTAAACGCCACGGTCACGCGCGCAGCATTACGCTGGGCGGCTGGACGCGTGCTTTATTGTCGGTGTGTATTCTGGGCTTGCCTGCGGTAGCGGGGGTTTTGGGTTATCACCTGTTGGTAGCACAAAACAACAGCGATTTATTTACGGCGGAATCTCGGCGCGCTTGGGATACCGCACTGGCCGAGCAGCAAAGTCAAGTGCAGGAAAGCCGCCAGCGCGCACGGGCTGACGTTGCCGCGCTAACGTTAAAGGTTGCCGAGTTGCAGGCGCGGCTGGTGCGTTTGGACGCGCTAGGTGAGCGCCTAACCAACATAGCCAAACTCGATTCCGGTGAGTTTGATTTTAGCCAGTTGCCGGCGCTAGGAGGCCCAGAAGAAGCGGAGTTTGGTGATGCTTACTCGCCGCCAAGCTTTATTGATGCCATTGATGAGCTGTCTCGCCAGATCGCAAATCGTGAGCAGCAGCTTGAGACGCTTGATGCACTGCTGGTAAATCGGCGTTTAAAAGAAGATATTTTTGTGGCGGGGCGCCCAATCGAAAAAGGCTGGATGTCGTCGCGCTATGGGCGCCGCACCGATCCATTTACCGGCAAAATTGCGTGGCACGGAGGTGTCGACTTTGCCGGTAAAGAGGGCGCCAATGTCGTTGCTGTCGCGGCTGGTGTAGTGACTTGGTCCGCCGATCGCCACGGTTACGGTCATTTGGTTGAGGTAAATCACGGCAGTGGTTTCTCTACCCGTTACGCGCACAACAAAGAAAATAAAGTTAAGGTTGGCGATGTCGTTAAAAAAGGCCAAGTAATCGCTTTAATGGGCTCTACTGGTCGCTCGACAGGCCCCCATGTGCACTTTGAAGTGTACAAAAACGGTCGCTCGGTTGACCCCGCCTCTTATATACATCGTACCTTGCGATAACCCCTTTCTGTTTTTTTACTCCTCTCGCACCTGTCACGACAGGTTGTAGCGCTGTTGCCAATGGGCAGCAGCGTTGATGTTTATTGATTTGATGGATTTATTTCATGCTAGCTAAAGTAACCAAATGGGTCTTAGGCTCTAAAAACGACCGTGTGTTGAAACGTATGCGTAAAACGGTCGCACGTATTAATGAGTTAGAGGAGTCGATGCAGGCGCTGTCTGATGCCGACTTACAAGCAAAAACCGCGGAGCTTCAGCAACGCTCTCGCGATGGCGAAAAAGTGGATGCGCTTTTGCCAGAGGCGTTTGCCGCTGTGCGTGAGGCGAGCCACCGAGTACTGGGGATGCGCCATTTTGATGTTCAGTTGATTGGCGGCATGGCGTTGCACGAAGGCTGCATTGCCGAAATGCGCACCGGTGAAGGTAAAACCCTAATGGCTACCTTGCCCAGTTATTTGCGCGCGATTACCGGCGGCGGTGTGCATATTGTTACGGTAAACGATTACCTGGCGAGCCGCGATGCGGCTTGGATGCAGCCTTTATATGAGTTTATGGGGCTCAGTGTCGGCGTTATTCAGTCGGGCCAAGGTACCGAGGCTAAGCGCGCCGCCTACGCCGCCGATATTACCTATGGCACCAATAATGAATTTGGGTTTGATTACTTGCGTGACAACATGGCGATGCGCAAGGAAGACAAGGTTCAGCGCGATTTGTATTTTGCCGTGGTGGACGAAGTGGACTCGATTCTGATTGATGAATCGCGCACGCCCTTGATTATATCGGGGCCCACGCAAAACAGTGCCGAGCTGTATCAGCGTATGAACAAGCTGATTGGTAGCCTGAGTCGCCAGCAAGAGGACGAGGAAGACGGCGATTATTATGTCGATGAAAAAACTCGCCAGGTAGAGCTGACCGAGCAAGGGCATCAACATGTCGAGCAACTGTTGATTGATGCCGAGATGCTGTCGGAGTCTGATACTTTATATTCAGCCGCGAATTTGGGCTTGTTGCACCACGTAAATTCAGCCCTGCGTGCCCACGCTTTGTTTCATCGCGATGTCGAGTACATTGTACAAGATAGCGAAGTTGTACTGATCGATGAGCACACGGGCCGCACGATGGCCGGACGTCGTTTGTCCGAGGGCTTGCATCAGGCGATTGAAGCCAAAGAAGGTGTGCGTATTCAAAGCGAGAGTCAAACGTTGGCCTCGACCACCTTTCAGAACTACTTCCGTTTGTATCCAACCTTGTCTGGCATGACCGGTACGGCAGACACCGAGGCGTTTGAGTTTCGTGAGATTTACGGTTTGGATGTGGTGGTTATCCCTACCAACCGGCCAACTCAGCGGATCGATAAAAACGATTTAGTGTACTTATCGGTGCCGGAAAAATTTGACGCCATTGTGCGCGATATCGAAGAGTATCGCAAAAATAATGCCCCTATTTTGGTGGGTACAGCGTCGATTGAAACCTCAGAGGAAATGTCCAAGCGCTTAAAAGCCGCCAACATTCCGCACCAAGTGCTAAACGCTAAATTCCACGAAAAAGAAGCCGAGATTATTGCTCAAGCGGGGCGTCCGGGCACCGTGACTATTGCCACGAACATGGCGGGCCGGGGTACCGATATTGTGTTGGGCGGCAGCTGGGAGGCCGAGGTCGCCTCACTTGCTAACGCCACCGAAGCGCAGATAGAAAAAGCTAAAAGCGACTGGAAGGTGCGCCATCAACAAGTGATCGAGGCGGGCGGTTTGCATATTATTGGTACAGAGCGACACGAATCGCGCCGTATTGATAATCAGCTGCGTGGCCGTGCTGGCCGTCAAGGTGATCCGGGTCTGACTCGTTTTTACTTGTCTTTAGAAGACAGCTTGATGCGAATTTTTGCCTCCGACCGTGTGCGTAATTTAATGCAATCACTGGGCATGGAAAAAGGCGAGGCCATCGAGCACCGCATGGTAAATAACGCCATTGAAAAAGCCCAACGCAAAGTGGAAGGGCGCAACTTCGACATCCGCAAGCAGTTGCTTGAATACGACGATGTTGCCAATGATCAGCGTCAGATTGTCTATCAGCAGCGTAATGAGCTGCTGGAGGCCGAGGATATCTCGGAGACGATCAATAACGTGCGTGAAGATGTGGTGGGAGATCTGGTCAGCGCGCACGTGCCGCCTCAGTCCATCGAAGAGCAGTGGGATATTAACGGCCTTGAGAAGCAATTAGAGGCTGACTTCGCCTTGCAGTTACCTGTACAGCAATGGCTGAATGAAGACGACAACCTTCACGAAGAAACCCTTCGTGAGCGTATTCAGCAGACCGTGCAGCAGTCTTATCAAGAAAAGTGCGAACGCATCGGCGAGGTAATGCGCGAGATCGAGCGCCAGGTAATGTTGCAGGTGCTGGATAATTCCTGGAAAGAGCAGCTGGCCAGTATGGACCATCTGCGTCAAGGAATTAACTTGCGCTCTTATGCTCAGAAAAACCCCAAGCAAGAGTATAAGCGCGAAGCCTTTTTCTTGTTTCAAGAAATGCTTGAAACCGTCAAGCGCGAGTCGATTAACTTGTTGGCACGGGTAGAGCCAGTTAGCCGTGAGCAAATGGAAGAGATGGAACGTCGCCGCGTGGAGGAGCAGGCGCAAGCGCAGCGTAAAATGCAAATGACTCACGATCAAGCCTCAGCCATGGCGCCCGAGCGTCAACCGCGCCCGGAAGCGGGTCAAGCTGGCGCTGCACCTGTCACCCGCGAAGGCCGTAAAGTCGGTCGTAATGATCCATGCCCTTGCGGCTCGGGCAAGAAATACAAACAATGTCACGGTACGCTGACCTAAGAGTGAATTAATAATATGGCTGTAGGTGATTACCCATTTCCGTCGATGCCACCAGTTGCAGGCGTTGCGATTGCCGCCGCCGGTGCCGGTATTAAAAAGCCCGGGCGCGATGATGTACTACTATTTGCCTTGGCGCCGGGCAGCACCGTGGCTGGCGTGTTTACGCAAAATGCGTTCTGCGCTGCGCCAGTTAAAGTGTGCCGCGAGCATTTAGCCCAAAGCGATGTACGCTACTTGATTGTGAACTCGGGCAACGCGAATGCCTGTACCGGTGAGTCGGGTTATCAAAACGCCCTGGCTGTGTGTGCCAGTGTGGCCGAGCAAACATCCGTTGCGCGCACACAGGTGCTGCCGTTTTCAACGGGTGTTATTGGCGAGCCGCTCCCGGTAGGAAAAATCACCGCGGTTATCCCAGAGCTTTGTAGCAGTGCACGGGAAGATGCCTGGGAGCGTGCGGCGCGAGCTATTATGACCACTGATACTCGCCCCAAAGGCGCCACCCGCCAAGTACAGATAGGTGGCACTGCGGTAACGGTAAACGGTATCGCCAAAGGCGCCGGTATGATCAACCCCAATATGGCGACCATGTTGGGTTATATCGCGACCGACGCTGTGGTTGCCGCCGATGTGTTGCAACGATTAGTGCGAGAGGCGGCAGGCCTTTCGTTTAACCGTATTACCATTGATGGCGACACCTCGACCAACGATGCTTGCATGCTGGTCGCCTCTGGGCAGGCGGGAAACCCGGCGATTGTTGCGGCAGAGTCAGACGCTTACCGCGTATTGCGCGAGGCGGTGGTGGCGGTTGCCACCGAGCTGGCTCAAGGGATCGTTGCCGATGGTGAGGGTGCGACTAAGTTTGTCACCATTGATGTTACCGGAGGCGCGAGTCACGACGAGTGCTTAAAGGTCGCCTATGCGGTGGCGCACTCACCGCTGATTAAAACGGCGTTATTTGCCAGCGATCCAAACTGGGGGCGCATTGTCGCCGCCATTGGTTACGCCGGCGTGCAAGATTTGGACGATGAAGCTGTTCGGGTTCATTTGAACGATGTATTGATTGTCGAGCATGGTGGCCGCGCCGCGACTTACACCGAGGCACAAGGCCAGCAGGTTATGAATGGCGACCGTATTACGATCAGTATCGATTTAGGTCGGGGCGACAGTCAAGAGATCCTCTGGACGACAGATTTGTCCTATGAGTATGTGCGTATTAACGCCGATTACCGAACGTAGCCAATGAAGCAGGTTCATGTCGCCGTTGGCGTAATAACGGACGCAAACGGCAAAATATTAATTGCTAAGCGCCCGCAAGTGGCCCATCAGGGCGGTTTGTGGGAGTTTCCTGGGGGTAAGGTCGAGCCGGGAGAGACTGTGCAACAGGCGCTAACCCGCGAGCTGTTTGAGGAGCTGGATGTACAGTGCAGCGATTTTGTCCCGGTGATTCAAATCTCTCACGATTACGGCGATAAACAGGTGTTATTGGATGTTTACCGGGTCGTCAGTTTTACCGGCACAGCCATTGGCAAGGAAGGTCAGCCACTTAACTGGGTGAGTCCCTCCGAGCTTGGTAGCTACCCATTCCCGGCGGCTAATTACCCTATTGTGAACGCGCTGCAATTGCCCGATCGTTTGGTTATTACTGGAGATTTTGCCTCGCAACCGGAGTGTTTGGCGCGGGTTGATGCGTGTTTGGTGCGCGGCGCTAAGTTGCTGCAGCTACGTGCGCCCGAGCTTGAGCAAGAAGCGTTTATCCGCTTGGCGCAACGTGTTTTGGCGCGCTGCCATCGCGAGGGGGCAAAGTTGGTTATTAATGCCGACCCATCACAGCCTTTTACCGCCGATGGTGTTCATCTAAACGGAAAACGCTTAAGCGATATGAGTGAGCGTCCTCCGGCGTTAGCGGATCTGTTAGTGGGGGCGTCTTGCCACAGCGCGCAAGATATTCACAAGGCCAATCGTTTAGGGTTGGATTATATTTTTCTGTCGCCAGTGCAGCCTAGCGCCTCCCACCCTAATGCAAAGCCTTTGGGGTGGGCTGCTTTTGCTGAGTTTACGGCTTTTGCCAAAATGCCGGTGTACGCTCTGGGCGGTATGTCGGATGACAACATTTTGACCGCTAAAGAGGCTGGAGGGCAGGGCGTTGCGGGTATTTCGGCGTGGTGGTAGACAGGCAAGCCTAGTGGGTTGGCTATTAAGTCGCGTGGCGCTGTGATTGCACGTTAATATTCATCATCATTTTGTGGCAGGGCATCTTCGCCCGCGATGCGGTGGTTCTCGCTAGCCCATTCTCCCAAGTCAATAAGTTTACAGCGCTCAGAGCAAAATGGGCGATGCGGATACGCCTCGGACCAAAAAACAGTTGTTTGGCAAGTGGGGCACTGAAGCTTTATCGGTTGTTCATCATTCATAGCGAGATCGTTTACCTCTACTGTGGGGCGGTAAGGGCAAGATACTGCTGGTGGAGCTTTGCTACCTGGAGTTCCAGCTCCTGCAAGTTGCCATGATTGTGCAAAATATCGTCCGCTAGCTTTAGCCGCTCGGAGCGATTTATTTGCGTCGCCATTATAGCCTCAATCTGCCCAGGTTCAATCTTATCCCGTATTGCGGCACGGTTTATCTGGGCCTCTGGCGGGCAATCAACGACTAAGATTCGGCTCGTTAATTCGTGCTGTGATGTCTCTAGAAGTAGCGGGGAGACAAAAATAACGTACGCTGAGCGAGCGCTGTTGAGTTGCTGGCGTAAACGTTGATTGATTAGCGGGTGAAGCAAAGCCTCAAGCCAAGCCTTTTCGGTTGGGTTGGCAAAAATAATGTGTCTAAGGCGCGCGCGATCAAGCGAGCTATCCGGGTGAAGTATATCGGGGCCAAAATGCTCGGCAATACTGATCAGCGCGCTCGAGTTGGGCTCGACGACTTCGCGAGCGACAATATCGGCATCTACTACGGTAACGCCAAGTGCGGCAAAGCAAGCTGAAGCTGCGCTTTTGCCGCTGCCAATACCGCCGGTAAGACCGATAACCAGCGGCATGTTTGGGGGGGTGAACATCAGCTAAGCGACTTAACCAATATTGGCCAATTGCAGGTATTGTTGGACAATCTCGCCACCCCAGAGCAACGCAATCCAGCCTGCAATCGCTAAGTAGGGGCCAAACGGAATCGGAATATTTTTATCGCGCCCCATAACAATGATCATGCCGATGCCAATAACCGCACCTACCAGCGACGATAAAATAATAATCAGCGGTAGCATCTGCCAGCCCATCCAGGCACCTAGCGCGGCTAACAACTTAAAGTCGCCGTAGCCCATGCCCTCTTTGCCGGTCAGCAGTTTAAATGCCCAAAAAACCGACCAGAGTGATAAATAACCAAATACAGCGCCCCACAAAGCGCTGGGTAAATCGGTGACTAGGCCAAAATAATTAACAATCAACCCCAGCCACACCAAGGGCAGGGTAATGTCATCGGGCAGTAACTGGGTGTCGATATCAATAACCGTTAATACCAGCAGCGCCCAGGTAAAAATCAGCAGCGCGCCCGAGGTAGCCGTTACCCCAAATTTAACCACAATCGCCAGTGATAAAAGCGCTGTTACGGTTTCAACAATCGGGTAGCGGGGCGATATACGCACTTTGCAGCTCGCGCATTTGCCCTTAAGCAGTAAATAGCTGATAACCGGAATATTCTGCCAGGGCTTAATGGCGGCTTTGCATTTGGGGCAGTGGGAGGCCGGGAAGGCCAGGCCGAGTTTTTCATTTGGCTCCGTATCTGGCTGCTCTAGAAGCTCACAACACTGCTCGCGCCACGACGCCTCCATGATTTTGGGGAGGCGTAGGATTACTACGTTGAAAAAGCTGCCGAGGGCGAGGCCAAATAAAACAGTGGTTAAATAAATGAACCAATGGTATTCACTGACTAAAAAAGATGTAGTTGACATTGCGCTACATAACCTGCCCGATCTGAAAGATAGGTAGATACATAGCAATCATTAGACCGCCAATCAAAACGCCCAGAATGGACATGATCATGGGCTCCAGTAATGAAGACAAACTGTCAACTTTGTTATCTACGGCCTCCTCGTAATATGTAGCCACTTTGTCCAACATTTCGTCCAGCGCGCCCGACTCTTCGCCAATTGAGGCCATTTGTATCAGTAACGAAGGGAATATACCTCTATTCCTGATGGCCGCGTTTAACTGAATGCCGGTGGAGACTTCTTCGCGCACATCGATTACGGCATCTGTGTAAATACGATTGCCAGTTGCACCGGCAACAGAGGTCAAGGCGTCAATAAGTGGAACGCCCGCAGCAAACGTTGTGGACAATGTGCGTGCAAACCTTGCCATGATCGAAAGGTATAGAATGTCGCCGATAACAGGTATTTTAAGAGAGACTCGATCGATAAAATAAGCAAACTTGGTCGATCTTATTCGTAGCTCTTTAAATGCGAATCCTAGAGCGACGGAGCCAACTAAAAAATAAAGCCAATATTTTTGTGTTAACTCGGAAAGATGTAGTACAAACAGCGTAAAAGCTGGCAGGTCCGCCCCAAAACTACTGAATGTTTCGGCAAATTGCGGCACAACTTTAATCAGCAATATAGCAGTTACTATTATCGCCACTACGATAACCGCGATAGGGTAGGTAAGTGCTTTTTTAATTTTAGCCTTTAGTGCCTCAGTTTTCTCCTTATAGGTGGCAATTCGATCCAGCATTGTTTCCAGTGCGCCGGATTGTTCGCCAGCATCCACTAGATTGCAAAATAAATCGTCAAAATGGCGAGGATATTTTCTGAGTGTTGCAGCAAAGCCGGTCCCTGATGCCACCTCCTCTCTGATTTTGTAGACAAGCTCTCTAACCGATGGGTTCTCTACACCGTCGGCGACAATGTCGAAAGATTGTACCAACGGTACACCGGCTTTCATCATGGTGGCCATTTGTCGAGAGAACACAGCAATGTCAGCGGGCTTTATTTTCTTCCCGCCGCTGCCAAATAGTGGTTTGGGTTTCTTTTTAACCGATTTGACGTTTAACCCTTGCTTTTGCAGGTGTGCACGAATGAGAGCTGGGCTAGTGCCCGTGACCTCGCCCTTTACTGTCTTGCCTTTTTTGTCAGTGGCATTATAAACAAAGGTAGATGAAGTGACGGCTTTGGTCGGCTTGCGGCTTTTTGTTTTTTGTTGCGCGGTTACGGTCGCCATGGTTTAATCCTTGGTCACTCGGTTGGCTTCTTCTAGGCTGGTTAGCCCTTGAGCTGCTTTGCGCAGCGCCGAGATTCTTAAATTGTTAAATCCCGCTTCAGTAGCGGCTTTGGCTATTTGCAGCGAGTTCCCCCCTTCCATTATAAGGCTTGATATAGCAGGAGTAATGCGAACTACTTCATACACCCCGACTCGACCTTTATAACCTTTCAGGCAGGAATCACAGCCTACTGGGTGGTATAGTTCAAGCTCCTCTCGTGGTATGCCAATATTGTCAAAGCCCTCTTCGGCTAAAATCTCGCTGGGTATATCGCTGGCTGGCTTTTTGCATCTTGGGCACAGCCGCCGCGCCAGGCGCTGAGCAATAATTAAACTAACGCTGGTAGCCACGTTAAACGCTGGTACGCCCATGTTAAGTAAACGTGTTAGGGTCTCAGGGGCGCTGTTAGTGTGAAGGGTGGACAATACTAAATGGCCAGTTTGTGCTGCTTTAATGGCAATCTCGGCGGTTTCTAGGTCGCGAATCTCCCCTACCATCACGATATCCGGGTCTTGACGCAAAAACGAGCGCAGTGCCTCGGCAAAGGTTAGGCCCACTTTGGTATTCATTTGTACCTGATTAATACCCTCTAAGTTGATCTCCACTGGGTCTTCGGCTGTAGAGATGTTGCGTTCTTCGGTATTTAGAATATTTAGGCCAGTATAAAGCGATACGGTTTTACCGCTGCCAGTAGGACCTGTGACCAAAATCATACCTTGCGGTTGGTTCAGGGCATCCATGAACATTTGTTTCTGCTCGTCTTCATACCCTAGAGCGTCAATGCCCAGCTTGGCTGAGCTTGGGTCCAAAATCCGCAGGACGATCTTCTCGCCAAACAGGGTGGGTAGAGTGTTTACCCTAAAGTCGATGGCGCGCGTCTTGGATATCTTCATCTTAATCCGGCCGTCTTGTGGTACACGGCGCTCGGATATGTCCATTTGCGACATCACCTTAAGGCGCGCAGCAATGCGTGTGGCAAGGTTGGTGGGTGGGTGGGACACTTCTTGTAAAATACCATCAGTACGCAGTCTTACACGGTAGGTTTTCTCGTACGGCTCAAAGTGAATGTCTGAGGCGCCGATTTTAATGGCATCTAGCAGTATCTTGTTGATGAAGCGTACTATAGGGGCCTCATCAGCCTCGTTAACAGTAGCGTCTTCTGTGGGGGCGCCATTCTCGGTGTCTAAATTGTCTAGGTCTTCGTCATCTAAGCCGCCAAGTGCATCGCCAATGCTCTCTTCGTTGGCGTTAATATAAGCTTCTATCGCTATGGCTAATTTGTCTGCCTCTACTAAAACGGCCTCAGTATTAATTCCGGTATTAAATTTGATCTCATCAAGCGCATGCAAGTTGGTGGGGTCGACGACTCCCACAAAAAGCCGATTGCCGCGCCGAATAAGAGGTAGTGCACGGTGTTTTTCAATCAACTTGGCATCTACCAACTTACTGGGGAGCGTTTGGGGGTTAATAGCTTTTAGGTCAAAGACTGGGGTGCCAAACTCATCGGCCGCTACCAATGCCAGCGTTCTGGCGTCCAAAACCCCATTTTGTACCAAGTAAACCACGAAAGGCATTTTTTGTTTGTTGGCCTCCGCTAAGCTACTGCTGGCCAATGTCTCGTTCAGTAGACCGTCATTAACCAGTCGTTTTGCCAGTCCGTTTAGTGCTGCCATAGGCTTAAGTGCTTTTGTTCGTGTAGTTGCTAAAATTGTTATCTTAACGCCTTGAGGGGAAAGGCGGTTATATAGACATTTACTTTACGAACTGTTGAGCGAGTTGGCAATGTTTGTGTGCCGACATCCGTATTTTTGTATGTCCTGTGACATTTTTTGTCACTATGAGGCGAGATCCGGCAGAGAAAAGGCGCTTTAGTTCCTGACTACCAGCAGTGGCAGGCAGTAATCTTGGCCCGTACCTTGCTGACTAGTGAATTAGGCTCGTTTCGAGTCAGCTGTACAAACATAATTTTACTGTGAGCATTTCTGGAGGCTCTGATGAAAAAACAACAAGGCTTTACACTGATTGAATTGATGATCGTTATTGCGATCATCGGTATTCTGGCGGCAATTGCGCTGCCTGCTTACCAAAATTACACCATTCGTACTAAAAACGCCGAGTGTTTGAGCATTGCTGCGTCCCCTAAGTTGGCAGTTGCGGAAACATTTGTGTCCAATGGTGGTGAAGATTGGCCAGGTACTTTAGCTGCTGCTGGGTATGTCCCCGCTGCGACTAATTACTGCAACGAGGTTGCTTATACAGGTGGTGGAGTATTTACGGTTACGTCAAAAGATACCGGTGGAGCGGTAACCTATACATTCACCCCTACGGTTGTGGGGGGAGCTGACTCGCCTTCCGCTATTGAGTGGGTTTGTGAGGGGGCGGGTGATCCAGCTCATATGCCTTCAGAGTGTCGTCCTTAAATAGTCCGGCTCTGTTGAGTGGATGTTTAAGCAAAAAAGGCGTGCGTTGCACGCCTTTTTTGTATCTTTTTGAGAAGTAAAGGCGGCGTATCGCCTCCTCGTTAAAGGGAGGGGTGGGTGTTATTAAAAGGCGGTTAAGGATGGCATTACGGTTTAAAGCGTTGCTGGTTCACTTGTTGATCAGCTCGGCAATACTATTGGGTGTTGTGGCGGTTATTTATTGGTGGTGGTTTCCGGGAGCGCTTATAAAGCTGGGTGCGATGGAGGGGCTGGCGATTATTGCTTTGGTCGATATAGTGCTGGGGCCGTTACTAACCTTTATTGTCTTTAACCCCACAAAAAAGACGCTCAAGTTAGATTTATCTATTATTGCTCTGCTGCAATTATGTGGCTTGGCATACGGCCTGTTGCAACTAGAAAGCCAGAGGGTCGTGGCGCAAATCTTGATGGGTGATCAGTTGCACATTGTGCATAAAACCGAAATGGTTGATGCGGGCCATAAGGTTGCCGATATCAAGGAAAAGTTTGGTGAGGTTCCGGTCTCTGCTTTTTATAATGTATTCGAAGCACCGGGCTTGGTGAGAGGAGAGCTAGCAGCTATTGCGCTTCGTGAAGGTGAGCCGTTATATCAAATTAAATATTATTTAGTCATAGCTAAAGCAAAGGAGGATGCCGGGCTAAAAAGCAGGCTCGATTTTTGGTTGTCACGCTTAGAGTATGACAAGGAAGAAGGGTGCTACTGGGTGGAGTTAATCGATAAGTATGTGGAAGGTAAAGCGTGTTTTTCGGCTGACGGTGATGTGTTGACCGTAGAGGCTTATTGAGTGGTTTAAGTAAACTGAAAGGATGCGTGCCCCCAGAATCTTTCAGCTAATCTGGAGGTTACACATGTCACAGCATTACTGTGAGTGCGGAAGTGTATGAACTGTCTGTTTTAAGGTTCGGATCACGTGCAGCTAGTTTTTGATCCTTAGTGACAGGTCTATTGCTGTGCAGTTTTTAGTTAGCAGCCCCAGCGAAATACGATTTATCCGCAAGAAAGAGCTTCCATTACGCTTAATCTTTGCTGCATCTACGTTACCAGATAATTCCAGCAGTGCAGTGACAGTCTTGCCTTCTAAGTGCTGATTGACCTCCCTTAAATCCATCTCATCCAGCATAATAATATCCGCGCCGCTGGCCAGTGCTTCATCCAGCTCGGTGAGGGTTTCTACTTCTACTTCTAAAGGTTTTTCCGGGGCGATCTCGCGGGCTTTGGTTACGGCGGCTTTGATGCTGCCAGCGGCGGCTATGTGGTTTTCTTTTATCAAGAATGCATCAAACAAGCCGATACGGTGGTTGTGGCAACCGCCGCAGGAGACGGCGTATTTTTGCGCGCTGCGCAGGCCCGGTATGGTTTTGCGGGTATCTAGGATTTTGATGGGTAAACCCTTCACTAGGTCGGCGTATTCGCGGGCAGTGGTGGCGACGCCTGAGAGCAATTGTACAAAGTTTAAAGCGGTGCGCTCGCCAGTGAGGAGGCAGCGTGCGGGGCCCTCCAGCTCAAATAGGGTGCTGTTGGCGGCGGCTTGCTCGCCGTCTTCGATGTGCCAGGTGATCTTTACGTCGGGGTCTAGCTGACGGAAGGTCTCCTCTACCCAGGCTTTGCCGCAAAAGGTACAGTCTTCCCGGGTTATAACGTGGGCACGAGCGGTTTGTTCGGCGGGTATTAGTAGGGCGGTAATATCGCCGCTGCCGACGTCTTCTTCAAGAGCTGCGGTGACGTTTTTAATGATGTCACGACGCAGAGAGGGAATGTTGTCGGCGTATTGGGCGAGCATATCAAAGTCCTGTGCGGGTAAAGTCCGTTATTGTATGTGAATTGACGCTGGTTGTGGTCGATTTGTCGCCTATCGGCCTGAAGACACTTTGCGCGCCAGTCGTTATAACTAAAAACTCATGTTTCTTTTGGTTGAGCCGATAAAGTTATAGTTGCCGGGTGTTTTTATCCTTAAATGTGATAGACAGCGCATTACCGGCGTTTGCAATTTGGAGTTTGTGTCCGCGAGCATATAATAGAAGCTCAGAGTTCCCCCTTATGGGTTTTCAATCATGTCCGAATCGTCTAACCATGAAAATGTTGTGTCGCTCAGGACCGAGCGTGATGTAAAAGCAACCCAGGGACGAGAGCCTCAAGCTGTGTTGGTGCGTATGCCGGCGGCTATGCACCTGCTGCGCGAAAAAGCGCGACAGACGTTGCAGGGACTGCTGCGAAGCTTATTTGATAAAGCCGATGACGCGCTGTTTGAGCTGGCTGATCAGGCGACCAATAATCACGAGCAAAACCTTTATTTTGATTCAATGCGCCAGGTTCGCTTGCACCGCAAAGATACCGAATCGGCCTTTTTTCAGCATATTGACGTTAACTTCGCGCGTCTTATGGATTCAGGTGCTTTTCCCGAGGCCTCGGCTGAAGAGGCTCCCGCGAGCCTCGACAACCTTTCTCTGGTTGGGAATGAGGAGCTAGAGGAGATGGTGGCCAGTGAGACGATGGTCAACCGTGCCAATGAGCAGTTTGCCGAGCGTGTTCAGCATCTGACCTTGCGTATCGATCATCTTGTTCCTATTAAGGTGTACCAAAAGAACAATCCGGTTGGCTGTGACGCGGTGTGTGCCGCTTTTATTGAAGCCTCGGGCGATATTGATATCGATGTTAAGGCACGCCTAGTGCTGCTTAAGTTGTTTGATCGTGCGGTGATGTGTCAGTTGGGTGAGCTGTATGATCAGCTCAATCAGCACTTAATCGAAGCTAATATATTGCCTTCTCTGCGCGGTGGTGTAGGTGCACGAGGTGTGAAACCGACGGCTAGCCGGCGGACGGCGCAATCAGAAACCCATGAGGCCAGTGGCAATGAATCTCCGGTGGCCGATGAAAATGCCGAGCAATTACTCGGTACACTGCGTGAGCTATTAAAGGCGCAGGGGGCCGGCGCCGCTCAAACGCATGCCGCTGCACCTGTGGGGCCGAGCCTCTCATCGCAAGATTTGTTGAGTATTTTAACCTTGGCGCAGCAGCGCTCGGCGCCGCAAGCTGAGCGGGCGCATACCGTCAGTGCCGAGGATATTAAGTCGCAAGTGGGTCACTTGCTGGCTCGCGGCGGTGCCGGGGAGCGACAAATTAACGATATTGATGAGGATGTGATTAACCTTGTCAGTATGATGTTTGAGTTTATCTTGGATGATCGCAGTCTGGCTTCGCCTATGAAGGCGTTGTTGGCTCGGCTGCAGATCCCCATGATTAAAGTCGCCATTGCCGATAAATCGTTTTTTGGTAAGGGTGGTCATCCGGCGCGGCGCCTGCTGAATGAGATGGCGACAGCGGCGTTGGGTTGGCAGGACAGCGGCGAAGAAAATCGCGGCAAAGATATGCTGTATCGTCAGATTGACCAGACGGTAGGCAAGGTGCTGAGCGATTTTAGTAAAGATGTCGCAATTTTCGATGCCTTATTGCTGGAGTTTCGTGCATTTCAAGAAAAAGACAAGCGACGGGCAAAAATCCTTGAGCAGCGCACTATCGATGCGGAAGACGGCAAAGCTAAATCGCAGCGCGCGCGCGCCGAGGTTGACGCAGCACTCGAGGAGATTACCGCAGGCGTCGAGTTGCCGAGTGCCGCCGCCGAACTGCTGGCTAGTGCTTGGTCTAACGTACTGTTTATTACCTGCTTAAAGCAGGGCCCCGACAGCGAAACCTTTGCTCAACAGCTTCAAACCGGCCGCGAGTTGGTGTGGAGTGCGACGGCGCCTATGACTGGCGATAACCGTCAAAAGCTTCTGAAGTTGGTGCCGCGGCTATTAGCGCAGTTGCGTGGCGGACTGGAAGATATTGCGTTTAACCCCTATCAGATGGGGCAGCTGTTTAAAGCACTGGAAAAACTCCATTTAGATATTTTGCGGAGTAAGGTTAAGGCAGAGGCCCCAGTGCCTGTGGTCGAAGCCCCCGCAGTTCCAGCGTCTTCTATGTCGGAGGCTGAGGCCGTGGTGCCAGAGTCACCCGTTGCAGACATTGAAGCGCCTGAGGTGGTTGGTCAGGCTGGCCTTGAGGTCGGTGCGGCTAGTTCGGATGTCGCAAGTGAGGAGCTTGGTGAGCGAACTGAGGAGGGCGATATTGACGGTCAGCACTTGGCGTTGGTGTCAAACCTAACTCAGGGAAGTTGGTTTGAGATGTCTTCAGCGGCCGGCGAGACCTACCGTTGTCGCTTGGCGGCGATCATTAAGCCTACCGGTAAATATATTTTTGTGAATCGTACCGGAATGAAGGTCGCCGAGGAAGACAAGCCCGGTTTAGCCCGCGCATTAAAAGAGGGCCGTATTCGTGTGCTGGATGACGGCATGTTGTTTGATCGGGCGCTGGAGTCGGTGATTGGTAGCCTGCGCCAACCGCGAGGTAAGCGAGGGGGGTAAGCCCTTGCATTGATCCAAACAACGGCAAGCCTAGGCTTGCCGTTGTCGTATCTGGGGCGCGCATTGATTATACTGGAGCGCTTTAGGGGCCGATAGAGTCGTCGTTTTGTTGCATACTCCAAAGACCATTAGCATTGATGAATCCGGCTGGATGACACCAGCGCGGCACTGCTGCTCGCCTAATTATGGTCCGCGGCCAGAGGGCGCTGAGGTAAGTTTGCTGGTGGTCCACAATATTAGCCTGCCCCCTGGTGAATTTGGCAATGGTTGGGTCGAGAAGTTTTTTACCAATCGGCTCGATCCGGATGCGCATCCGTATTTCTCGAGCATAGCCTCGATGCAAGTCTCATCTCATGTGTTGATTACCCGCACCGGGGAATTGGTGCAGTTTGTCTCTTTTAACGATCGCGCCTGGCATGCGGGCCGTTCGTGCTTTTCCGGGGTTACAGAGTGCAATGACTACAGCGTTGGCGTCGAGCTGGAAGGGACCGACACGCTGGCTTACACCGATGAGCAGTATTGGGTGTTGGCGCGTCTGACAGATGCATTATTGGCTTATTTTCCGGCACTTAGCCCTGAGCGGATTGCTGGTCATTGCGATATTGCGCCCGGACGGAAAACCGACCCAGGCGAAGCGTTTGATTGGAGCAAATACTACTCACAGATAACATCCAACTAAGGCAGGTCTGCCCGTGACATTAATAAGTTTGGTGATAGTGCTATTGCTGGTGCAGTGGTGGGGGTCGGGTAAGCCCTTGCACCGGGATCAATGGTTTTTTAGTGGCTGGCAATTACTCAACGCAAACACTCGTGTGCAAAGTGCCCCCTGGCTATGCGCCGTCGCCGTCGCTGTGCCAGTTGTTGTGCTGCTGGCGGTCGTTCTTGCCGTTATTGTTTGGCTGCCTGCCGGCTGGCTCATTGTTCTGAATATTCCGGTGTTGCTGTACAGCTTAGGGCGTGGGGATTTCTCTGGGGCGGTGCACACTTATGTCGAGGCCGCCCATACGGGGGATTCGGTCAAAGCCGTGAATGTCTTGGATGGTATGAATCTCGACCCGGATTTACGTGGTGGCCGTAACAATGGTGATTGGACGGCTCTCAATCGTGAGGCGTTGCGGGTGTTTACCTATCGTGGCTTTGAGCGAATGTTTGCGGTTATTTTTTGGTTTGTAGTGGCCGGTGCGCCAGGGGCACTGGCCTACCGTCTGAGTGTGTTGTTGTGGGTGCACTTGCTAGAGGTTAATGATAAACGCGCGGCTGTTGTAGCGCGCGCGGTGACGTTAATTGAGTGGCCCGCGGCGCGTTTATTGGGTTTAAGCTGGGCCCTGGTTGGGCATTTTGACCTTTGTATGGTGCGCTGGCGCCACTTGTGGTTATCATTGCACACCTTAACACCGGTATTTTTGGTGTCGGTGCTGCTCGGGGCTATGGGCGAAGAGAGTGAGTGGGCTAAATCTGGTGACTCGCGCCGGTTCCAGCCTGCAGCGCGTATCGAGCCGAGTTATTCGCTGCACTTGGTCGAGTCCACTGCGAGTATGTTCTCCCGCGCACTTTTGCTCTGGGTGTTTGCCGCAGCCGTCGTAACGCTATTGATTTGAGGAAAAAGCATGCCTTCGTTTGATGTGGTTTCGGAAGTAGAAAAGCACGATTTGACCAATGCGGTCGATCAAGTAAAGCGAGTGATTGTAACGCGCTATGATTTTAAAGGGGTCGATGCCGACTTCGAGTTAAAAGACTATGTTGTTACTATGACGGCCGAGGCCGAGTTCCAGCTGCAACAAATGCGCGATATGCTGCAAAGTGCATTGCTAAAAAATAAGATTGATATTGCCTGTCTTGAGATGAAGCCTCCGCGGGCCAGCGGTAAAAAGTCCATTCAGGATGTGGTGGTGCGCACTGGCGTAGAGACCGAGCTTGCCAAAAAAATCGTCAAAATGATTAAAGAGCAAAAGCTTAAAGTGCAAGCGCAAATACAGGGTGATCAGCTGCGGGTTACCGGTAAAAAGCGCGATGATTTACAGGGGGTTATCGCCTTTTTGAAGTCGTCTGATATCGAATTGCCACTGCAATTTACTAATTTTCGCGATTGATGCGCTGACGGCGCTTGGCATTTTAGTCGGCGACGTTTATGTGCCTAAGAGATTCCACCCAATACACCGTTGCCCCTGCTACTGCGATGGGCATGGCAAAAATATTAATGATTGGGATCATGCTGGCGAGCATAATCATACCGCCAAAGGGGTAACTTGTCAGAGGTGCGCGGCCCAGCAGGTGGCGCATGCGAACGAAGGTTGTCTGGTGGTTGTCGGCGGGGTAATCAATATACTGGACGGCCATGCACCACGCCGACCACAATGCACCAATAAGCAATACTACAAGGTTCAGGCCGGGAATAAACCAGCTGAGCAACACCAGCAATAAAATAAGCAGACCACGGGTTATAAAATACCAAATCTTAACCAGCTCGCGACCAAGGGTGCGGGGTATAAGCTTGCCCCAGCTCTCTTCTGGCGGCTTGATGCCGGTCAGTTTTTGCTCGATTTTTTCGGCTAAAATACCGTAAAAGGGGGCGGCTATTAAATTGGTAATGACGTTAAAGCTGTAGCCATAAATAAATAGTACGGCAAAGGCAAAAATTGCCCACAGTAACCACGCTAAAAATTCGAGCCAGCCGGGCAACCAACCCATCAGAAGCGTCAAAAAATCACTAAACAGGTGAATGAGTGCCAAGGTGGTAAAGACAAATACCACCACGTTGGCCAAGAGCGGCACAATAATAAACCGCTTAAGCCCGGGGCTGGCGAGTAGTCGTGCCCCCTGGCTTAGATGGTTAAGTGCGCTGACAGGGTTGCCCTTCATACGTTTGGGCTAGTGGGCCCCGGCTTGCTTGAGCGCCGCAATATAGTCATCCGACAACCGGTGGCTTTTAATGGTTTGTAAAAAGGTCCTATCGTTAGGGCCTTTGGCGTTTAGATCGTAACCGGCCTGCTTAAAAAAGGTCAGGAATGTTTCAAAGTTTTCTTCACGCATGCCTCGGTAGGCCTTTTCCAGCAAGTGGAAGTCGCGGCTGATGCCTTCGGGGGCCGGGTATTGTAAAAAGCCTTCGATGCGTTCGTTATCAAAAACTTCCCCTAAAACTTTTTGCTTGTCTTTTTTTAGTGTCATTGCTCGTTCAACTTTTTAAGTAGGATTTCGTTTACCGCTTGCGGGTTGGCCTGACCTTTACTGGCCTTCATGATTTGACCAACAAAAAAGCCCAGCATTTTAGGGCGTTTGGCGTCATCGGCATTGACGTAGTTTTGCACTTGCGTTTGGTTGTTGGCGATTACCTCGTCAACCATTTTTTCTAGGGCGCCGGCATCGCTGACTTGCTTAAGTCCGCGCGATTCAATAATACTGTCGGCATCGCCTTCGCCATTGCACATACCTTCAAATACTTGCTTGGCGATTTTTCCAGAAATGGTGCCATCTTTGATGCGGACGATCAGCCCGGCTAATTGCTCTGCGGTAAACGGGCACTCGCTTAGCGAGGTGTCAGATTTGTTGAGGTAACCTGCTAAGTCTACCGTTACCCAGTTGGCTGCGAGCTTTGGCTCACCCGAGGTTTTTGCCACAATTTCAAAAAACTCGGCGGTGCGGCGGTCGCTGGTTAATACATTGGCATCGTATGACGATAAATCGTACTCACTAACAAAGCGATCGCGCTTGGCGTCGGGTAGTTCTGGCAAGGTGCGCTTGATGGTGTCGATATATTCGTCATCTAAAATAACCGGCAGCAGATCCGGGCAGGGGAAGTAGCGGTAGTCGTTGGCGACTTCTTTGCTGCGCATAGGGCGCGTTTCATTCTTGTCGGCGTCGTACAGGCGGGTTTCCTGAGGGATCTTGCCGCCGTCTTCGATGATCTCGATCTGCCGTTCGGCCTCAACATTGATAGCCTTCTCGACAAACTTAAATGAGTTGATGTTCTTGATTTCGCAGCGGTTGCCGAGCTTCTCTTCACCTTTTAAGCGCACTGAGACGTTCGCATCGCAGCGCATGGAGCCCTGCGACATTTCACCGTCCGATATGCCCAGGTAGGTAATAATCGAGTGGATTTTTTTCAGGTAGGCTACAGCCTCTTCGGCTGAGCGCATATCGGGCTCCGAAACGATCTCGATCAGTGGCGTGCCGGCGCGGTTTAGGTCGATACCGCTCATGCCTTGGTAATCTTCGTGGAGTGACTTGCCGGCATCTTCCTCTAGGTGGGCGTGGTGCAAACGCACGGCCCGTTGGCGGCCGTCTGCCAGTTCGATATTGGTGACCCCAGGGCCGACAATGGGCTCTTCCAGCTGCGTGGTTTGGTAGCCTTTGGGCAGATCGGGGTAAAAGTAGTTTTTACGCTCAAATACCGAGCGCTTGCCGATGTCGGAATTCATTGCCAGGCCAAACATAATGGCAAAGCGAAACGCCTCTTCGTTAGCGACTGGCAGGGTGCCGGGCATGGCTAAATCAATCGCGCAGGCCTGTGTGTTGGCGGCGGCACCAAAGGCGGTGCTGGCGCCGGAGAATATTTTTGACTGGGTGGCGAGCTGAACGTGAATCTCAAGCCCGATTACAATTTCCCATTCCATCGTGTCGTCCTCTTAGGCGGTGGCCGGTGCCAACTGCTGGTGAAAGTCGGTCGCGAGCTGAAATTGATGTGCGACATTCAGGAGCTTGCCCTCGGCAAAGTAGTTGCCGATTAGCTGCAGGCCAACCGGCTTGCCGTCGACTAAACCGCAGGGGATAGATAGCCCGGGCAATCCGGCTAAGTTGGTGGCGATGGTGTAAATATCCTCTAAATACATGGCGACTGGGTCTTGGGTTTTGGCGCCAAATTCAAACGCTGGTGACGGCGAGGTGGGGCCAAGGATAACGTCGACATCGGCAAAGGCCTCGACAAAGTCCTGTTTGATCAGGCGACGCACTTGTTGTGCTTTGTTGTAATACGCATCGTAATAACCGGCACTTAACGCGTAGGTACCTACTAAGATACGGCGTTTTACTTCATCCCCAAAGCCTTCGCTGCGCGAGCGTTTATAAAGATCGGCGAGATCTTTTGGGGCGTCGCAGCGATGGCCGTAGCGTACACCATCAAAACGCGATAAGTTGGCTGAGCACTCTGCGGGCGCAATAACGTAGTAAGCGGGCACCGCTAGATGTGTGTGTGGCAAGCTAATTGAGCGGGTTTTAGCGCCGAGCGACTCATAGGTTTTGATCGCCTCTTGGACGGCCCTGGCCGTGTCTGGGTGAAGGCCTTCGCCAAAGTACTCCTCTGGGATGCCAATCGTCAGCCCGGCCAGTGAGTCGCCGAGGTTTGCCGTGTAATCTTCTAGTGGTTGATCGACGCAGGTGGAGTCTTTGTCGTCAAAGCTCGCCATAACGTTTAGCATCAGGGCGGCGTCTTCGGCGTTGCGCGTTAAAGTGCCGGCTTGGTCGAGGCTGGAGGCAAACGCAATCATGCCCCAGCGCGATACCCGGCCGTAAGTTGGCTTGATGCCGGTAAGGCCGCACAGAGCGGCAGGCTGGCGAATCGAGCCGCCGGTGTCGCTAGCGGTGGCGCCGGGCGCAAGCAGCGCGGCTACTGCAGCGGCAGAGCCGCCAGACGAGCCGCCGGGCACGCAGTTGGTGTTCCAGGGGTTTTTAACCGGGCCGTAGTAACTGGTCTCGTTGGAAGAGCCCATGGCGAACTCGTCCATATTGGTCTTGCCCAGCATTACCGCGCCGGCTTTTAAATAGTTCTCGACAATGGTGGCATCGTAAGGTGCGATAAAGGTATCGAGCATCTTAGAGCCGCAGCTGGTGCGCACCCCTTGCGTGCAAAAAATATCTTTATGGGCAATGGGGATACCGCACAGCGGCGAGCTGTCGCCCTCGGCCAAACGTGCGTCAGCGGCCTGTGCTTGGGCGAGCGCTTGCTCTGGGGTCACGGTAATGTAGCTGTTGTAGTTTGCATCGAGTGCGGCAATACGATCTAGGTAATGCTGGGTTAGCTCGACACTGGAAATCTCTTTACTGCGCAGCGCTTTGCCGAGCTGGGCAATGGTTTTGGTGTGCATGGAATCTGTCCTTTGGAGTAACTTGCCGGTGGCGCAATAGCGCTCGCACGTGGGTTGGGGTGGTCTCGCAACGGTGCGGTTATTCAATCACTCGCGGTACTAAGTACAGGCCATCTTCAGTGGCTGGTGCCATAGCTTGTAGGCTTTCGCGTTGATTTGGCTCGGTCACCTCGTCACGACGCAAGCGCTGTACGGCGTCTAACGGGTGGGCCATTGGGCTAACGCCACTGGTATCGGCCGCTTGCAGTTGATCGACAAGCTCTAGCACCTCGGAGATGCTTTGCGCCACGTTGGCGGCGGCCTCGTCTGAAATATCGATGCGCGACAATTCGGCGAGTTTCTCGATGTCGCTTTTGTTTACAGCCATGGGCGTGCTCCGTCTGGTGCGCAGGTGCCGACAAATGCGGCGGGCGCGGGCGTACTAATCGTCTAAGTTGGGTAATTTTACGGGTAAAAGGTCGATTGCGGCCATCATTACTGAAAAAAATACCGACTTTGCCCTAAAAGGCGGTAAAGTTATCACATTTGTGCCTTGCCCTAAATCCCCGCCGTTGATAGAGTGCCAGCATCCCCCAAGGGGTCTGTGGTTAGTGGCTCTCGCAGTTGTCGCTGAGTCAGTGGTAAGCCGATTGTGCAAATGTCGGCGGCAAGGGCTATTAAGCACAGCATTTTTGGGACTCGTTGAATGTTTTCGGCGGGCGCGGCAGCGTCTACGCCGCCGTTTGCATTAGTCCGTTTATAGCAAACAGAGCCCGGCTCGCCTGCCTTGGGGCGAGTTGGCACTACCAGTATCTTAAGGCCATCAACACTCATGTTTAAATATCTTCGCGGCGCTTTCTCCAATGACCTCTCTATCGATTTAGGTACAGCCAACACCCTGATTTATGTGCGCGGGCGGGGCATTGTGCTCGACGAGCCATCAGTGGTTGCTATTCGCCACCACAATGGGCAAAAAATTGTCGAGGCGGTGGGCATGGAGGCAAAGCGTATGCTGGGCCGCACGCCGGGCAACATTACCGCGATTCGCCCGTTAAAAGACGGCGTGATTGCCGACTTTCAGGTGACCGAGAAAATGCTTCAGCATTTTATTCGCAAAGTGCACGAGAACAGCTGGTTTGCGCCGAGCCCGCGGGTACTGATTAGTGTGCCTTGTTTGTCCACAGAGGTAGAGAAACGCGCGATTCGCGAATCGGCGCTAGGTGCTGGTGCACTGGAGGTTCGTTTAATTGAAGAGCCGATGGCCGCCGCAATTGGTGCGGGCTTAAAGGTTGCCGAAGCCAACGGTTCGATGGTGGTCGACATTGGTGGCGGTACGACTGAAATTGCCGTTATCTCGCTTAACGGTGTGGTGTACTCCGACTCGGTGCGTATTGGTGGTGACCGTTTTGACGAGGCGATTGTGAACTATGTGCGCCGTCACTATGGCAGTATTATTGGCGATGCCACGGCCGAGCGGATCAAACAAGAGATTGGTTGTGCCTACGCCAGCAGCGAAGTGCGCGAGATCGATGTGCGCGGCCGCAACCTGGCCGAAGGGGTGCCTCGCAGCTTTACCTTAAATAGCGATGAAATTTTAGAGGCGCTGCAAGAGCCGCTGGCCGGTATTGTGCAGTCGGTTAAAAGCGCGCTCGAGCAATCCCCTCCTGAGTTGGCCTCCGATATTGCCGAGAGCGGCGTAGTGTTAACCGGTGGTGGCGCTTTGCTGCGCGACATTGATCGCTTGTTAGCCAACGAGACGGGTCTGCCATTTGTGGTTGCCGAAGATCCTCTTACCTGTGTTGCTCGCGGTGGTGGGTTAGCGATGGAGATGAATGACAAACGCAATATTGATTTGTTGTCTTCGTAATTTTAGTTAAACATTGGTCGCGCGGCTTGTTGCAACTTTGACAGCCGGTCGCGCTTAAAACGGCATAGTGCGTTACGTCGGGAGATGCCGCCATTAAAACACTGTTCACAAAAGGCCCTGCTGTCAGCTTTCGCTTTGCCTTTTTTGGCTTAGTGGCCTTAGCGCTGGTGTTAATTAGTCTGTATACCGACTGGCTCGACCCTGCGCGGCGTGAGCTAAGCACTCTTGCCAAACCCTTCTATCAAATTACCGATATTCCCCGTCGGATCGGCGAGTGGAGCGATGAGACGTTCGTCTCGCGCGCTGAGCTCGTGCAAGAGAAAGACCGGCTCGCGTCTGAGTTGTTGATTCATCAGCGTAAGCTGCAACAAATGGCGGCGCTGGCGGCCGAGAATGTGCGTTTGCGGCAATTGCTTAATGCCACCGAGATCCTCGAAGACGATGTTTTAGTGGCCGAGTTAATCGGCGTCTCTCCCAATCCGCTTAGTCACACACTGGTGCTCAATCGCGGCAGTGATGACGGTGTCTACGTTGGCCAGCCGGTGCTGGACGCGAAAGGGCTGATGGGGCAAGTGATCGAAGTTGGCGCAGATAGCGCTCGGGTGCTGCTGCTAACCGACCCCTCTCATGCACTGCCGGTGCAAATCAATCGCAATGGCATCCGTACCATTGCCGAGGGCACGGGCTCGCTCGACAGCTTGACGCTGCGCCACGTCTCTAATACCACGGACATCCGAGTGGGTGATTTGCTGGTGAGTTCGGGTTTAGGGCAGCGCTTTCCCGCGGGCTACCCGGTGGCTGTGGTCGAGAGCATCGAGCGCGACCCCGGCCAGCCGTTTGCGCAAATTACCGCCCGCCCCATGGCGCAGATGGATCGTGCGCGTAATGTTTTGCTGGTGTTTGACGCACCTCAGGTCGATTGACCCGGTATGTGGCCCGATCGTTTTCCCGTTTATGTTTTAGTGTTGCTGACGTTGTTCGTCGCCATCTTGCTCGACGTTTACCCGCTGGCACTGGAATATAGGATTTTTCGCCCTCAGTTTGTGCTGTTGGTGACCATTTACTGGATCTACATTTTGCCCCAGAGTAGCAGCATGGCGCTGCTAGTCGTTTTGGGCGTATTGCTGGACGTTACCGTGGGTTCTCCGTTGGGGCAGCACCCATTGATGCTGACAGTAGTGGGCTATTTGTGTCTGCGTAGTTATCGTCGGGTGCGTCACTTTGCCCGCTGGCAAGAGTCACTTTGGGTGTTGTTGTTGGTCGCCTGCGCCCAGCTGCTGGCCTATTGGGTGCAAGCTCTGGGTGGGCGAGCAATGGACGGATTTGGTTTTCTATTGCCGGCCGTAGCCAGTGCTTGCTGTTGGCCTTTATTGGCAATGTTATTTGATGGTTTGCGTCGCCATTATCGTATTGCCCGCCAAGTCTAACGTTTACGGGGTATTGTGATGAGCTCCGCTCCCGCTCAATTGTTTCTTGCTTCCGGCTCCCCCCGACGCGCGCAACTTTTGCGTCAAATCGGCGTGGCGTTTTCCCGTGTGGTCATTGATGTGCCGGAGGTGGCCGCGAAAGATGAGTCCCCCGAGCAATATGTAACTCGCTTGGCTCGAACTAAAGCTGAGGCTGGTTGGCAATCTCTACTGGCTACTCGGCCACGCGCAACCCCTGGCGCGTCTCAGCCAGAGGTAGTGTTGGGTGCCGATACCCTTGGGGTGCTCGACGATCAGCTGCTGGAAAAACCCCACAATAAAGCGCACGCGGCGCAGTTGTTGCGATCGATGTCTAATCGCGCGCATACCGTGATAACGGCTGTTGCGGTTACCGATGGTACGCAGCTTGATGTAGCGCTGGTGCGCTCCGAAGTGTGCTTTCGTGAGTTGAGCGACGCCGAGATTGAAGCGTATTGGCATACCGGTGAGCCGGTCGATAAAGCGGGTGGGTATGGGATTCAGGGGTTGGGTGCGGTTTTTGTGCGTGAGATTCACGGCAGCTACTCCAATGTCGTCGGTTTGCCGCTGGAGACGACAGCACCCCTGTTGAGCAAGTACAATGTCCCTTTTTGGGGTGCTCCAGAATGAGTCGATGGTTGATGACTGATGCGCGCTTCAAAACCACACGGGCGGGACACGCACAGTGAGTGAAGAGATTCTGATCAATGTATCCCCGGTTGAAACCCGGGTGGCGCTAGTCGATAACGGGGTGCTGCAAGAGTTGCACATCGAGCGCAGCCACGGTCGCGGCTTTGTGGGCAATATCTATAAAGGTAAGGTTGTGCGAGTGCTACCGGGCATGCAGGCCGCGTTTGTCGATATTGGTTTAGAGCGCACTGGGTTTATTCACGCTCAGGAGTTGGTGCCAGAGCATGCCGAGGGTGAGCCGCGCCCGACTGAGTTGCCCGATATCCGCACATTGGTGCGTGAGGGGCAGCCTTTATTGGTACAGGTGAGTAAGGACCCGATCAGTACTAAAGGCGCTCGTTTGACGACTCATATCACCCTGTCATCTCGCTATCTCGTTTATATGCCTAACAGCGCTCATATTGGCGTGTCGATTCGTATTGACGATGACGCCGAGCGCAAGCGTTTGCGCGATGCCGTCGAGGCTAGCGTGCGCGAACATGGCTTTGACGGTGGGTTTATTGTGCGCACCGTTGCCGAGGGTATTCCGGCTGATGCCATCGTGAGCGATATTCCCTTTTTGCAAAAGCTCTGGCAAGACTTGAGCAACCGCTTGGCGACGATCAATGCCCCAGCGGTGATCTATGAAGATATGCCACTTACACTGCGCTCGCTGCGTGATCTTGCGCGTCTTCCTATCGAAAAAATACGAGTTGATTCGCGCCAGACATGGTCGCAAATGCGCGAGTTTGCCAATGAGTACTGCCCGCAGTTAATCAATATTATTGAGTGCTATCAGGGGGAGAGGCCACTGCTGGACTTGTATGGGGTCGAAGACGAAATTGCGCGGGCGTTGGACTCGCGTGTGCCCCTTAAATCCAATGGTTATCTGATTGTCGAGCAGACCGAGGCCATGACGACGGTCGATGTTAATACCGGTGCTTTTGTCGGGCGGCGCAACCTGGAAGAGACGATTTTTAAAACCAATATGGAAGCGGCGGGTGCTATTGCCCGACAATTAAGGGTGCGCAACATTGGCGGCATCATCGTGTTGGATTTTATCGATATGCAAGACCCCGAGCACCAGCGGCAAGTGTTGCGCACGCTCGAAAAAGCCTTAGATCGCGATCACTCTAAAACCAAAATTACCGGCGTGTCAGAGTTAGGTTTAGTGGAGATGACCCGCAAACGCACGCGTGAGTCGCTGGGGCAAATGTTGTGCGAGAGCTGCTCTGTGTGTGGCGGCCGGGGGCAAGTTAAATCGGCCGAAACGGTTTGCTATGAAGTGTTTCGGGAGATTTTGCGAGAGGCGCGCGCTTACGATAATGAAAAGTTTTTGGTGTTGGCCGCCTCGGTTGTGGTCGATCGCTTGCTCGATGAAGACGCCGCCTATGTTGCCGACCTCGAGGCTTTTATTGGTCGTACCATCGAGTTTCAGGTAGAGCCTTTATTTACGCAGGAGCAGTATGACATTGTGCTGGTTTAGCGCGTATTGCAGCGGACAGCTTGCGACACGGAGCGCGGAGGGCTAGCCGATGTTGCGGGCACTGGGCTATGTGTTGCGAAAACTGTGCTTGATACTGGCAGTGGCGGTGATCGCTCTGGCTGTGCTGGTGCAGGCGGGCCGTAGTTTTTCGTATCTAGTGGCCGACTACCGCCAAGAGCTTGAAACCTTATTGTCAGAGCAGTCCGGTGCGCAGGTCAAATTAACTCAGGTGAGCGCAGACTGGAGCGGCTTACAGCCAGTGCTCGATGTGCAAGGCATTGAGATAGATGCTCTGACGGGCGAGCGTTTACTGGCGATGGACAGCGCCCGGCTGCGACTGGATATCGTGGGTTCGGTTCTCGCCTGGAGACCCGTATGGGGTAATGTCGAACTGGCCGGTGGCACCATGGCTGTCCGTCAGGATGAACAGGGCCATTGGCAGCTGCAGGGAATTAGTAATGACGGTGCGCGCCCCAGCGGTGATTTGCACAATAAAATACTCGACATTCTGCTTGCCTCGCGACGCATTGCCTTTAACAAAATGCATTTAGACTTTCACTTTGACAGTGGCGAGCAAATACGCCTTAACTCCCCATCTTTGTTGCTCGAAAACAGCGGTAGTTTCCATCGGCTATTGGTGCGTGTGGATGTTGCCGAGCACCCGAATACTTTGTTTTTTTTACTTGAGGGGCGAGGCGACCCGCGCGACAAACGTTTTACCGCCGATGCCTACCTGCAGCTGCGAGACTTTCCCGCCAATAAACTTATCGATGTCTTGTTAAAAAAGACTGGCCTTGAAAATCAACAAGCGGGGGGCGATGGCGATATCAGTGCTAGCCTCTGGTTTGGTCGTAAAATTGGCAATGATAGTGTCAGTGTGGTGGGTGACCTTACATTAGCGGATGTCAGTATTCCGTTGGGGGATGCCGAAGCATCGTTAACGCACCTTCGCACCGAGGTGAGCGGACAGTTCGCGAGCGTTAAGCGTTGGCACCTGGCCTTGCAGCAATCGCTGTGGGTGCTGGATGAAGATACGCACCTTGAGCTGGATTTGGTGGCGCGCCGCGCCGGCGCAGAGGCCCCTTTAAGTGCCCAGTTATCGAGTGTGAATTTGGCTAAGGTGACGCAGTTATTGCAGCAAGGCGAGCTGTTGGCGGCGCACCCTACATTGGCGGCATTAGTGGCTAGCCTCGATGCCAAAGGAAAGATCGACTCTCTCGAGTTGTCCGCTATGCCCGGCAAGTGGGCCGATTGGCAGTTAGCCGCCAACCTGGACAAGGTTAGCGTTGGCAGTTGGAATCGAGTGCCGGCTTTTAGCGATGTATCTGGTTATGTCCAAGCGAGTGCCCGAGGGGGCTTCGTACAGATCGATTCGCGCGATGGATTTAGCATGGCGTTTCCCGGAGTTTATCAAGAGCCAATGAGGTTTGATCGCGCGCGCGGGGAGGTGGCTTGGTATCTGCGTCCAGATGAAAATCGCGTGTTCGTCAACAGCGGGCCGTTATTGTTGCACGATGGTGAAGAGCGCGCGCAGGGTTATTTTCATTTAGAGTTACCTTGGCAGCGCAATACTGGCCCAATAGATTTAACGGTGTATGTCAGTGCCGAAGATATAGCGGCCAGCCAGTATCGCAAATATTTACCTGAGATCGTCCCCGATGATGTAAAGCGATACCTGGAGCGCGGTATTGGCACGGATAATCCCGCCGTTGCACCACATGCCGCGTTTATTTATCGCGGTGCACTCAATAGCCGAGATCCCGCTGATCACAATGTGGCGTTGGCGCTAGACATTGCCCAAGGCTACTTTAATTATCACCCGGATTGGCCCGCCGCCCGCAATTTAACCGGGCGCTTATTGCTGGACAATGATGATTTGTACGCGTCTTTTACTCGCGGCCAAATTTATAATAGCGATGTGAAAAACGCCAGCGTAACGCTAAAAGATAATCCGGTTGATGCCGGTAAGGTGTTGGCGGTAACCGGGCAGCTGGATGGCATTGCCAGCGACGGGCTACGTATTTTGCGCCAGAGTGTTTTGCGCGATTACGTTGGTGACACGATGGATACATGGTATCTGCACGGTGACCTAGATGCCGCTGTAGACTTAACCATCCCCTTAACGCCCGGCGCGGCGGGTAGTTACCACAACCTGCAAATTGATGTCGATGCATCAACCTTTGCGTTGGATAATTACGGGTTGGAGCTTGAGAACTTTAACGGGCGAATTTTTTATAACAGTGATGATGGCCTGCGCTCTGAACGGTTGCACGGTCAGCTTTTTGGCCACGAGACGGCCATTACCTTGGGCACCGAGCAACTAGCGCAACAAAGCAGAACGCTGATTGAGGTAGACACTCGCGCAAGTGTTAAACAATTGGCCCATTGGAGCAAACAGCCCGCGCTACTATTTGCCGAAGGTGAGGTGCCGCTGAATGTTCACGTTGAGCTGAATCATCGCAAGGCCAACCCAGCTGGTGACCAGCAGCCAGCCGAATTCCTGGCGGACGGTCAAGGCGGGCGCGAGGACGACTTAATGGCGGCCGTTGGTGTTACCGCCGACCTTGCCGGCATTAAGGTTAATTTGCCCAAGCCACTGGGTAAAAGTGCCAGTGAGCCGGGTCAACTGGTTATTAATTATATTTTAGGAAAGCAAACGGCTTTGGCCGACGTGCATTACTTAGATCGATTGCGCGCGACCTTACATGTCGAGCCCGGCACTCAGCAATTGCTGGGTGGTGCTATTGCGTTGGGCGGCGAGCCGGAAATGCTCGCGAGCCCTACCTTGCATTTTACCGGGCAGCTTGAGCAGATCGACCTTGATCCTTGGCAGCAGGTATTGCAACGCTACGGAGATTATTCCAGGCAATTGCTCGGCGCGGCGCAATCGGGTGCTTCAGGTGCGGCGCAACTCCCCTCGCTGGGTGTGCCACTCTCGGTGGATCTCCATATCAAAGAGCAAGCGGTGGCTGGCATTAGCGTGCAAGACGTGCAGTTACAGGTGCGCCAGTTAACCGAAGCGTGGGACTTTATGGTGTCGAGCGAGGTGTTAACCGCCGAGCTGAATTGGCCGCTAGACCAGGCTGTCCCTGCGCGCCTTAATATTTCGTATTTGCGGCTTCCGGCGCTTGCCGCGAACGATAGTGAATCCGCACTTTCATCCGGTGATACGGCTGAGCATCAATCGTTATTAACTGGGCAGTTGTTGGCTCGGTTGCGCCCGGCCGAGGTGAACATCGAGCAGTTGCAGCTAGGCGACGACCATTACGGCCGTTGGCAGTTTAATGTTCAGCCTGATCCGGATGCTTTGGTGTTGAGTGATGTCTACGGCAGCGTCAGAGGCTTATCCATCGCCGGCCATGGCGAGGGTGGTGGCGCGCTGCGTTGGCAGCTAGAGCCCGAGAGAACGCAATTAAAGGCGCAGTTAAGTGCCACTGATATGGCGGACGTCATGCGTCAGTGGGAGGCCCCACAAAGTCTGGAAAGTGAGTCGGCGGTCTATCAACTGGCGTTGAGTTGGCCTGGCGACCCGTCCGCGTTTGAGCTTGCCAAACTTGAGGGTGATGTCGCGACGGTTATTGGGTCAGGGCGTTTTATTCGAGACTCGGCCATTGCCGGTGAAGGGTTGTTACGCCTGATGGGGTTATTTAACTTTGATTCGCTAGCGCGCCGTTTGCGATTGGATTTCTCGGATCTATACAAAAGCGGCTTAACCTTTGATGAAATCACCGGTGCGGTGCACTTTGATGCGGGCCAAATGGTGGTTGCTGAGCCGGTGTTACTGCGCACACCCTCAAGCCGTATGCAGCTGACCGGTACAGTGGATTTAGTGGATCAAACGCTTGATACACGCTTGGTGGCGACTTTGCCGATGGGTGGTAATTTGACGGTCATTGCCGCATTGGCGGCGGGGTTACCGGCCGCCGCGGGGGTTTTTGTGATCAGCAAATTATTCGAAGAGCAGATGAATAAAGTGACCAGTTTAACCTACAGTATTACTGGCGATTGGGATGACCCGGTGACGGCGTTTGATCGTGCGGCCGAAGCCGAAGAGCAATAGTGTGATGGTGGCTAAACGACAGTTTTATTCGTGTTGCGCTAAAGTGTCCCGAATATAACGAAACAGCTTGCGTGCGTGAGTCGTCGCCTTGGTTTGCGTTGGTGCTTTACGAGCCTGACGAATAAGCTGGCGTAAGTGTTGAATCTCGATGTTGGGGTATTCGGCAATAAAGCGATTCAGTGCGTCTGCCTCATCACTGAGTAGCTCATCGCGCCAGCGCTCAATTAAGTGCTGGCGTTGAATGCTAAGAGTGCCCTGAGATTTTATCGCGGCAAGTTGTGCGGCGACTTCTTCACCATCGACCAACTGCATCAATCGCCCAATACGCTGTAATTGCCGGCGTCTGGCTTCACGCTGGCGAATGCGTTCCATCTCCAGAATGGCCTCGCGCAACTCATCTGGCAGTTCGATATTGGCCAGTTGCGACTCTTTGAGTTCGGTAAGCTCTCGTCCGATTTCTTGCAGCACGTGCATGTCGCGTTTGCGCTGAGACTTACTCGGACCTTCGAATTCTTCAGTGTCTGCTTCAAAATCTGTCGTCATGGCGTCGCGGTTGGCTCGTGTTGGGTGGGGCGCGATTATAGCAGCTCATGCTGAGCGCTGCAGTGGTACGGGTTATTCGTCTTGCTCGTCGAATCCCGCTTCAATCAGCGCACAGATGGCCTCGACCGCCGCATGATCTTGGGGGCCCTCGGCACGTACGCATACCTCGGTACCAATACCGGCGGCCAGCATCATTAATGCCATCATGCTGGCGCAGTCGGCCGATTTATCCGCGGCCTGCAGCTGTATTTGGCAGGGATACTCTTTGGCTAGCGCAACCAGTTTGGCGGCAGAGCGGGCATGCAGGCCTTTATGGTTAACGATGGTAACAAACTTTTCTGGCATTTAATGGCTCTCTTTGGTTGAGTGGCCAAGCTCGCGATGTCTGACCTGGACATTGTCCAGCTGACTGGCAAAGTGAGCCTGCAACTTCTCACACAGGTAAACCGAGCGGTGTTGGCCGCCGGTACAGCCTATAGCAATAGTAATGTAGCTGCGGTTGTTGGCTCGATAATGCGGCCACCAGCGTTCTAAAAACTCTTTTACGTCCGCCAGCATGTCTTGCACCAGCGGCTGTTCGTCAAGAAATTGTGCGACATCCTGATCGATACCGGTTTGGCTGCGCAAGTTAGGGTCCCAGTGGGGGTTGGGAAGGCAGCGTGCGTCAAAGACTAAATCGGCGTTGTTGGGTGGCCCGTGTTTAAAACCAAAAGATTCAAACAGTACCGCCATACCCTCTGCATCGGGCTCCGCCACTCGCTCTTTAATTAGCTCCCGTAATTGATGCACGTTTAATGCGCTGGTATCAACCACTAAGTCGGCGCTATCGCGCATAGGCAATAGTAGCTGCTGCTCAGTTTCAATCGCTTCTGTTAAATTTGTGTGCTTGTTGCTTAGGGGGTGTTTGCGCCGGGTCTCGCTAAAGCGCTGGACGATTTTATCGGCATCAGCATCTAGGAAGATAACGGTAAAGGGCAGGCGAGCATCGCGCAGCGGCTTGATGGCGACTGGAAACATTGCCAGGTCTTGCCAGGCATCGCGAATATCAATCCCGATGGCAAAGTTTTGGTTGTCGGCATCTTTATGCAGCTGAATTTGATCGACTAAGGCTGGCAGTAGGCTGATCGGTAAGTTGTCGATGCAGTTATAGGCGGAGTCTTCCAGCGCATTGAGCGCGGTACTTTTACCTGAGCCGGATAATCCGCTGACAATGACAAGGTGCATACACGCCTACCTATCCGTTGTCGTGAGCGATGGCGGCCGCGTATAGAGCCTGGCCGCTGTCAGCATCGCGCAGAGTTTGCCGATAGGCGCTTTCGTTGAGCGCCCCGGCCAATGCTGCCAGCGTGTGTAGATGTTCGTCATTGGCTTGATCGGGTACCAACATGGCAAACAGAACGTCGACGGGTTCGCCGTCAATCGCATCAAAATCTATCGGCGCTTTGAGCGTAATCAGTGCGGCGATGGTCGCTTCGCAGCCCGGCAGGCGGCTGTGAGGAATGGCAATGCCGTGGCCAATGCCGGTCGAGCCGAGTTTCTCACGCGCGACCAGGCGGCGAAAGATTTCGTCGGCATCCATGCCGGGGATACTCTCGGCAATGGTGTTGGCGAGAATTTCTAAGGCACGTTTTTTACTGACACCTTCGATTCGGCTCAGGGTACGTTCAGG
Organism: Gilvimarinus japonicus; assembly: GCF_042847215.1. GTDB lineage: Bacteria > Pseudomonadota > Gammaproteobacteria > Pseudomonadales > Cellvibrionaceae > Gilvimarinus > Gilvimarinus japonicus. The sequence goes on from NZ_AP031500.1 coordinate 918,590, forward strand.
CGATAAGATCTGTGCAATTTGCATAGTATTTTGCGTAACTTGTTAGTAACTAATTAGCGGTGGCTGCGAAGTTTTTCTTTGTGTTTGATTAATTGCCGGTCGAGCTTGTCGGTCATGGCATCAATCGAGGTGTAGAGATCGTCTGACTCGGCGTCAGCAAAAATGTCTTTGCCGTTAACGTGAATCTTCGCCTCGGCTTTTTGCGTTTGTTTTTCTACCGACACGGTAACATTGATTGTGGTGATCAAATCGCTGTGGTGAGTCAGTCGTTCCAGTTTGGATTCGATGTGATTATGAATCGCTTCGGTGACATCGACGTGATGGCCGCTGATAGTTACTTGCATACACTGCTCCTCGTGTCTGTCTGCTGCCTAAGTTGTTGTGCTGCACCCTTGGTATAAGCGCATTGCCTCGAGCGATTGGCAGAACTTCAACATAGCAAGGATTAGAAGTTCTGTCACATGGGCCGGTGTCTTAACCCAGCCCTTTGCGCTCATTAGAAGGCGGAATATTCAACGACTCGCGATACTTGGCGATTGTACGCCGGGCAACGCGAATCCCTTGATCGGAAAGCATCTCGGTGATTTTGCTATCGCTCAGAGGTTTTTTCGGGTTCTCTGCCGCGACCAGCTTTTTAATAATAGCTCGGATTGCGGTCGACGAGCACTCGCCGCCAGAATCGGTGCTCACATGGCTAGAGAAAAAGTATTTTAACTCGAATATGCCTTGTGGCGTGTGCATATACTTTTGGGTGGTGACCCGCGAGATAGTCGACTCATGCATCTCCACTAGCTCGGCAATATCGTGCAGCACCAGTGGCTTCATGGCCTCGGCGCCGTACTCTAAAAAACCACGTTGCTTTTCGACGATACAGGTGGCCACCTTTAGCAGAGTTTCGTTGCGACTTTGCAGGCTCTTTAAAAACCAGCGGGCCTCTTGCAGGTTGTCTTTTAAGAAGGTGTTGTCGCGGCTGGAGTCGGCGCGCTTGACCATAGAGGCGTAGCCGGAGTTGATCCGCAGCTTTGGCGCTATGTCTGGGTTGAGCTCAACTGTCCAGCGTCCTTCCTTCTTATCCACAAACACGTCGGGTACGACATACTCGGTTTCGCTGGTGCTGATGCCGTCGCCGGGGTGTGGATTAAGGGTTTTAATCAACGCCACGGCTTGAGCTAACTCAGGCTCTTTGAGGCGGGTCTTGCGCATCAGTTGGCGGTAGTCGCGGCTACCGAGCAACGGCAAGTACTGGCGCACAATCAGTTGCGCCGCCTCTAAAAAAGGGGTGCTTTTGTCGTATTGGGCCAGCTGCACCAGTAAGCAGTCGACTAAGTCGATGCTGCAAGTGCCGCAAGGGTCAAACTGTTGTAGGCGGTGTTGTACCGCCTGCACCTCGTCGAGTTCTAGGTCGTCCCAATTGGCGGTTAAACCCTCAAAAATATCCTCGATACTGCTACTGAGAAGACCCGAGGGCTCGACTGAGTCAATGATCGCCAGAGCAATGATCTCATCGCGCTCGGACATGGGCGTGAGGTTGAGCTGCCACATTAGGTGGTCGTAGAGCGATTCGGTATTGCCGCGACGGCTTTCGAAGTCGTTATCGTCGCCCTCGTAGTTACTGGCGGGTAATGTTGACGACGAACTCTCGTAGACATCATCCCAGCTGGTATCAACGGGTAGGTCTTGCGGGATCGACTCGCTCCACTCGCTGTCAGCGGTGGGTTCGTCCGCCTCGGCGGTGGTTTGGGTGCTCGCTGGGTCTGCGGGGTTCAGCTCGTCCTGGCTGTTATCGCGGCGTTCATCTTTGCCGTCGGTGTCACTATCCTTTTGGTCGCTACCACTGTTGTCGTCGAGGTTCTCCTCAACTTCGAGCATGGGGTTGGAGTCCAGCGCCTCTTGGATCTCTTGTTGCAGATCCAGCGTCGATAGCTGCAGGAGGCGGATGGCCTGTTGCAGCTGCGGCGTCATGGTGAGCTGTTGACCCAACTTTAGCTGTAGGGACTGCTTCATAATGTTAGCAATGGCACTCAGATTGTGTTGTTGTAACTGTGGAGTTTAGTCATCAACACCAAGCCAAGCAATAGTACTAAGCAATCTTTGTGCCTGAAAGTCAAAAAATAGAGATTGTCAAGTGGTGGTGCGGCTGCTCGGCTTTACAGCATAAAGTTGTCACCGAGGTAGACTTTGCGCACTTTCTGATTGGCCAGAACCTGCTCCGAGCTGCCCTCAGCGATGATATGGCCCTCGCTGACGATATAGGCTTTTTCGCAGATGCCAAGTGTTTCTCGGACATTGTGATCGGTAATCAAAATACCAATGCCGCGATCCTTAAGGTGACGCACAATGTGCTGAATGTCGCTGACCGAGATAGGGTCAACCCCGGCGAAGGGCTCATCTAGTAGAATAAAGGCCGGGTCCGTTGCCAGGGCGCGGGCGATTTCGACCCGGCGGCGCTCGCCACCCGAGAGCGACATGCCGAGGTTGTCGCGAATGTGGGTGATGTGAAACTCCTGCAGTAGCTGCTCGAGCTGCTCTAGGCGCTGTGGTTTTTTGAGATCGCGTCGAGTCTCTAAGATGGCGAGGATGTTGTCCGCCACCGACAGCTTGCGAAACACCGAGGCCTCTTGCGGCAGGTAACCAATGCCCGCCCGGGCCCGGCCGTGGATCGGTAGGTGTGTCAGGTCTAGCTCGTCTAGGGTGACGCGGCCGTTGTCGGCTTTGACCAGCCCCGCGATCATGTAAAAGCAGGTGGTTTTACCCGCGCCGTTAGGCCCGAGTAAGCCGACAATTTCACCGCTGCTAACAGACATCGACACGTCAGCGACGACTTGGCGGCGTTTGTAGCTTTTAGCGAGGTTGTGTGCAGTAAGAGTGGCCATATTATTTTTCGGTCGCTCCGGCAGGAATCACCATTTTGATACGCTCGTTCGAGTTGTCATCGCTCTGGGCGTTGATGAGTTCGCGGGCCAAGTCATAGTGAATGCTGTGGCCTTGCATAATCGCGCCGTCTTGTTCGATTTTAGCGCTGTTGCTGAGCGTTACCGTGCGCTTGTCGTGGTCGTAGCTGATCTCGTGAGCCTCGGCAAACACTTTGCCTTTGTCGGCTTGGGGTTGCTGTTCAAAGTGTGCCGGGGAGCCAGATGCCTCGATTTTGGCGACTGAATTGTCACTTTTAAAGTGAACCACGATACGCTCGGCATCGATGATCAACGAGCCTTGTTGGAGGCGCGCTGAGCCGGTGTAGGTGACTAGCCCATTTTTTTGATCAAACAGTTGTTTGTCGGCCTGTAGCTGAAAGTCTTGCTCGCGGTCGTCGGGTAAGGCGTGAGCTGTTGTGGCAATCATTGCCATTGCGGCGGCTAAAGCCAGCGCCGGGACTCGCGGAAATAAGCCCGTCTTTAAATAGCGCTTAATATCATTAAGGGGCATAAGTGGCTTTTACCTCGGATAGCAGTTCAATACGTCCGTTGTCGAGCTCGGCATTGAGGCCAACAGCGCGAGTGGTGCCGCGCTCGCTACGCATGGTAACAGGTTTGTCGGTATGCGCGTATTGCTGGTCAGTGTCGATGGTTAGATCATCGGTGGTTAAGGTCACCCAGCCGTATTGGCCTTTTTCGTTCCATACCTGCACATTGTCGCGCAGGGTGATGGCGTTGCTGACACTGGTGCCTTGCTTGGCTGAAAGTTGCCATGGCTCAGTACTCGATTGGCGATAAAGCGTGACGTGGGGGTGATCCACTTCGCTGCGGTTAATGGTGCCATTGCTAAACGAGGTAACAGAGCGGGCAACCATTTTGTGTTTGAGGCTGCCGTTGTTGCTATAGGTGCGATCGACAATGCCCGTCATATACGATTGCGGGAATTGCTTTTGCGCCTTGGCGCTCTCGTCACTTAACAGCATGTCACGGGGCGAGTATTGCAGTGCGCCATAAATCAGCGCGCTGCATATCGACATAAGCAGTATCCAAGATTTGGGTTGCCGGGGCCGCACAGGCTTAGTCCTCAGTTGCGATAAATGGCGCCAGCATGGCGGTGTAGCTGCCTTGCGCCTGCATAATTAAATCACAGGCGTCGCGCACGGCACCGTCGCCCCCGCGGTTATGGCTAATCCAGTGGGCGCGCTCGGTGACCGCGCTGTGGCCGTTGGGAACCGACAGCGCCAGACCCACCCGGGTCATGATGGTTAAGTCGGGCCAGTCGTCTCCCATGTGGGCAATTTCATCAAGTTCGATATCCATGCCTTCGATCATTTCACCCAGTGCCTGCCATTTGTCTTCGCGGCCCTGAATTAATAATGTAATGCCTAAGTCCCGAGCGCGACGGGCCACCAGTGCACTGGTGCGGCCGGTGATGATACCCACCTTGACGCCGGATTTTTGCAATAATTTGAGGCCTTGTCCATCGAGTGTATTAAAGGCTTTTAGTTCATTGCCGGCGTTATCAAAATACAGTTTACAGTCGGTGAGCACGCCGTCGACATCCAGTAATAGTAATTTAATGCGGCGTGCGCGGGTTAGGGTTTCTTCGGTCATAAGTTAATGGCTGTATTGGAGAGTGTGTAAGGTCGCGGTGCGATTAAATAACGCCGGCGCGCAAAAGATCGTGCATATGGACAACGCCGGTAGGGATTCGCTTGTCGCCCGTGATCACCAAGGCGGTAATTTTTCGGGTTTCCATAAGGTTAAGCGCCTCGGCGGCGAGCGTGTCGGGTGTGACGGTGGTCGGGCTGTGATTCATAATCTCGTGCATTTGTGCCGAGTGTATGTCCACGCCGCGATCAATACTGCGGCGCAAATCACCATCGGTAAAGATGCCGGCAAGCTCGCCACTGTCTTCAGCTACCGTGGTCATGCCAAAGCCTTTCGTGGTCATCTCCAGTAGCGCTCGGGCTAGGGTGTCGTGCTTTGCAACGACCGGCAGTTCATCTTTACTGTGCATGACGTCGCTGACTCGTAGCAACAGTTTGCGCCCCAGTGAGCCACCGGGGTGCGAGAAAGCAAAGTCTTCGGCGGTAAAGCCGCGGGCCTCAAGCAGGGCGATGGCGAGGGCGTCTCCTAGCACTGTGGTGACGGTGGCGCTGGATGTTGGCGCCAGTGCCAGCGGGCAGGCTTCGCGCTCGACGGCGATACTGAGGTGAGCGTCGGCCGCCTGCGCCAATACCGACTCGGGCGCACCGGTCATGCTGATCATTGGCACGCCTAGCCGTTTAATCAGCGGTAAAAGCGTCAGTAGTTCGGGGGAGTTGCCGGAGTAGGAAATGGCAATAAGCAGGTCATCGCGCGTTAGCATGCCCAGATCGCCGTGACTGGCTTCACCTGGGTGCATAAAAAACGCGGGGGTGCCGGTGCTAACCAATGTCGCCGCTATCTTTTTGCCCATATGACCAGACTTGCCCATGCCCGAGACGATGACACGACCGGTGCACTTTAAAATCTGGCGGCAGGCGCGGCTAAATTGCTCATCAATATGACCGCGCAGCTCGGCGACCGCTTGAGTCTCAAGCTCAATGGTGCGCAGCGCTGACTGGCCAAAATCGAATTCCGTCATGATATTGCGTGATTCCTAATGCTTTTGATGGGCGCTAGTATAATGCATTAAGCCAACAGCAGGACGTAATAACCGGCATACAGCGCTAGCAGCAGCAGGCCGAGTGGTTTGCCCAGCGCTGCCCCACCGCTGTTGCGGCGGGTTAAAAAGCTGATATACAAAGCGATGGCAAGTATCAGTGTTAAGGCGCCCATGGCCAAGAAGTCGCGATTAAAAACGGCGGACTCCATGTCGAGTGGGGCAATGATGCCCGGTATGGCCATTACCGCTAAAATGTTAAACAGATTAGAGCCGATTACATTGCCGATAGCGATGTCATAATGGCCTTTAAGGGCGCTGGCAACCGATGCCGCCAGCTCCGGTAGGCTAGTACCTACCGCGACCACCGTAAGACCGATAACCAGTGGGCTGACGCCAAAGGCTAGGGCCAGTTCACTGGCGCCGCGCACCAGTAAATCGGAGCTGATGATCAAGATGACCAGCCCGACAATAAACCAAGCGATTGACGCGAACCGGCTCATGACTGGAATATCGTCTTCAACCTCTTCCGGGTGGTGACGTTTGCTCCAGATGATCAACCCCATGGCGCAGGGCAACAACGCCAGCATCGCCCAGCCCTCTTGGCGAGAGAGGTGGGCGTCGCTCAGGAACCATCCAGCTAGAGCGGTGACAAACAGCAGAACCGGCAGCTCTATTTTTAGCAGGTGGTTTTGTACTGGCAGCACCGCAATTAGTGCGGTAGCGCCCAGTACGAGGCCAATGTTGGCCAGGTTTGAGCCGAGTGCATTGCCCACCGCCAGGTCTCCTGCACCGCGCAGTGCTGCATTAAGCGAGACGACGACCTCGGGTGCCGACGTGCCAAACGCGACGATAGTGAGGCCGATGATCAGCTTGGATATGCCAAAGGTGCGCGCCATAGCGGCGCTGCCGGCAACGAACTTATCCGCGCTCCATATTAGGCCAACGAAGCCGATGAGCACCAAAAGTGCGGGAAACCAAAGCTGGGTCATAAAGTGATCTCGGTGTAATACTGGATGATTTTTGCTAAAGGACGGCACCATTTTACTGTGATGCTGTCTGTAGGCTGGTGCGCGGCTAAATGGTATAGTGTTCCGCTTCGCACAGCAATTGCGAGCGCTCCGCTCGCCGCCTGATTGGCGTATATTTTGGTGCTAGGCAATCCAGCCAGTTTAGTTGTACGTACTATATTTAACCTTACTTGCCTGTGTCGCTCGCTAGGGAAGAGTTTGTTGTAATTTACTCGTTAAGGAAAGTGAAGATGATTCGATTTTCGTTGCTGAAACCGCTACAAACGGCGGTTGTGTTTTTTATGCTTGTCGCGTCAATGGCCCGGGCCGATGGCGCCGACCCGTATCAATTAGTACAAGGGGTTACCGATAAGCTGATCAGTGCAGCACAAGTTCACAATAAAAGTGGCGATCAGGCAAGCTTTGATGACGAAGTGATGGCGGCGCTAGAGCCCGTGGTTGCGTTTGATTATATTGCCCGAGTGGTGATGGGCGATTACTACGACAAGGCGACGGACAAGCAGAAACGTGCTTTTGCCGACAAGTTTCAGGCCGATTTGGTCAGTACGTATGCCAAAGGTATTGCGACCTACGCCGATAGCAGTATTAAGCTGGTAGAGCCGTCTAAGCCGGTCGGTGATTCACGCCGGGTGACGGTAGAGCAGCAAGTCAGCCATGAAGGCTCGACTCACAAACTGTCTTATTCCATGGGTAAAAACCGTGACGGTGAGTGGAAGCTGATTAACGTGGTGCTTAACGGCGTTAACCTGGGGCGCTCGTTTAGCAGCCAGTTCCAGCAGTTGGCGAATAAATATGGCGGCGATATCGATAAAATTATTGGCCATTGGGACGCTTCTGAAGGCTAGTTTAACGCTGCTCTGACAATCCCGTGTGCCCTTAAGGGTGCGCGGGGCGCTACAATCCGGTAATATTCCCGCCTGTTTCTAATTAGTCGACCCAGATTCTTGCTGTGGTCGTCCTAGCCCTATGGGAGAGCTATGCAAGCCCAAGAGATTCAAGCGCTCATCGAAAACCACATTGCGGACAGTCAGGCGCAAGTGACGATCGAAGGTAGTCATGTCCACTTAGTGGTGGTGAGCCCTGCCTTTGCCGGTGTTAGTCCTGTGAAAAAGCAGCAGATGGTGTATGCCCTGCTGACTGATCAGATAGCCAGCGGCGTGATTCACGCTGTTCATATGAAAACGCTGACTCCTGAAGAGTTCGCCCGCCAGTCCAGCTAACAGGTAGCCCGCATGGATAAACTGATGATTCAGAGCGCAGGCCCGCTGGCCGGCGAGATCCGTATTTCCGGGTCAAAAAACTCGGCGCTGCCTATTCTTGCCGCCACCTTGCTGGCCGATACGCCGATACAAATATCGAATTTGCCACACTTAAACGACATCACCACCATGCTGGCGCTGCTGCGTTGCATGGGCGTGGGGGTGACGGTGGACGAGCGTATGTCGGTCGAGATCGACGCCAACGCGATTAATGACTTTACCGCTCCTTACGAGCTGGTAAAAACCATGCGCGCCTCTATTTTGGTGCTGGGGCCGATGCTGGCTCGCCACGGAGTCGCCAATGTGTCGTTTCCGGGCGGGTGCGCCATCGGTTCGCGCCCGGTGGATATCCACCTGCGTGGGCTTGAGGCCATGGGCGCCACCATTGAGGTCGACGAAGGTTATATTCGTGCCCGCATGGATGGGCGCCTAAAGGGCGCTCATATTTTAATGGATACGGTCACCGTCGGCGGAACCGAGAACCTGCTGATGGCCGCGGTACTGGCCGAGGGGCGCACGGTACTGGAAAACGCCGCGCGCGAACCCGAGGTGGTGGATTTGGCTCACTGCTTGGTGGCAATGGGAGCGCAGATCGAAGGCATTGGCACGGCGACACTGGTGATCAATGGCGTTGAGCGCCTGCAAGGGTGTCACTACAACGTAATGCCCGACCGTATTGAGACGGGCACTTATTTAGTGGCGGCGGCGGCAACGCGCGGCAGTATTCGCGTTAAAGATACGCGGGAAGACATTCTCGAAGGTGTGTTGCTTAAATTGGAAGAGGCTGGTGCCCACATCGCCACCGGCAGCGACTGGATTAGCCTGGATATGAAAGGCAATCGCCCGCGCGCGGTCAGCTTAAAAACTGCACCGTATCCGGCGTTTCCCACGGATATGCAGGCGCAGTTTACCGCGATGAACGCAGTTGCTGAAGGCTCAAGCTCCGTTACGGAGACGATCTTTGAGAACCGCCTGATTCAGGTGCACGAGCTTAACCGCATGGGCGCTGATATTTCTTTGCAGGGTAATACGGCGATGATCCGGGGGGTCGAACGGCTTAAGGGCGCGCCGGTTATGGCGACCGACCTTCGTGCATCGGCAAGTTTGGTTATTGCAGGCCTTGTCGCGGATGGGGCGACACTGGTGGATCGAATCTACCACATTGATCGCGGCTACGAATGTATTGAAGAAAAGTTGCAAATGCTGGGCGCTAATATCCGCCGGGTTCCCAACTAGGTTGAGTTATGACTGACATGATTACCATTGCCCTCACCAAGGGGCGGATTCTGGAAGAGACGTTGCCATTGTTAGCGGCGGCCGAGATTCACCCGGAAGAAGACATCGACAAAAGCCGCAAGCTGGTGTTTGCCACCAACCAAAGTGACGTGCAATTGCTGGTGTTGCGCGGCGCCGATGTGCCCACCTACGTGCAGTTTGGTGCGGCGGATATGGGCATCTCGGGCAAAGACACACTGATGGAGAACGGCGCCGAGGGGCTGTACGAGCCGCTGGATTTACGTATTGCCCGCTGCCAGTTGATGACCGCGGCCATTAAGGGCGCGCCCGCTAAATCTGGCCGGATTCGGGTGGCCACTAAATACGTTAATATTGCTAAGCAATATTACGCCGCCCAGGGTCGGCAAAGCGACATTATTAAGCTTTACGGGGCGATGGAATTGGCGCCTATTATGAGCTTAGCCGATGAGATTGTGGACATTGTCGACACGGGCAATACTCTTAAGGCCAACGGCTTAGAAGCGCGCGAATTTATTGCCGATATCAGTTCGCGCCTGATTGTGAATAAAGCCTCCATGAAGATGAAGCATGTGCGTATTCAGGCCATTATCGATGGCATTGCACAGGCCGTGGCTTCCGGTAACAAGTAAGAGATCACTATGACAAGCAATCCTTTGATCGCTCGCCTTGATGCTAGTGATGCTGAGTTTTCCTCGCAGCTCGATGCGCTGCTGGCATGGGACTCAGTGTCAGATACCAAGGTTGCCGATATTGTTGCGGAGATTATCGCGGCGGTAAAAGCTCGCGGTGATGCGGCTGTCGTTGAGTACACTAACCGGTTTGATCGGCGCACTGTGACGAGCATGAGCGAGCTGGTGGTGCCGGCCGAGCGAATCGCTGCGGCACTGGCGGCGATTTCTTCCGAGCAGCGCGGCGCGTTGGAAGCGGCAGCTACGCGGGTACGGACGTATCACGAGCACCAGCAACAAGAATCCTGGCGTTACACTGAGGCCGACGGCACTGTATTGGGTCAGCAGATTACGGCCATGCAGCGTGTTGGGCTTTATGTGCCGGGCGGCAAGGCGTCGTACCCGTCATCGGTATTAATGAATGCGATACCGGCCAAAGTGGCAGGTGTCGATGAGCTGACCATGGTGGTGCCTGCGCCCGATGGTGTGCTCAATGATATGGTGCTGGCCGCTGCCGCGATCGCCGGTGTTGACCGTGTCGTGACTATGGGTGGTGCGCAGGCCGTTGCCGCGTTGGCCTACGGCACCGAGACGATTGCCCGGGTTGATAAGATCGTCGGCCCCGGCAATATTTTTGTCGCTACCGCCAAGCGTGCGGTGTTTGGCCAGGTGGCTATCGATATGATTGCCGGGCCCTCCGAAATTTTAGTGCTATGCGATGGCCAGACCGATCCCGACTGGATCGCTATGGACTTGTTTAGTCAAGCTGAGCACGATGAGCAAGCGCAGTCGATTTTAGTTTGCCCCGACGGAGACTACCTTGATCGTGTTGCGGCCGTCATGGCCCGCTTGCTGCCCACCATGAGTCGCGCGGACATTATTCGCCCCTCTTTGGCAAATCGCGGTGCGTTAATCAAAGTGGCCGACATGAATGAGGCGGTCGCCTTGTCCAACCGCATTGCGCCCGAGCACTTGGAGTTGTCGGTCGCCGATCCGGAGGCTTTGTTACCCAGTATTCGCCATGCGGGCGCTATTTTTATGGGGCGTCACACCCCCGAGGCGTTAGGTGATTACTGCGCGGGCCCGAATCACGTGTTGCCTACCTCTGGCACGGCACGGTTTTCGTCACCCCTGGGTGTTTACGACTTTCAAAAACGCAGTTCTATTATTTTCTGTTCGCCCGAGGGGGCGTCGGTGTTAGCCGAGACGGCCTCGACTTTGGCGCGCAGTGAAGCATTAGAGGCCCACGCGTTGTCGGCTGAATACCGCAAGCGCTAACGTTTTAATGTTGGCTCGGTAGGTTAGTGGGCCGACTTGTGGTGCGCTAGGTGCGGTTGACTTCGAGGTTATCTGGTCGCTCGCCCACTGTGACATCTATCTCCAGCTCTTCCGGCAGCGAGCCGTTGGTGTGAGGGCGCAATACCCGTACGCTGACGACGGTGCCCGGCGCCAAATCGGCCACCTCTTTTAGCCCTTGGCGCTCATTGCCAATGGGTTGATTGTTGATGTGGGTAATCACATCGTTGGGGCGAATGCCGGCGATGTGTGCGGGGTTGTTTAAAAAGACATTCGTGACCCGCAGGCCGCTGACGTTTTTTAATCCCAGTGCGGTGATGGCGGCGGGCGTTAAACGCTCGGCGTCGAGACCGAGCCAGCCGCGCACGACACGTCCGTACTTAATAATATCCTTTAGTGATTTCATGGCATCGTCCGCGGGTACGGCAAAGCCAATGCCGACGGTATCGAAGATAATCGCGGCGTTAATGCCGAGTAAATTACCGTGGGTGTCGATCAGCGCGCCGCCCGAGTTGCCGGGATTGATCGCGGCATCGGTTTGGATGTAGTTCTCGTAGCTGCTGATGCCTAAGCCGTAGCGGCTAAGCGCGCTAATGATACCCTGAGTGACGGTTTGACCGACCCCGAAAGGGTTGCCAATCGCGAGCACGACATCGCCCACGCGCGCCTGATTGGGGTTGCCGATATTAATGGGGGTAAGGTTGTCTAGCTCGATTTTTAGTACTGCCAGATCACTGCCGGGATCGTTGCCAATAAATGTAGCGCCCGCGCGGCGGCCATCGTGCAGCAGTACTAAAATCTCGTCCGCGCCTTCGATGACGTGGTTGTTGGTCAGCAAATAGCCCTCGGGGCTGACAATAACGCCAGAACCCAGCGCCGACTTAACTCGCTCTTGCTGGCCAGAATTGCGAAACAGTTTTTCGTACAGGGGGTGGTCGGCGAGTGGGTGGCGACGAGTTTCGATGACTTTTCGCGAGTAAATGTTTACAACCGATGACGCCGCTTGGTCGACCGCGTGGGCGTAAGACAGGTTGGCAAAGGCATTATCGCTTTGGGGGGCAGCTCTGGCCGGTAGCTGCCAGCTTTGCGGGCGTAGCTCGGGCACGGTGAGTAGCAAAATTAAAGCGGCAACCAAGCCGATCATGACGGGCCAGGCAAAAAAGCTCAGCAGGCGGCTCGGGGACATGCAATCTCCTCTTGGTGGCGCACGGGCGCCTGTTAGCGCTCTGGCGCGGGGTAGGGCTCGGGAGTTTTGCTGTCGTCGGAGGTGCTGTTGCCTTGCTCATCCAAGCCGTACTCTTCGCTCAGAGTCGGTTTGCGGCCTTGGCGCTTAGGGGCCCAGTCGCGCGGCGCCTGAATTTGTTGCTCGTGCAGGGTGTGTGACTTGTTGCCCGGCAATTGGTGGTCGGCATCGGCCAGCAGTTGTCGGCTGATTTCCGGTGTGCTTAATGTTAACGCGCTGCTGGCTAGGTGCTCGTGCATGTCTCGGTAGCTTTCGTTTAAGCTTTTTACCAGCTCAGTGGTGCGGGCAAAGTGGTCGGTCACATCGCGCTGATAGTTGTTGAGTGCCTCTTCGGCATCAATTAGGCGTTTTTCCATATCGGCATTGCGCGAGCCGCCTGAGCGACCACGAGAAAAAATATAACCGCTAAAGCAGCCTACAAATAGGGCGATAAGGGCGCTAATAACGACGGTGGTGAGTGAAAACACAACAGCTCTCCTGAACTTGCCGAATAAAAGAGTCGTGGGCCTTGGCGTGCAAAACCCACCTTACAGTCGGTATTATACGGCCTTTTACGCTTCAACGTGAGGTGCACAGTGGCACCACAGCGAAAAAATTGTCTGTAGGGTGAATTGAGTTTATGACCAGCGATTTATTTGAGTCTGATCGAGTGCTGTTGCTAGCCGGCCCGGTGGGTGCCCTGGAGGTTTCCGTCAGCTTGGCGAGCGCCGCTAAGGCGGTAATGCCCGCAAATGCTGTGGCCATTGTCTGTCATCCGCACCCGCTGCATGGCGGCACTATGGATAATAAAGTGGTGACTACCCTGATGCGTACTTATCGTGACCTTGGGGCGGCCGTTGTGCGGTTTAATTTTCGCGGTGTGGGGGCGAGTGAGGGTGAGTACGCCGAAGGTGTGGGTGAGGTGGATGACTTGCTAGCGGTTATAGCGGAGGTACAGCGTCATCGTCCGGGTGCGCCTTTGTACCTGGCGGGTTTTTCGTTTGGCGCGGCGGCGGTGGCGAAGGCTTGCGCCACAGTGACGCCGGTCCGGCATGTGGCGTTAGTGGCGCCGCCAGTACCGCGTTACCAGTTGGCCGATATTAAAGGTGTTAAGGCGCCGCTGGCTGTACTTCAGGGCGCTATGGATGAGCGGGTGGTGGCCGCTGAGGTGGCACGTTGGGTGGCTGCACTTGAGGGTGATGTGAGCTATCGCGAGTTTGCCGCCGCCGGACACTTTTTTCATGGTGAGCTGGGGCCGCTAAAGCAGACGCTGACAGAAATTGTTGCGGGGTTGGAGGATGAGTGACGTAGTTGCCAGTGGGGCGCTGAGTCCGAAACAGCGCTACGACAAAGATTTGCAGCGCCCGGGCTTTGTGGCGGACGCCACGCAGGCACAAGCTGTGGCCAAGTTGCAGTCTCTGTACGAGCGCTTGCAGCAGTCGGCCAAGCCCCCCAGTTTGTGGCAGCGTTTAACGGGGAAAACACAGCGGGAGCCGGTCTGTGGTTTGTATTTTTGGGGTGGGGTCGGGCGCGGTAAAACCTACCTGATGGATAACTTTTACGAAAGCCTGCCCTTCGAGCAAAAAATGCGGGTCCACTTCCATCGTTTTATGCGTCGTGTGCACACTGATTTAAAGCGTTTGGCCGGACAAAAAAATCCGCTTGAGCAAGTGGCTGAGGGGATTGCCGCTGAGGCGCGGGTCATCTGTTTTGATGAGTTTTTTGTCAGTGACATCACCGATGCGATGATTTTGGCGGGCCTGTTGCGCGAACTGTTTGCCCGTGGGGTAACGCTAGTGACTACCTCAAATATTGAGCCGGCGGGACTCTATCGCGATGGCTTGCAGCGCGAGCGTTTTTTACCGGCTATTGCATTGCTGCAAAAATACACAGAGGTGGTCAATGTGGATGGCGGCGTCGACTACCGGTTGCGGGCCTTGAGCCAGGCCGAGCTGTATTACTCGCCGCTAGGGCCGGAGGCAGAGGTGGCCCTGGGCGCCGCGTTCGAGCGTTTGTTGCCGCCGGGAGCTCAGGTGCGCGAGAACACCACCATTGAGGTGGAGCAGCGCCGCATTAATGTTCGCAAGCAAGCTGATGATGTCGTCTGGTTTGATTTTGCGGCGGTGTGTGACGGGCCGCGCTCGCAAAACGATTACATCGAGCTAGCTCGTGAATTTCACGCGGTGTTGGTAAGCGATATTCCCCTATTAGGTGGCGACAAAGATGACCAGTCTCGCCGTTTTATTAATCTGGTCGATGAGTTCTACGATCGGGGGGTCAAGCTGGTGGTGTCGGCCGCCGCGCCGCTCGATCAACTATACAGTGGGGGTAGACTGTCGTTTGAGTTTGCCCGCACGGAGAGTAGACTGCTCGAAATGCAGAGTCATGAATATCTCGCACGCGAACATCACCCGTAAGGGCGGGTTCTCGGGTGAATGTCGTCGATTGTTGGACTTGCCGGCGGCGCCGGTAAAAAACTTTAGAAAAGGCTTGAATTGGACGTGCGCGTTATGTAGTATTCGCGCTCTTTTTGTGGGAAGCACCACCTAGTAGGCAGGTATAACATGAAGACATATAGTGCTAAAGCAGAATCAGTCGTTCGCGATTGGTTCGTGATTGATGCAGATGGTAAGACTCTGGGCCGTATGGCTGCGGAGATCGCTACTCGTCTGCGCGGTAAGCACAAACCTGAGTACACTCCCCATGTTGACACCGGCGACTACATTGTAGTCATTAACGCAGAGAAAGTTCGCGTTACCGGCAAAAAAGCGACTGATAAGATGTATTACCATCACACCGGCTACGTCGGTGGCATCAAGTCAATTAGCTTTGAGAAGTTGATCGATAAAGCACCGGAGCGCGTGATTCAGCGTGCTGTTAAAGGCATGTTGCCCCGTGGCCCACTCGGTCGGACTATGTTCAACAAGTTGAAAGTGTACGCAGGTAGTGAGCATCCGCACACTGCTCAGCAGCCGCAAGAACTTACTCTCTAAACGGAAAGCTGATTATGGCAGTTACTCAATATTACGGTACCGGCCGTCGTAAGACCTCGACCGCTCGAGTGTTCATTACTCCCGGCACCGGTAAAGTTACGATTAATGATCGCTCGCTAGACGAGTACTTCGGTCGCGAAGTTGCACGCATGGTCGTGCGCCAGCCACTGGAGCTCGTCGAGCTGACCGATAAGTTTGATATTAACGCCACTGTTGCTGGCGGCGGTAGTTTCGGCCAAGCCGGTGCTATTCGTCACGGTCTGACTCGTGCCCTGATGGAGTACGATGAGACTTTGCGCCAGTCGCTGCGTGGAGCAGGTTACGTTACCCGCGACTCGCGTGCGGTTGAGCGTAAGAAAGTTGGTCTGCGCAAAGCACGTAAGAAGCCGCAATTCTCCAAGCGTTAATTCGGTTGTGCCTTGTCTGCCGGGCAACTGGTGGCAGCTGGCTTTTAAAAGCGCTCAGGGTTACCCCTGGGCGCTTTTTCGTTTGTGGGGTATCGTTTTGTCGCCCGTTTACTGCTTTGTGTCGGTTCAGCCGGCGCTGCTGTAGCCCTTACGCCACGCGGCCTCGCGTGGTTATTCTTGTAACAGGCGCACAATTTCTTTAAGATTGGCCAATTTTTACAAGACAATAACACTATTCTAAATCGTTGAAATTCAGTGATTTACTGGCCGTTGATGCTGTTAGGGGAGAAGTCGTCATGACCAATGACGTTGTCAATAAAACGCGCCGCCGCGTGTTAACCGCTGCTACCACAGTAGTGGGTGCGGTAGGTGCGGTAGGTGCTGCGGTACCGTTTGTGGGTTCCTGGAATCCAAGTGCCAAAGCCAAAGCGGCAGGTGCACCGGTAAAAGTCAATGTAAGCAAAATCGAACCAGGCGCTATGATTACCGCTGAGTGGCGGGGTAAGCCGGTTTATATCGTGCGTCGCACAGAGCAAGTTCTGAGTACTTTGCAGGGTAACGACGAACTGCTACGCGACCCGGCTTCTGAAAAGCCACAACAACCCGCCTACGCGCAAAACCCCACCCGATCCATTAAACCCGACTACCTGATTTTGGTAGGCCTTTGTACCCACCTAGGGTGTGCGCCGCTATTTCGCCCGGAAGTGGACTCGGTAAACCTGGATGGCGGTACGTGGCAGGGCGGCTTCTTTTGCCCGTGTCACGGTTCTAAATTCGATCTCGCTGGACGTGTCTTTAAGGGTGTTCCAGCGCCAATTAACCTTCTGGTGCCACCGCATAAGTTCGATAGCGATGCTGTGGTGACCATCGGTGTGGATCAGGAGGCATAACATGAATTGGATGAAAGGTCTGTGGAATTGGGTCGATGCGCGTTTGCCGGTACAGCGTGCGTGGGATACCCATATGGGCAAGTACTACGCGCCTAAAAACTTTAACTTTTGGTACTTTTTTGGTGTTTTGTCGCTGTTGGTTTTGGTTAATCAGTTATTGACTGGTATCTGGCTGACCATGAACTACAACCCCAGCGCTGACGGTGCGTTTGCTTCGGTCGAGTACATCATGCGCGATGTCGACTACGGCTGGTTGCTGCGCTATATGCACTCTACCGGCGCCTCGGCGTTTTTTGTGGTGGTGTATCTGCATATGTTCCGCGGTTTGATGTACGGCTCTTATAAAGCGCCGCGCGAGCTGGTATGGATTTTTGGTATGACCATCTACCTAGCCCTGATGGCGGAAGCCTTTATGGGCTACGTGCTGCCTTGGGGGCAGATGTCCTACTGGGGCGCACAGGTGATTGTGTCCTTGTTTGGCGCCATACCTGTCGTCGGTGACGGCTTGGTTGAGTGGATTCGCGGTGACTACCTAATCTCGGGGATTACCCTAAACCGCTTCTTTGCGCTGCATGTGGTTGCCTTGCCGATTGTGCTGCTGGCGCTGGTGGTGTTGCACTTACTGGCGTTGCACGAAGTGGGTTCTAACAACCCCGATGGCATCGAAATTAAAAAGAACAAAGACGAAAATGGTATTCCCAAAGATGGTGTACCTTTCCATCCGTTCTACACCGTGCATGACTTGGTGGGCATCGCCGTTTTCTTGTTCGTGTTCTGTTTTGTGCTGTTCTTTATGCCAGAGATGGGTGGGTTCTTTTTGGAATACGCCAACTTTGAAGAGGCGAATAACCTTAAAACCCCAGAGCACATTGCGCCGGTGTGGTATTTCACCCCGTTTTACGCGGTACTGCGTGCAGTGACCTTTGATATAGGCCCCTTGAACTCTAAGTTCCTTGGGTTGATTGCCATGGGTGCTGCTATTGCCATTTTGTTTGTGTTGCCATGGTTGGATCGCAGTCCGGTTAAGTCGATGCGTTACAAAGGCCACATCAGCCGTATTGCGTTGATTGTGTTTGCTGCAGCCTTTGTGATTTTGGGGTACTTGGGGGTAAAAGCTCCTACACCCGGTCGCACGATTCTGGCGCAGATTTGTACGGTATTGTACTTCTTGTACTTTATTGCCATGCCGTTCTGGACCACTCGGGAAAAAACCTTTCCGGTACCTGAGCGCGTAACCAGTAAAGGCTTGCCCACCTATATGGTGATTGCAGGGTTTGTCCTGTTCGCGATCTTGGTGGTTGTACCGATTAAAGCGGTGGGCGCCGAAAGTCACTTTGCCTGTGGCGCTATTCCCTGCGACGAGATTGAAACGGACTTGTCCGATAAGGCCTCGTTGCAACGCGGCGCAAAGTACTTTGTAAACTACTGCATGGGCTGTCACTCGGCTAAGTATTCACGCTTTGAGCGCGTGGCCGATGACTTGGATATTCCTCACGATCTGATGCTGGAAAACATGGTGTTTTCCGATAAGCGCATTGGTCAGCTGATGGAAATTAGCATGAAGCCCGACTTGGCGAAAAAGTGGTTTGGGGCTTCCCCTCCGGATTTAACGCTGGTGGCACGGGCGCGCTCGCCTGAGTGGCTGTATACCTACCTGCGCAACTTTTATAAAGATGAGTCGCGTCCTCTAGGCGTTAACAATCGTGTGTTTGCCAACGTCGGTATGCCTCACGTCTTGTTAGAGCTGCAAGGTCTGCATGAGTGCGGAGCAGGCCCTAAGCTCGATCACCATGGTCACGCTGAGCGCGATAACTTGGGTAACCAAGTAATGGATGAGCACTGTGGGGCGTTGGTCGAGGGCGATATCAAAGGCAGTATGTCAGATGATGAATTTGATAAAGCCGTTTACGACTTGGTTAACTTCTTAGAGTATGTTGCTGAGCCGTCGCGTATGCACAGCGAACGTATAGGCATTTATGTACTGCTGTTTTTGTGCGTATTTTTTATCTTTGCCTATCTGCTAAACCGCGAATACTGGAAAGGTATTCACTAAGCTTTTTTAAAGTGGGTGGCATTTTGCCACCCATATTCTTTGTTGTATAACTATTGAGGTGCCCTAATGGGTGTTGTGACCAAGCGCTCATCCATGACTTTTTTCTCTGACGCCCATGACCATTACAGTCATCGGGTACGTATTGTGTTAGCAGAAAAAGGCGTGACGGTTGATTTGGTGGATGTCGATGTCGACAACAAGCCGCAAGAGTTAGCGGATTTGAATCCCTACAATTCATTGCCGACACTGGTTGATCGCGATTTGTCTTTGTATGAATCCAAAGTGATGATGGAGTATCTCGACGAGCGCTTCCCGCATCCACCGCTGTTGCCGGTGTACCCTGTGGCAAGAGCTCAGAGCCGATTATGGATGTATCGCCTAGAGCGCGACTGGGCGCCCTTGGTGGATCTCATCAAACAAAGCGATGATAAAGCCCAGGTAGAGAACGCGCGTAAAGAACTCAAAGATAGCTTGCTAACCATTGCACCTATTTTTGCCGAAATGCCATTCTTTATGAGCGATGAGTTTACCATTGTCGATTGCTGCTTAGGGCCTATCCTGTGGCGCTTGCATTCGCTGGGCATTGAGTTTCCCAATACTCGTCAAAGCCAGCCGCTTAAGCAGTATATGGAGCGTCTGTTTGCCCGTGAGTCATTTCAGCAAAGCCTGACTGAATTTGAACGGGAAATGAACCCCGCTTAAGTCGCTATAGGCGCGGTGTAAACGCGCCTATTAACTTCTTACGGTCTTTTCCGTAGGGGGTTGCCACACTCAGCGCCGAGGAGAGAAGCCATGACAATGACCTCTAGTCGCCCCTATATGATTCGCGCGCTCTATGAGTGGATCGTGGATAACAACTGTACTCCCTACCTATTGGTAAATGCACACGCTACCGGTGTAGAAGTGCCGCAAGAGCACATTAACAAAGATGGGCAGATCATTCTGAATATTGCCCCCGCTTCGGTGGTTGATTTGAACATGCTCGATGATAGTGTGTCTTTTAGCGCCCGATTTGGTGGTGTGCCACGCCAGCTGTTTATCCCCTGTTATGCTGTGTTGGGGATTTATGCCCGTGAGAATGGCCAAGGTATGGTGTTTGAAGCCGAGGCCGAACCACCAGAGCCGCCCAAGCCGCCAGCACCTTCTGGCAGTGATGACAGCGATAGTAAGCGTCCGAGTTTACGGGTGGTGAAGTAGGCCACTTTTGAGTGTATATTTCGTTGTACGTTTAGTAGTCCTTTCTATATAGCTAATACTTATTTGCGGCTGTCATCAGCCGCTTGTTATCTTTGATCCTACAGATCCACTGAATAATAAGAACTCAGACGTAGGAGAAGTATATGGCGATGTTTCAGCACACTTTGGGCATTTTCACCAACCCCGACCGCGAATGGCAGCGTATTCGCAACGAAGAACACAGCTTTTTTAAGGTCTACTGGACTCATGTGCCGCTATTGGCTCTGATTCCTGTTGTGTGTGCCTATTTTGGCGTTACCTACCAAGGCTGGAGTATTGGCAGCGGTGGGATGGTGAGGCTAACCTCTGAAAGTGCATTAATTCTATGCGCGTTTGCCTATTTGGCGGAGTTAGCGGCCGTGTACGTGCTGGGTGAGTATATCAACTGGATGAGCCAGAGCTTTGGCGTGGATGACGAGGCGAGTAAGCGCCACTATGAGGGTACAGCTCTGGCGGTTTATTCCGCGACCCCCATGATGCTGGCGGGCTTGGTACTACTTTGGCCCGAGTTGTGGCTTGTGGCCGGCGTATTTATCGCCGCGGCCTGCTACTCGACGTATCTTATTTACGAAGGCATTCCCATCTTAATGAATATTCCAAAAGAGCGCGGCTTTATTTACGCCAGCTCTGTCATTACCGTCGGCTTAGTGCTGGCCGTGGTTGTCATGGTGGCGACTGTGATCGTCTGGAGCTCGGGTATGGGGCCGATTTACGTGAGCTAGTCGGTAAGCTCCTTTGGTATTGATAAAAAGCGGCTTAGGCCGCTTTTTTTGTGCTTGTAATTAGAGGTCAACAAGCGCTGCCGCTGAAATATGTCGGTTCGGTGACGGTTTTCTTACAGTCTGTCACATAACTGTCATACAGGGTCGCTAGAGTGCGCCCGAGATCAACATTTAACGGCTGTAATCAATTGAGGAGCGCTCCATGAACGTCACCACCTTTATTCGCGGCTTAGGCCTAGCCGGTGCTTTGCTTAGTACGGCGGCAGTAGCCGACCTAGATCCACAACTACCCGACTATGAGGCCGCCTCCGGCGTCTCTGGCAATGTGAATAGCATTGGCTCGGATACGTTGAATAACCTGATGACCTTGTGGGCCGAAGAGTACGCCAAATACTACCCCAACGTAAATATTCAAATTCAAGGGGCGGGTTCGTCAACTGCGCCGCCTGCGCTGACAGAAGGCACCGCTAATTTTGGCCCGATGAGCCGAGAGATGAAGGCCTCAGAGATTCAGTCATTCGAAGCGCACCATGGTTATAAGCCGACGGCGGTACCGGTTGCGATCGATGTGGTGGCCGTCTACGTAAATAAAGACAACCCTATTAAAGGCATGACAATGGCGCAGGTCGATGCCGTTTTCTCGGCTACCCGTTTATGCGGTTTCGGCGAAGATATTACCCGCTGGGGTGATCTCGGCCTTGACGGGGCTTGGAGCAACCGCGACTTTACCATTTACAGTCGCAACGCAGTCTCTGGCACCTATGGCTTTTTTAAAGACGTTGCACTGTGTGGCGGTGACTATAAAGCCAGCATCAACGAGCAGCCAGGTTCTGCCTCTGTGGTGCAGGGCGTTAGTGAGTCGATTAATGGTATTGGCTACTCGGGTATCGGTTACGTCACCTCAAGCGTGCGCGCTTTGCCGCTAGCGGCAGAGGAGGGGCAGCCATTCGCCCCGGCCGATGCCGCTCACGCCGCCGATGGCAGTTATCCAATGGCTCGCTTTTTGTATGTCTACGTTAATAAGCACCCTAATCGTCCGCTTAATCCGTTGCAGTCTGAGTTTTTAAAAATGGTTTTGTCTAAACAAGGGCAAGAGGTCGTGGT
Source organism: Gilvimarinus japonicus (assembly GCF_042847215.1). Classification (GTDB taxonomy): domain Bacteria; phylum Pseudomonadota; class Gammaproteobacteria; order Pseudomonadales; family Cellvibrionaceae; genus Gilvimarinus; species Gilvimarinus japonicus. The sequence goes on from NZ_AP031500.1 coordinate 940,287, forward strand.
GCGCGATGGTTATATCCCGCTGCCAGCCACCGTTGCCAAGCGCGTTAGTACTGAGCTTGAGCTTTAAGTCGTTGTGTTAACCGTGACGGCAAGCCGCACCGCGTTAGAGCTTGCTGTCACGGCACTGTAACAAAACTGTCATTTTTCGTTGTTAGCATGCCGGCCAATTAACATAACAAGTGCCAACTGGGTCGGCCGGCCCGCTTTCTATCAGCATCAGGATTACGGACTATGAGTGAGATAACTCCAGCTGGGGCGGGGGGCGAGAGTCTAATGCCCAATGCCGAGCAGCGGGCCAGGCTGCGTAATATTCGTCGCCTGAAAGATAAATTTTCACGCTGGGGGGTCGCGAGTGCAGGCCTCGCCGTAGTTGGTGCACTGGGATTAATTTTCTTTTACTTGTTCTCTGAAGTGGCGCCACTATTAAAAAGTGCCGATGTCGAGGTGCTTGAACGCTATGATCACTCGCAAGTGACTGCGCTGGGAGATCCCGAACACTTGGTGTTAGAGCGTTACGAGCAAATTGGCGCCAGCTTTACCGCCGGTGGTGAAGTGCAATTTTTCTCGGCCGACAATGGAAGCGCACTAAGCGCTTACCAAGTGCCTCGTTCCGAGGGCGCGCAATTTTCGAGTCTGGGTTTTGGCACCCCGGTTGATGGCTTAGTCGCTTATGGCTACGACAATGGTCAGCTGGTGCTTAGTCAGCTGAACTATAAACTAAGCTACCCAAACGACACGCGCAAAATCACCCCCGAGCTAGTATACCCTTTGGGCGAAGAGCCAATTGTGATGGATAGCGAAGCGCGCGCACTGGCAACGGTTGCGGTGCAAAAGACGGCACGCGGCTATGCTCTGGCGGCTGCCACCGAGGACGGCCGCTTGCTGCTCGGTCGCTACACGACGCGAGAAAATATGATCACCGGTAAGGTGACGACCAGTGGTCGCGTAGACGCCTTGCCTGCACTGCCAAATGACGCAAAAGTGCGTTTTATCCAGCTGGATAAAACCGCGAGTCATCTGGTTATTGCCGATAATCAAGAGCGCTTGCATATTTACGACGTCGCCGATGCTACAGCGATGAGTTTGACCGAAACGGTCGCAACCGAGCGCGGCCAAGTGACGGCACTGCAATATTTGGTAGGTACGGGGTCGCTGGCGGTGGGGACTAATCAAGGCTCTGTCAGTCAGTGGTTGTTGGTGCGTGATCCGCAAAACACCTATCGCTTACAACCGGTGCGCGACTTTGAACCGCTGCCGGGTGCGGTCACAACCATAAGCCCGGAATACGCACGCCGTGGTTTTTTAGTCGGCGACGATCAGGGCACGGTGGGCATTTACTATGGCACGTCGTCGCGCACCTTAATGGTTAAGCCGATGACTGATGGCGCGATCGAGCAGCTGGCAATTTCACCCATCAATGGCAAGTTGCTAATTTACGATGCATCGGGCCAGTTGAGTGTCGCCAGTGTTTGGAATCAGCATCCCGAGGTGTCGTTCAGCTCGCTGTGGCAAAAGGTTTGGTATGAAGGGCGCTCCGAGCCCGAGTATGTATGGCAGGCGTCATCCGGTGGCGATGAGTTTGAGTCGAAAATGAGCTTGGTGCCGCTGTCATTGGGTACGCTTAAGGCCGCCTTTTTTGCCATGTTGTTTGCGATTCCCTTGGGTATCGCCGGTGCGCTTTATACCGCCTATTTTATGACCCCCAAAATGCGCGGTTTAGTAAAGCCATCCATCGAAATTATGGAGGCTTTACCGACGGTTATTTTGGGTTTTCTGGCCGGCTTGTGGCTCGCGCCATTTTTAGAAAATCACTTGCCTGCCGTCTTTAGCATCCTGATTTTTATGCCGATTATGATGGTGTTGGTGGGCTTTGCCTGGAGCCGTCTGCCGCAGAGTGTTCGGATGCGTGCCCCCGAGGGGTGGGAGGCGGCGATTTTGGTTGTGCCTATCTTGTTGACCGGCTGGTTCTGTATTGCTTTGAGCCCCCATGTTGAGGTGTGGTTTTTTAGCGGCAGCATGCGCCAGTGGTTTACCGATTACGGCCTTAACTATGATCAGCGCAACGCTTTAGTTGTCGGTATGGCGATGGGCTTTGCTGTGATCCCCACGATCTTTTCGATCGCCGAAGACGCCGTGTTTAATGTTCCGCGCCATCTTACTCAGGGCTCGTTGGCCCTAGGCGCCACTCGTTGGCAAACGGTGGTTGGGGTTGTGCTGCCCACCGCGAGCCCCGGTATTTTCTCGGCGGTGATGATGGGCTTTGGTCGCGCCGTGGGCGAGACCATGATTGTGCTGATGGCGACCGGTAATAGTCCGGTGGTGAACTTTAATATCTTTGAAGGTATGCGAACTTTATCGGCCAATATTGCGGTGGAGTTGCCCGAGACAGCGGTTGCCAGTACCCACTTTAGAGTGTTGTTCTTGGCCGCACTGGTGCTCTTGGCGTTGACCTTTATCGTCAACACTTGCGCTGAAATTATCCGTCAGCGCTTGCGCAAACGCTATAGCAATCTGTAACTGGGAGTCGAGGCAATGAAACATTGGTTAAAAAGTGGCGCTCCCTGGGTTTGGCTAAACGGCGGCGCCGTCGCGGTTTGTATGGTCATGGTGGTGGGGCTGATTGGTTTAATCGCTATTCGCGGTTTTGGACATTTTTGGCCCGCTGATGTTGTTCAGATGACGGTCGTTGAACGCGATGGTACATCGGTTGCCATTTTAGGCGAAGAAGTCCGCTCTGAGGTGGTTCCCGCCGCCTTGGTGCGGGGCGCCGGTTACAACGTGCCCGAGGCGCAAGAGCTGGTTACCCGTTACTTGGTGAAACAGGGTAATCGTGACATTAACGCCAGAGACTTTAACTGGTACCTGGATGTGGGCATGAGCGAGTGGCAGAAGCCGGAAAACGCTATGGTCATTGAGCGCCGTGAGTGGGGTAACTTTTACGGTTTTCCGGTGGCGCTGTTAGAAAACGGTGAGGTCATCGCGACTGCTCAAGATAATACCTTTTGGGATCAAGTGCAGCAGCGGGTGGCGCGCAGTGTTGCGCTGCACAATGAGATCCGCCACATAGAGAAAGTCGATATTGGCCGTATTAACCATAAGCTTGAGCGCATCCGCTTAGACCGCCGAGGGCTGGAGTTGGACGGCGCTGATTCGGCGCGCATGGCCGAGGCCGACGCCGAGTTTAGTGCGCTACGCGCCGAGCTAGATGAGCAGTACCGAGTGGTTAAAGCTGAGCGCGACGAGCTTTATCGCCAATTAAAGCGCGATACCCTAAAAGCACAAGTGGTCGATGGCCAAGCGGTGAGTATTGCGCTGCAAAACATTGTCCGTTTAACCCGCCCAAACGCTATGGGTGTTTTGGCCAAAATGGGGCAATACGTCGAGCGCTTCTGGGAGTTTTTATCGGACGAGCCGCGCGAGGCAAATACTGAAGGGGGGATTTTCCCCGCGATTTTCGGCACTGTCACCATGGTCATTGTAATGTCTATTATCGTTACGCCCTTTGGTGTGCTGGCCGCGATTTATTTGCGCGAGTACGCCAAGCAGGGACCGGTGCTGCGTGTTATCCGAATATCCGTGTATAACTTGGCCGGTGTGCCATCCATTGTTTACGGTGTATTTGGCTTGGGCTTTTTTGTGTATTTTTTAGGGGGAAGCCTCGATGAGTTGTTTTACCGAGAGTCGTTGCCCGCGCCCACCTTTGGTACGCCAGGCTTGTTTTGGGCCTCATTGACGTTGGCGTTGCTCACTTTGCCGGTGGTGATTGTCTCCACAGAAGAGGGGCTATCCCGGATCCCGACCACTATTCGCCAAGGGTCATTGGCGCTGGGTGCGACTAAGGCGGAAACCTTGTGGAAGGTGGTGGTACCGCTGGCCACACCGGCGATGATGACAGGCCTGATTTTAGCCATTGCCCGCGCCGCAGGTGAAGTGGCGCCTTTGATGTTGGTTGGCGTGGTAAAGCTGGCTCCCTCGCTACCGCTTGATGGCAATTACCCTTACTTGCACTTGGATCAGAAAATCATGCATTTGGGTTTTCATATTTACGACGTTGGCTTTCAAAGTCCAAACGTCGAGGCCGCCCGCCCGCTGGTGTACGCTACCGCGTTGACCTTGGTAATGCTGATTATTGTCTTGAACCTTGCAGCTATTCGTATTCGTAACAGTCTGCGCGAGAAGTACCGCAGCGCGTCCGATTGATAACGGGAGTGATATCATGTTAGAACCAAGCGATCTTGTCGAGCCTAATGAAGCGTCAGTTCCGGGTGCGGATGCGCAGAGTATGGAAAGAGAATTGCACGAACCTGGCGCGAGTACGCCGCCATATAAGCAGACCTTTGATCAGGCAGAACCTTCAGCTATGGAAAACGAAACAATTAAACTTGAGGTCGAAGACCTAAAGCTTTATTACGGCAACGATCAGGCGCTAAAAAATATTAGCCTGCAAATACCGGAAAAAAAAGTAACGGCTTTTATTGGTCCGTCTGGTTGTGGTAAGTCGACGTTGTTGCGCTGTTTTAACCGCATGAATGACTTGGTTGATAGCTGTCGTATCGAGGGAAAGATCTTACTGGACGGTGAAAATATTTATGATGCATCGGTGGATGTCGCCGAGCTGCGCCGCCAAGTGGGCATGGTTTTTCAAAAACCGAACCCGTTTCCCAAATCTATTTATGAAAATGTTGCCTATGGTTTGCGGTTACAGGGTGTTAAATCCAAGCGCACACTCGATACCGTGGTTGAGAACTCGTTGCGCGGTGCGGCTTTGTGGGATGAGGTAAAAGACCGTTTGCACGACAATGCCTTTGGCTTGTCTGGCGGTCAGCAGCAGCGTTTGGTGATTGCTCGCGCTATTGCTATTGAGCCGGAGGTGATTTTGCTGGATGAGCCAGCCTCGGCCCTTGATCCTATCTCAACCCTAAAAATCGAAGAGTTGATTTACGAGTTAAAAGACAAGTACACCATTGTGATTGTCACTCATAATATGCAGCAAGCCGCTCGGGTATCCGATTACACTGCCTTTATGTACATGGGTGACTTAGTCGAGGTGGGCGATACCGATACCCTGTTTACCAACCCGACTCAGAAACAAACCGAAGACTATATTACTGGCCGATACGGCTAGTGTGGGCGCGCAAGTGCGCGTGTAAATGGCTTTATTACGGAGTAACCGGCTATGGCTATGGATATTACCAGTCATACACACCATATTTCCCAGCAGTTTAATATCGAGCTGGATGATATAAAAACCCACCTATCAGAAATGGGGGGGTTGGCCGAGCGTCAGGTCAATGACGCTATTATGGCGATGATTGATGTCGACGTCGAAAAAGCGGAGCAGGTTGTCCGTGGTGACCACAAGGTCAATTCGATGGAGGTTTCCATTGATGAAGAGTGCGTGCGTATTCTTGCCAAGCGCCAACCAGCCGCCGGCGACTTGCGCTTGGTTATTGCGGTGACCAAAGCGATTACGGATCTGGAGCGGATTGGCGACGAGGCTGCAAAGATTGCGCGACAAGCGATGGCGCTGGGCCGTGACGGTGCGGCTCCCCGTGGTTATGTCGAAATGCGCCATATCGGCGAACATGTCTCGCGTATGCTGCACGACTCTTTGGATGCGTTTGCTCGGCTGGATCTTGATGTGGCCCTGAAAGTTGTCCAGACCGATCGCACCGTTGATCTGGAGTACAGCACGGCAATGCGCGAGATGATCACTTATATGATCGAAGATCCGCGCAGTATTACCCGTGTGCTGAATATTATGTGGTCGCTACGCGCGCTGGAGCGGATTGGCGATCACGCGCGCAATATTGCACAGTATGTTGTGTACTTGGTTATGGGTGCCGATGTACGTCACGGCAGTATTGAGGAGATTGAAGAACAGATTCAACTGGAGCAAGATGATTCCGGGGCTTAGCTCAGCCCTAACGCTGTAACAGGCTGTCTGGGCGATGATCCACCATGATTGCAAGGGTGGGGTAGAGTCGTTTTTTTGCACAGGTTTTACATTGAGGGCCTCACGCGCTTTAATGGCACTGTGCAAATAACAGAAGGAAGTATTTTATGGCTCGTACCCCCTCCAATATGTTGCCACTGGGCACCGCTCTGCCCGAGGTAGAACTACCCGACGGCGCCGGTGATTTGTGCAATATCGCGGCAAATTTACGCACTAATGGCTTGCTGGTGATGTTCATCTGTAATCATTGTCCGTTTGTCCTACATATCGCGGACTTTCTTGCCCCTCTGGCCCGCCAGCTGGCGCAACAAGGTATCGGCTGTGTCGCCATTAGCTCGAACGATGTCAGCAACCATCCAGAGGATGCGCCTGATAAGATGGTAGCATTCGCCGCCAAGCACAACTTCCCATTTCCCTACCTTTATGATGAGTCGCAGGCGGTGGCCAAAGCTTTTGATGCCGCTTGTACACCTGATTTTTATCTGTTTGATGGCGATAAGAAGCTCGTTTATCGCGGTCAGGTAGACGACGCCCGGCCCGGTAACGATGCTCCGGTTGATGGCCATAGTTTGTTGGCGGCCGCCCACGCGCTGGCACAGCAAGAGCCCGTAGCGGCCGAACAGAAACCCAGCTTAGGGTGCAATATCAAATGGAAGGGTTAGTCATTGAGCGCGAAAGTAGCCTGGCTATTGCTGGCGGTCTATGGGTTTGCATGGGCTAGTGCCCACGCCCAAGACGTTACGCTAAAGGATTTAGTAGAGTCGAACGCTGAAGCGGCCGAAGAGGCCGCACAAGTACAGCGTGACCAGCCGATGGCAACGCCCTTGGGCGCAGTGCTATTGATTCGCGATGCCGGCCGACAGCAGCAGTGGGAGCGTATGGCCGAGTACGCGGACTTTCGCTATTTAGATCCCGCTATTATTGATGAAGGCCCCGCCGTTTTGATGCGTAAGCTCGCCGTGGTGTGGGAGCAGTATCAAATACTAGACTTGCCCAATCTGAATGACACCGAACAAGGCAACCTTAACGATGGCCTGCCCCCGTACCGTGAGCGCCTAGGGAGCTTACGGGAAGGCTCGACCCACTATGACATCTTGTTGCAGCGCGTACCCGATGGCAAAGGCAACCAACTCTGGAAAATATCAAACGCAACGGTGGCGCAAATACCGCAGCTTTGGCAAAAGTTTGGTTACCCGCCGCAGCTAGAGCGGTTAGAGCGATGGCTGCCAGAGTTTCGCCTGTTTCACATGCATAACTGGCAAGTATTGATGCTGTTTGTATTGGTGCTGGTGGGGTGGTTGGTTAGCGGCGTTATTCGGTGGATTTTGCTGAAACTAATGACGCACTTCTCGGTTTATGGCGACACGATGCAGCAGTTGGTGCGCCAGCCGCTGCGGCGGTTTCTGTTTTTTTGTTTCCTTAACTGGGGTGTTTATCAGCTGGGGCTGCCGCTTAAAGTTCGGGTGATATTTGACTCGGGTTTTTTAGCTTTTTTAGCCGGTATGTTTTTGGTGCTTGGGATTGTGGAGTTTGTTAAGGCGGTATATATAGCGCGCTCGATCGCCAAGGATGAAAGTTACTCTGAGGGTTTTGTGCGCCCCCTGGTGACCATTGTTAAAGTGTTGGTGGTGATTTTCGCCGTTTTATTATGGCTACAAAATGCCGGTTATAACATGGCGACGATATTAACGGGGCTGGGCATTGGCTCGCTGGCGATAGCATTAGCGGCGCAAAAAACTTTAGAAAATATTTTTGGTGCATTTACGTTGTTTGTGGCCCGTCCGATAAAGCTCGGTGATTTTTGTCGTTTTGGTTCGATTGTTGGCACCGTTGAAGAGATCGGCTTGCGCTCCACCATGCTGCGTAAACTCGATCGGACTTTGGTAAGTGTGCCCAACTCCATTTTCTCGGTCGAGGTATTAGAAAACCTCTCTGAGATCGATCAGCGTTTATACCGGCAAAGCTTTTGTTTATCGGCCGAGGCTGAAAGCGATAAGATCGCATCACTATTGGCAGATATGAACGCCGTGTTAGAGCAGCACGATCAGGTGCTAGAGATCTCGCGGCGGGTGCGATTTGAGCAAGTAACCCGCGAAGGGTTTGTGGTTCAGGCAAACGCCTATATTGATACCAGTGATTTTAATGTGTTTTTGGCGGTGGCCGAACAACTAAATTTGCAGCTGTTGGCAACCGTAGAGCAACATGGCATTGCACTGGCGCATTGGTTGCCGGAATTACCGCAAAACGAAAGCTAGCGTGTTACTGGCAATGTTTGAAGATACAAATCAATGTTTGATGATACAAATGATGAAGATATAAAAAAGCCCCGATAATCGGGGCTTTTTTATAATGGTGCCAAAAAGTGCAGGGAGTTTTCTCTTTGGCGGGCGAGTTATTCCCCTTGCTGCTCCCTTGCAATGGCCCGATAGGCAATGTCGCTGCGGTAGTTGACGCCGTTCCAGGTGATTTTTTCGGCGAGCTTATAAGCGCGTTCTTGTGCCGCTTTAACAGAGTCGCCCAATGCGGTTGCACACAGAACCCGACCACCGTTGGTGACTATGTCATCCCCGTTGCGCGCTGTGCCGGCATGAAACACCTTTTCGCCTGCCGTTTCAGTGGTGGGCAGGCCCGAAATCGCGTCGCCTTTAGGGTAGCTGGCAGGATAGCCGCCAGCGGCCAATACCACGCCGACGGAAGCGCGTTGGTCCCATTCGACAGTTGCTTTGTCAAGCTCACCGTTAAGGGCGGCTAGGCAGAGTGACACCAAATCAGATTGCAAGCGCAACATGATTGGCTGTGTTTCAGGGTCGCCAAAACGACAGTTGTACTCAATCACTTTAGGTGCACCGCTGGCATCGATCATTAATCCCGCGTATAAAAAACCGGTGTAGCGATTGCCCTCGGCCGCCATGCCTTTCACTGTGGGGTAAATGACCTCGTCCATAATGCGCTGGTGCACCGCATCGGTTACTACGGGGGCGGGAGAATAAGCCCCCATGCCGCCGGTGTTCGGGCCAGTGTCGCCGTCGCCCGCGCGTTTGTGGTCTTGGCTGGTGGCCATCGGCAATACATTTTCGCCGTCGACCATCACAATAAAGCTGGCTTCTTCTCCGCTGAGAAACTCTTCGATCACCACCCGACAACCGGCATCGCCAAAAGCGTTGCCCGATAACATATCGCGCACAGCAGCCTCGGCTTGCTCAAGGGTTTCGGCGACAATTACACCTTTACCGGCAGCAAGGCCATCGGCTTTAACGACAATCGGTGCGCCTTTTTCCCGTAGATAGGCGAGTGCTGGCTCGACTTCGGTAAAGTTTTGGTAGGCGCCGGTAGGAATTTTGTGACGCTCTAAAAAGTCTTTAGTGAAGGCCTTTGAGCCCTCCAGTTGCGCCGCGCCTTTAGTGGGGCCAAAGCAGGCCAGGTCGCGCTCGGTAAAATAATCTACTACGCCTTCAACCAAAGGTACTTCGGGGCCGACGATGGTCAGTGCGACTTCTTCGGTTTTAGCGAACTCCGCCAGCGCGGCAAAGTCCAGCACATCGATATCGACGTTCTTTAGCTTATCATCCAGTGCAGTACCAGCGTTGCCTGGTGCTAGGTACACGGTTTCTACTTGTTGACTTTGCGCTGCTTTCCAAGCCAGGGCGTGCTCGCGGCCACCGCCGCCAATGATCAGAATATTCATTTTTTTACGGTAAACGGGGAGCGGTAAACGGAAAACGCCGTTACCGCTCAACCCTTCCTCCCACTCAGTTCAAAAGTTCAAAGAGTGGACGAGGGGCGTTCGCCGTACCCCGTCCACCGTTAGCCGTTTTAGTGCCGGAAGTGACGCATGCCGGTAAAGACCATCGCGATTCCGGCTTCATTGGCGGCGGCGATTACTTCGTCGTCGCGCATGGAGCCGCCGGGTTGAATGACCGCTGCGATGCCCGCGGCAGCCGCGTTCTCGATGCCATCGCGAAATGGAAAGAATGCGTCTGACGCCATTACCGAACCCGGCACAGCAAGGCCGGCATGTTCTGCTTTAATACCGGCGATACGAGCTGAGTTGACGCGGCTCATTTGGCCGGCACCAACGCCGACGGTGGCGCCGTCTTTACCGTAGACAATGGCGTTGGACTTAACCATTTTTGCCACTTTCCAGGTGAACAGTAAATCGCGCATTTGCGCTTCGGTAGGTACCTGTTTGGTCACGACTTTTAAGTCTGCTGCGCTGACGGTGCCGTTGTCACGATCTTGAACCAGCAGGCCACCGGAAACACGCTTGTAGTCGTAATCGGCTGGGCTTTGGCCCCACTGGCCACACTCTAGTAAACGAACATTCTTTTTCGCGCTCACGGCTTCAACCGCGGCCGGCTCAATACTCGGGGCAATAATGACTTCGACAAACTGCTTGTCGACAATAGCTTTGGCGGTAGCGGCGTCGAGCGGGCGGTTAAAAGCGATGATGCCGCCAAAAGATGATTCGGGGTCGGTCGCAAAAGCGCGCTCGTAAGCTGCCTGTAAACTATCAGCGCTGGCCACACCGCAAGGGTTGGCATGTTTTACAATGACACAGGTGGGGGCATCAAACAGTTTAACGGTTTCCAGCGCGGCATCTGTGTCGGCAATATTGTTGTAAGACAGTTCTTTGCCCTGCAGTTGTTTGGCGGTTGCAATCGTACCGGCCGCTGGATTTTTTTCGACAAAAAACGCGCTTTTTTGATGGGAGTTTTCACCGTAGCGCAAGGTTTGTACTTGGTGAAATTGGCTGTTAAACGTGCGCGGGAAGTCGTCGCTGCCGCCCTCTACCATACGGCCAAAATAGTTGGCGATGGCGCCGTCGTAGGCGGCGGTGTGCTCGTAAGCTTTTATGGCTAAATCGAAGCGAGTTTTGTAGGTGGTGGCGCCGTCGTTGGCTGACATCTCGGCTAAAATTTTGCCGTAGTCGGCAGCGTTAACCACAATGTTAACCCACGCGTTGTTTTTGGCTGCTGCCCGCACCATGGTTGGGCCGCCAATGTCGATATTCTCAATGGCATCTTCGAGGCTGCAATCGGGGTTGGCTACGGTGTTCTCAAATGGGTATAAGTTCACCACGACCATGTCGATACCGCCGATACCATGCTCGCTCATTACCGCGTCGTCTTGGCCGCGACGGGCCAGAATGCCGCCGTGAACTTTGGGGTGCAACGTTTTCACGCGGCCGTCCATCATCTCGGGGAAACCGGTGTAATCGGACACTTCGACTGCGGGGATATCGCTGTCTTTAAGTAAGCGGTAAGTGCCGCCGGTAGAGAGAATTTCAACACCTTGCTGATGCAGGGCACGGGCAAAATCTACAATGCCTGTTTTATCGGAGACGCTGATCAGGGCGCGTTTTACAGGCGCGAGGTCGGTAGTCATGGGGACGCTTCCAGTTGTCGTTAAGCTGAGGTCTTTAAAAACAAATTGTTAAAAACAAAAAAAGGTGGCCTGTAGCCACCCTTGGGTGCCATAGGCACCAATTATCTTTGCTTACAGTAAGCCGTACTGCTTAAGCTTTTTGCGTAAAGTGCCACGGTTTAAACCCAGCGCTTGTGCTGCGCGAGTTTGGTTGTGACGGGTGTACTTTAATACCACCTCGAGTAAAGGCGCCTCGACCTCGGCCATTACCATGTCGTAGACATTGCTAACAGGCTGTCCATCTAAATGCTGGAAGTAATTTTCCATGGCTTGCTCGACACTGCCGCGCAATGACTGCGCTTGAGTCGCGGGTGCCTGTTGTGGTTGTGCGCCCAAGGACTCTTTGGGAGTCATCGATGCATCGGTGATAAAAGTTTCTACTGAATTCATGCCGCTTTTTCCTCTCTTTCTAACAGCTGTTCGAAGTAATCCCGAACACTGGCATATTGATCTTGGGCGTTTTCTAACTGGTTGAACGTAGCGCGAAACGGCCCGCTGTCGGGCAGTGTTTGCAGGTACCAGCCGAGGTGCTTGCGCGAGATACGCGGCCCCATGACTGGACCGTAAAATTCGGCCAGCTCCCCCAAATGGGTACAAAGAATATCCCTGATTTCACTCAGGGGTGGTTCAGCTAACAGCTCGCCAGTACGCAGGTAGTGGTCAATCTGTTTAAAAATCCAAGGGCGCCCTTGCGCGGCGCGCCCGATCATAACGGCTTGTGCGCCTGTGTGTTGCAGCACTTGCTGTGCTTTGGGCGCCGTGTCGATATCGCCGTTGCACAGCACCGGAATATTGATGTTTTGTACAACCTCGGCAATCGTGTCGTACTCGGCCTGGCCGCCAAAACGGCAGGCCCGGGTGCGGCCGTGTATGGCCAGCGCTTTAATACCGCAACTTTCGGCGAGCTTGGCAATGGTAACCGCATTGCGCTGGTCCGGGCTCCAGCCGGTGCGTATTTTTAGTGTTACAGGTACCGTAACGGCTGATACTACCGCTTGTAATATATTTGCTACTAAGGCTTCGTCGCGCAGTAATGCTGAGCCGGCGGCTTTTTTACAAACTTTTTTTGCCGGGCACCCCATATTGATGTCGATGATCTGGGCGCCGTTATCTACGTTAAGACGGGCGGCCTCAGCCATCATCGCCGGATCGGCGCCAGCTATTTGCACCGCAATAGGGCCTGTTTCGCCGCGATGATCGAGCCGCTGGCGGCTTTTGCGGCTATGCCAGAGCGTTGCATCAGAGGTGACCATCTCCGAGATTGCGAGCCCTGCACCTTGTTGCCGGCAAAGCTGGCGAAAGGGGCGGTCAGTAACGCCCGCCATAGGCGCTAGCACTACAGGAACATCGATTTGATAAGGGCCAATCTGGAGCACTGTCAACTACCTTACCGACGGTTCTGTCTAAAGCGATACGTTAATTTCTAGCGGCAGGGCCGGTCGAAAAAGGCTGGCTATGATACCTTTTTGCAACCGGATTGGGAACGCAGAATTCACACAGATTGGCTTTTTTTTAAGCGAATTTTGCTCTTTAGCCGGCGTGGGTGAATTCTCTAAGGAATAACTAAGCTGTAATTGACTGCCTCTGGGCCGGGGTCGGAAAGCTCCAGGCTCAGGTGAACTGGTTGGTTAGACGGCATAATGGTGCGGCCTGTTAGCTCGCCCCGCAAGTACTCTTTAGGGGTGAAAACACGTGAGGCGACCGGCCTGTCGTTGATGTCGCTAAAGGTTAGCTGCAGGGCTGGGTAGGGCTGCTTAAAGTCGGCGCTGTTGAGAATAATAGCGTCTATCATCAGTGCTCGCGATTGCTCTGGGTGCTGCCGTACCACTAGGTTAAACGCGCGGACTTTGCTGGTGTCCCGTAAGGTGGGTAACTGGCATCCAATCAGGCTGCAAACGCTTTGATAGTAGCTCCGGTAGGGTTCAATACGACTGTAGCGGTCAAACTGCAACCAGGCGATTTGCGCGGCAAGGCCCAGCGCTGCCAGCAGGCACAGGCCGCCCCAGATTAAGCGCTTGCGCCACGGATGGTGGTGGGAGCCCGCCATTTCTACCGGCTCGGGGTCGATTCCCATCAGCAGCGCGCTGCGCTCGCTGTCATAAGCGCGGAGTTGCCCGCCAAACCTCGTCGCCTCTTGGCTGCTGTCTTCCTCGTCAGAGTCGTCCGCGTGCAAATAAAAACGTGGTGCGGGGGCGGCGCTGGGTGGCTTCTCAGGTGGAGGCTCGAGCGGCTCCTCTGGTGCGACTAGCTCTGTGCTTGCACTGTGCTCGTTGGCTGCGTAATTGTCGATAAACGCATCAGTATCGCGCTGCTCGTTATTTTCTTGAGGGGTGACGGTAACCGGCTGCTCGCCCCGGGTGATACTGAGGGGGTTGTCAAAGCTGTCGCTGGTTTTTGTTGGTACTGGCGCGTCGTCGTCTAGTAGATTTTCGGCCCATGACTCGTCGCTGGTGTCGACAAACTCTTCGCCGCGGTGCTCAATTCTTCGCTCAAACAGTGAGTGGCTGCTGTCGCTGGGAGCGACGTATAGATCGCTGTCAGGCTCGGTGCTTGGGTTGTCCATGTCATCGCTGATCAGCACATCGTCGTCGAGCTCGCTCTCAAGGTCGATCTGCGCTTGATCGAAGCGCAGTAAGCCTTCTTGGCTGGCGCTCGGGGTCAGCTCTTGCTCGCTAACGTTGATTGTGTGCTCGGACGATGTGGGTTTTACACTTATGTCGGGCGTCTCGTCGAGAGTCTCCGTTTTGCGCGACGATGTGTCTTGCTCGTGCGGCGCTGCTGTAGCTGTGGGCGAGGCGGCGGGGCGAGGTGCGGTATCGTTATGCGGTTTAGCCTCTGACTGGGAGTCTGCCGTGATTTGGCGCGCAGAGCTTAGTGCCTGTGTGGTTTCGGGTTTGGTTGCGCTCGCCGGCTGCACTTCAAGCTCCGGCTCACTGTTGATGGGCAGTTGCGCTTGGGTTGGTGGGGGCGTTTGCGGCGCGCGCTTGGCGGCTTTTTCGCGTCGCTCTGTGGGCTTGGGGTTACCGCCCTCAATCAGGTTTTGCTCAGCGTTAAAAATATGCAAGCAAGAGCCGCAGCGCACAGCGCCGCGGGCTTTTTGAATTTGCGCAGGCGTAATCCGAAACGACGTACTGCACTGCGGGCAGCGGGTAACCAGTTGGGTCATAGCTAACGCGTTTTCCTTGCTGTCGCGGGAGAGCCTCCCGAGCACACTAGAGCCAGTTTAATCGCAAAGTGTGCACGGGTAAATGCGCCACAGTTTAGCGAATTTTGGTGCCGGTAATACGAACCCATTCGTCTTTTTGGGCGACTGGGTCAAACACAAAATTGTCAGCGTAGGCTGCCATTACCGCGTCTGCCTGCGTCGCCAAAATGCCCGAGAGGCATATTTTGCCATCGCGGCGCGTTAAGGCAGATAGCTGTGGCGCAAGCTCTGCAAGGGGGCCGGCGAGTATGTTGGCCAGGACGATATCGACCGGCTCATTGGGTGCCTGAGGTGGCAAAAACACTGGCATGGCGTTTTCGGCCAGCTGGTTGCGCTGCGCGTTGTCGCTGGTGGCAAGCAGCGCCTGTGGGTCGATGTCGACCCCGACGACTTTGCGCGCGCCAAGCTTGAGCGCCGCAATGCCGAGAATCCCCGAGCCGCAGCCGTAATCCACCAAGTGTAAATCGTCTAGAGTTTGCCCATCCAGCCACTGCATACACAAAAAGGTGGTGGGGTGGGTGCCCGTGCCGAATGCCAGGCCTGGGTCGAGCAGAATGTTAACTTTATCGGGCTCTGGTGGTGCGAGCCAGCTGGGGCAGATCCATAGACGCTCACCGCAGCAGATAGGATGGTAGTTACTCATCCATTCCCGCTCCCAGTCTTTGTCTTCCAACTGCTCCCACTGGTGTTCGGGCAGCGCTTGATTAAACCGCGCTGTAATTTGCTCGGTGGTGTTGCGGGTATCGATGTCGGCATCGAATAGTCCGGTGATGCGCACTTGATCCCACAGCGGAGTTTCACCCAGGCCAGGCTCCAAAATGGGCTGGTCGGCGTTGTCCTGCAGGGTGACGCTGACGGCGCCGGTATCGAGCAAGGCGTCTTCAAGTTTGGCTGCCTGCTCGCGCACAGTGTTGAGTTTAATTTGTAACCAGGGCATGACAGTCCAGAGGCTTGGGGTCCGGCGGGTGCCGGACCTTGCGGGTTTAACCTTCGAGCTTTTTCTCGAGGTAGTGAATGTTGACACCGCCTTCGCGGAACGCCGGATCGCGCACCAAACGCTGTTGCAACGGAATGTTGGTGCGAATACCGTCAATAACGGTTTCTTCCAACGCATTGCGCATACGGTTGAGGGCGATGGTGCGATCTTCACCGTGAGTAATGATTTTGGCGATCATTGAATCGTAGTTGGGCGGTACGCTGTAGCCACTGTAAAGGTGAGAGTCAACTCGCACCCCAAATCCGCCCGGCGCATGAAAATTATTGATGGTGCCGGGGCAGGGCATAAAAGTTTTGGGGTCTTCGGCGTTAATACGGCACTCAAAAGCATGGCCGCGGATCACCACGTCCTCTTGTTTGATTGAGAGCTTCTCGCCAGCGCAGACGCGGATTTGCTCGCGAATAATATCGATGCCGGTCACCATCTCGGTTACTGGGTGCTCGACCTGAACGCGGGTGTTCATCTCGATAAAGTAAAAGCGACCGTCTTCGTACAAAAACTCAAAGGTGCCCGCGCCTTTGTAACCGATATCGATACACGCTTGCACACATGCCGCAGCGGTAGACTCGCGAACATCCTCTGGGATGCCGGGGGCTGGAGCTTCCTCTAACACCTTTTGATGGCGGCGTTGTAGCGAGCAATCGCGGTCCCCTAAGTGTATCGCGCTGCCCTGGCCGTCGGAAAGAATTTGAATCTCGACGTGACGTGGGTTTTGCAGGAATTTTTCCATGTAAACTGTATCGTCACCAAAGGCGCCTTTGGCCTCGCTTTGGGTGATATGGATAGAGCTCATGAGTGACGCTTCGGTGTGCACTACGCGCATCCCGCGCCCGCCGCCACCGGCCGCAGCCTTAATGATGATGGGGTACCCGATTCGCTTGGCGATAGCCTGACAGGTGTCGCGATCCTCGGTTGGCAGTGGGCCGTCTGAGCCGGGCACTGTAGGCACCCCGGCTTTTTTCATGGCGGCAATCGCGGCCACTTTGTCGCCCATGACACGGATAACGTCGGGATCCGGGCCAATAAACACAAAGCCGCTTTTTTGTACTTGCTCGGCAAAGTCAGCGTTTTCGGCTAAAAAGCCATAGCCTGGATGAACCGCCACTGAGTCGGTTACTTCCATCGCGCTGATAATAGCGGGGATGTTTAGATAGCTTTGCGGTGACGGGTTAGGCCCGATGCAAACAGACTCGTCGGCCAGTCGCACGTGTTTTAAGTCGCGGTCGACCTGCGAGTGTACCGCGACGGTTTTAATGCCCATTTCTTTACAGGCGCGCAAAATCCGCAGTGCAATTTCACCGCGGTTTGCAATTAATATTTTCTCAAACATACACCAACTCCTCGTGTTTTATCGGCACGCTAGTGCGTAAATAGCTGCGCTTCACAATCGTACTTAGACGATGGTTACCAAGGGTTGGTCAAACTCTACCGGCTCGCCGTCTTCAACCAGAATGGCTTCGATAACGCCAGCCTTGTCGGCTTCGATTTGGTTCATCATTTTCATGGCTTCAATAATGCAAATAACGTCGCCGGCTTTTACGTGTTTGCCCACTTCCGCAAAGGCTGGAGAACCCGGGCTTGGCGAACGGTAAAAGGTGCCTACCATGGGGGATTTGACTAAATGGCCCGAGGGCGCCTCTGGCTCGGCCGCAGCAGGGGCGGCGGCCGGTGCGGCTGCAGGGGCCGGTGCGGCAGGCGCCGGCGCGTACATTTGTGGTTGCGCAACGGCGGCGTGAGTGGAGTTGCGGCTGATGCGCACTGACTCTTCGCCTTCTTTAATTTCCAGCTCGCCGATATCAGACTCTTCCAGCAGCTCAATCAATTTTTTAATTTTACGAATATCCATGTGGCCCTCTCTTAATATACGGGATTCAATTCAAGTATTAGCGTTACTGTGAGCAGCGAGTAAGCGCCGCAGTTAGCGCAAGCTCGTAGCCCTCGGCGCCAAGGCCGCAAATAACGCCCTCGGCAATATCAGAAAAATATGACGTGTGCCTAAACTCTTCGCGTCTATACACGTTAGAAATGTGCACTTCTATAAACGGAATGCCCACCGCCAGTAGGGCGTCACGCAGGGCGACGCTGGTGTGGGTGAAAGCGGCGGGATTAAAGATAATAAAATCCACGCCTTCTGAGCGCGCTTCGTGTACGCGGTCGATTAGCTCGTACTCGGCGTTGCTTTGCAGGCTTAGCAGGTGGTGGCCCTGCTGCTGACAGATCTCACTCAGACGTTGGTTGATATCATTGAGTGTAGTGGCTCCGTAGACGCCCGGCTCACGAGTTCCCAGTAAATTGAGATTGGGGCCGTGTAACACCAGTATGCTCGCCATGGGTAATCCTTCGCTGGCTGTGCCAAGAATGACCGAGGTTGCCCTCAGCCGCGTATAAGGCGCGAGTTTGCCGTAAAAAAGTGTATGTGTCCATGATGTGCCGGTATTTTTCTCGAATTCCCGAAAAATGTCGACACGTTTGCCGCCGTTAGTAGGTTTTTGTCGGCAGCTGGCTAATTGTTGGGCGGCAAGACGCGTCAGTTTTTGCACGATAGTGCCTTTTGCCAGCGGGTTACCCGCGATTTGACGTAAGGTTGTGCAAGTTCGTCAAATGAGCGGCTAAAGTCAGTTAAGTATTGCCTTTCGTCGGGTAGCTGCTCCTAAACTCATCCAGCAAGTGCTTTTTGCGCAATAGTTGTGGAAGAATAATGGCTTTCTCGGAGCTGCCGGGGGCAAACCATAGGTAAAGTGGCACGCCGCTGCGCTGATACTCATTTAACAGTTTGGTGATAGCCGGGTCGCCGTTGGTCCAGTCGCCTTTTAAGGTGGCAATGTTGTAATTGTTAAAGGCTTGTTTGATCTCCTCGGTGCCAAGTACCACTGCTTCGTTGGTCAGGCAGGTGACGCACCAATCAGCGGTTAAATTGACAAATACACCGCGCCCTTCGGCGCGCAACTGTGCGAGCGTCTCGGCGTTGTACGGTTGCCAGTGATCGGTGCTGACGTTACGGTAGCCGGTCGATTTAATGGCGACAAAAGGTAGCATTAGCGCGATGGCTACCAGGGATATGGCTGCCGCATTGACGGCTATGCGCGCGCCCGCGCCTGACGGGCGGTGCTGGTGGAGCCAAGTGGCAAAGCCAAACAAGAGTGCGCCGAGCAGTAAAATGACAATAGCGTCGCTACCGGCTTGGTGGCCGAGCACCCACAATAGCCAAAGTGCGGTAAGGTAAATTGGAAAGGCGAGCAGCTGCTTTAATGTGTCCATCCAGGGGCCTGGCGAGGGCAGGTGACGCATTAAGGCAGGAACGTAGCACAGCACCAGTAAGGGCAACGCCATACCAAAACCCAGCGCCATAAACACCAGCAGCGCGGTGGCCGCCGGTTGAGTTAATGCGTAACCCAGTGCGACTCCCATAAATGGCGCGGTACATGGGCTGGCGACAACAGCCGCCAGCACCCCGGTAAAAAATGAACCGGTCATGCCGTTGCTTTGGGTTAAGCGTTGGCCCACGCCCATTAAGCTGTTGCCCATGTTGACTAGACCGGACAGCACCAGCCCCATGAGTACAAACAAGTACACCAGTGCGGCGATTACCAGAGGAGATTGCAACTGGAAGCCCCAGCCGGCTGCTTCGCCGCTGGCCCTAGCAATAAGCAACAGCGCGGCAAAGCCGGCAAAACTTGCCAGAATGCCCGCCGTGTAGGCCCAGCCGTGGTGGTGGGCGCGCTGGCGGTCAGCGCCGGTTAAGCTTAGTACTTTAATGGACAAAACCGGAAACACGCAGGGCATTAAGTTAAGAATAACGCCGCCGGCTAGGGCAAGCAGTAATATCGCCCAAAGGCCTGCGCTGCTGCCGGTGTCTGAGCTGGCTGCGCGATTGTCGGCATTGCTCGCGCCACTTTCGAAGGCGGCGGCATCGATGGGGTCGGCCGAACTATCGGTTGGGTCGACGTGTAAGTAGTTATCATAAGGTGGGTAGCACAATCCTGCCTCTGCGCAGCCCTGCGAGCGTATCTTTAGGTTGAATGGCGCGGTGTCGGCGCTGAGTGGCACGGTGAGTGTTGCCGAGCCAAAGTGCAACGCCATGTCTTTTTCAAAGTATTCGTCGTATTTTTTGATGCTGTCGGAGAATTCGGGAGTGAGCCGGACCCCTGTGTCGGTGGTCAGAGCAAACTGTTCTTGATAGAGGTAGTAGCCCGGCTCAACGTCCCAGTGCAATATGAGTGAGCCATCGCGCACCCAGGTGCTGAGCATATAAGCTTCGGTGACGGGCAAAAATTCGGGCTCAGCTTCATCGTCTTGTGGTCCGATGCTCAGGCCGCTGGCCGGGCTGGCGGATTTAGGCGGCACTAGTTCAATGGTGTCAGCGCCGTGAGCCATAACGGCGGTACAGAGCGTGAATAGCAGTAACAACTGGTGGGCAGTAACCAGGAGGCGGCGGAGTAAGGAGTCAGTCATTACGTTATTGTGGCTCGCAAATATGGATTGGGTGAATGTAGGCGTCTATTCTCGCGCTGGACGCGATGTTTTACAAATGTCGCCGTGTGATGTGGGTAAAAAGATGAGACCGTGTCGGCAGCATCCAGTTCCGGCGCGTTGCCGCCAAGGGGCGAGACCGGCTACACTGGTTCAGATTGATTTAGCCTGAAAAAACCAACACATTGGGCGTAGCAGCGGAGACCCGGTCGTAATGAAGTGTATTAGTACTCTGGCGGTATTGTGTGCATTGCTGATGGCGGGGTGCTCGACCACTGCCCCACCGCAACCTAAGCAGAGCCGCGAGCCGGTCGCGGTTAAGCCAACGGTTAGCCCGGCCGAGCAGCGTGCGCGGATGATTGCCCGGTTGTTATCGCGTGCCGAGCGAGCCTTGGCCCGAGACCGTTTGTTAATGCCCGCGTATGACAATGCCTATGACCGCTATGCCAGTGTGCTGCAGCTAGATCCGGATAACGAAGCGGCCGAGCTGGGGATGCAAGCGATTGTTTTACGCTATTTAGCCATGGCTCGCGACGCCGCGCAGCGCAGCCGCTATCAAGAGGCGCACCGTTATCTGGATCGGGCGGCGACGGTGTTGCCGGATAATGCCGCCGTTAGCGCTATGATTGACGAGCAGCGCGAGCAAACCGTGGAACCGCAGACGCCCGTGGTGGCCGATAACGCCGTACTCCTTAATGCCGGCGAGCTGCAGGCTCGTACCGCTACCGTTAAGGCGCAATTGTCTGATTTAGCGTTGCGCGCGCGTCGTGACGAGCAAATGGTGCTGATTGTTACCGGCACTGATGCTCAGGGACGTTGGGTGTATCAAACCATGCGCGAGGCGGTAAAAGGGTATTTGCTGCGCGCTGATATTAAAGTGGGTTCGCCCGCGCGAGTTGAGTTTTTATCGCCGCCGTAGTTTTGGTTGTTATGCCTGCGCCCACGCGGGTCGGTATCGTGCGTCAGCTTTGGCGCAACCCTTAAAAGTATCATTGTGAGCTGAGTGTCCAGAGATGCCAATAACCGTAAGATTTTTAGCTGTATTATTTGTGTTTGTTCTGTCGCCCGCCCACGCCGATCAAGCGCCACCAGCATCGGTCAAGGCAACGGAGGCCGTGGTGCAGTTGCCGATTCCCGGTACTCATAATAGTGCCGTCTTTATGCGATTGCACAATGTTGGCAAAACGCCTTTAACGCTGGTGGGGGTGAATACCACAGCGGCGGCAAAAGCGCAGCTACATTCGCACACCAGTGTTGATGGTATGATGCGGATGCGGCCCGTAGAATCGCTCGCCTTAGCCCCGGGGCAGACACAGGTGTTTGAATCGGGCGGTTATCACATCATGTTGTTTGACGTGCAGGCCGAGCTCGCCAGTGGCGATAGCGTCGATTTAACCCTCGAATTTGCCGGCGGCGCGACCAAAACTGTGCAAGCGGTTGCTAAGAGTCGGTACGATAATGCCGACCATTCACATCATCACTGATGCCCCGATCGATCCCCAATAGGAGTGTGCCGATAATGGAAAGTCTAGGACGAACCTGGCGTAAGTTGACGCGTCGCAACAACTCGGTGAGTGACACATCGAGTGTCGATGAGGCGGAAACGACGAGTTCTGACAGCTCGGATGATAGCGAGCGCGGTTCAGCTCGCTGGGGCTGGTTATTGCTGCCGCTTTTGCTGCTGCTATTGGTATTGCTGGCGCTGGGGTGGTATTGGAGTTGGATGCCGCCGAGCTTTAATGTTGGCGCTCGTGCCGAGGTCAAGCTGGAGCAAATGAATCGCTCGCCAGTGGTAGGGGCGGCAACCACAATAACCTTAATGGAGGTCGCGGGAACTTTACTTGATAAGCCCGGTGGCTATCTCAGCAACGATGTTACCCCGCCTTCTTGGTGGTTGGATAACATGCCTAACTGGGAGTATGGCGTGTTGATTCAAGTTCGGGATATGAACAAGGCGATGCGTGAGGCATTTAGTCGCTCGCAATCACAATCGCTAGAAGATGAAGACTTGGCGCTGGCCGAATCGCGGTTTAACTTTAATAACGATAGCTGGCTGTTTCCGCCCTCGGAGAAGCAATATCGACAAGGTATTTCGCATTTGCAAGCCTATTTAGATCGGTTAACGGACCCTGCCAACCAAGATGCGCAGTTTTTTGCCCGTGCCGATAACTTACGTTATTGGTTGTCGACGGTTGAGACCCGGCTGGGTAACTTGTCGCAGCGCTTAAGCGCCAGCGTGGGGCAACAGCGGCTTAATACAGATCTGGCCGGTGACAGTGCTGCCAGTGCTGCAACCCCTAAACCACATGATAACTATGTGAAAACGCCATGGCTAGAGATAGACGATGTGTACTATGAAGCGCGCGGAGCTTCGTGGGCGCTAATGCATTTATTGCGTGCCGCGGAGAAAGACTTTTCGGATATTTTAGTTAAGAAAAACGCCTTGGTTAGTCTGCGGCAAATTATTCGTGAGCTGGAGGCGACCCAGCACACGATTTATAGTCCGATGATTTTAAATGGCAGTGGTTTTGGCATGCTGGCTAATCACTCGTTGGTGATGGCCTCGTATATTTCGCGCGCTAACGCCGCAATTATTAACTTGCGAGAGTTACTCGAGCAAGGTTAACCCTGTACTTGGCGCGCCATGTTTAACGCTTTTTTATTGACGCGCGGCTGGCGCGATACCCCCAAGGGGTTAGAGTTAGAGTTTCATTGGGCCACCGACTCGGGTGCGGTGTGCACCCGCTTTACTGAGCAAGAAGCCGTTTTTTTTATCGCTACCCGCAAGCTCTCGCAGGCGTTAGAAATCTTGCAATCATTGAGCGGTTGGCGTCACCGAGATTTACCCCTAAAAACCCGTGACGGCAAAGCGGTTACCGCACTTTATTTTCGTACTATGGGAGACGCCCGCGAAGCCGAAAAGCGTTTAACCTCGCACACTATCCCTTGCTGGGAGGCCGATATTCGCCCGCCCGAGCGTTTTTTGATGGAGCGTTTTATAACCGCGGCCGCTTGTATAGATGCGGTGCCCGGTAAGCCTCGCACATTGTTTAACCCCAAGCTCGCGCCCGCTGATTTTCGACCCAAGTTACGTTTGGCCTCCATTGATATCGAAACCACGATGGATGCCAAAACACTGTATTCCATCGGTGTTTATTCTGCGCAAACCCGCTGTGTGTTTATGGTGGCGGAGCAGACATCTACCCAGGTGCTAGACGATGGCACCAGCTTAATCGGGTGCGTGGATGAAAAGGCTTGTTTGCAAAAATTTCTCGCTTGGTTAAAGGAGGAAGATCCCGATGGCCTGATCGGATGGAATGTTGTGCAGTTTGATTTGTGGGTGCTGTGCGACATTGCCGCACGCCTTAAGTTGGTGCTTGATATAGGGCGCGGTGGGGCGCGTCCATTTTGGCGGCAGGAAAAAGGTGAGGGCGGGCGCCGATTTGTGTCGATACCGGGGCGTGTCGTGCTCGACGGTATTGAGCTTTTAAAACAGGCCAATTATCAGTTTGATAGTTTTGCGTTAAATAATGTCGCCGCCGAGTTGTTGGGTGAGGGTAAGTTGTTACACGGTGCTGATCGCGGCGAGGATATCACTCGGTTGTTTCATGCGGATAAGTCGGCGCTGGCGCGCTACAACCTAAAAGATTGTCAGCTCGTATGGGATATTTTTGCCCAGCAAGAGCTGCTGGAATTTGCGATAGAGCGCAGTCAGCTTACCGGGTTGTTGCTCGATCGGATTGGCGGCTCGGTGGCGGCATTTGAATACAGCTATTTGCCACGACTGCATCGCAACGGTTTTATTGCCCCTAACCTCGGAGAGCTGCGCTCGGACATTGTCAGCCCCGGCGGTTTTGTGATGGACTCCGACCCGGGAATATACCAACATGTTTTAGTGTTGGACTTTAAAAGCCTGTACCCGAGTATTATTCGTACGTTTTATATCGACCCCTGTGCTTTTTGGTGCGCCGAGCAATCGACGACTAAACGACACTTGGTGGCGGGATTTAACGGGGCATCGTTTGATCGCGATAAAGCAATTCTGCCGGATATGATTGAGTCTCTGTGGCAGGCGCGAGATCGGGCGAAAGCGGGCAATAATACGCCCTTATCTTACGCGATAAAAATTATTATGAACTCGTTTTACGGTGTGCTGGGCTCTACCGGCTGCCGCTTTTTTGACCCGCGGGTGGCCAGCTCTATTACTCTACGCGGGCACGATATTATTCAATCGAGTAAGCGCTGGATTGAGACTCAGGGTTATAAAGTGATTTATGGGGATACCGACTCGGTGTTTGTCTGGCTGTGTACGGACGCTCCGATGCCCGACGAGGAAGCCGCCGGCGTAGGTCGACATTTGGCCGAAGGATTAAATGTTTGGTGGCAAGAAAAGCTCCAGGATGAGTTTGGTATTGAAAGCGCTTTAGAAATTGAATTTGAAACTCACTATAAAAAGTTTTTAATGCCTACTGTGCGCGGCTCCGATGAGGGTAGCAAAAAACGTTATGCCGGGTTGGTGGGTAAGGCCGGTGCCGAAACTCTGGTGTTTAAAGGGTTGGAATCGGTGCGCACCGACTGGACATTGTTGGCGCGTGAGTTTCAACATGAACTGTACCGCCGGGTATTTGCCGACGAGCCCTATCAAGCTTATGTGCAGCAGTGTGTGCGCGCTTTGATGCTGGGCGAGAGTGACGATAAGCTGGTGTACAAAAAACGTTTGCGCCGACGCTTAAGCGATTATCAAAAAAATGTGCCGCCCCATGTGCAAGCTGCGCGCAAACAAAAAGAGTGGGGGCTGGGGGAGTTAAAACGCGGCGATTGGGTCAGTTACGTGATTACCCTACAGGGCCCCGAGCCGGTCCCGGGGCGGCGCAGCGAGCTCGACTACGAGCACTACCGAACTCGGCAACTGGCCCCGGTGGCCGATTCTATTTTGTATTTTTTGAATGACTCGCTGGCAGCGATTACCGATCGGCAAATGTCGCTGTTCGGTTAATCGCCGCGGTTAGTGTTACCACACGGTTAGCTGGGCGTTTGTCCCGTTGATGATGATGTCGAGCTTCTTGTTGCGATTATTCAGCGTGACTGAGTCGGTTGTCAGGCCGATATCGTCACCAAATGCGGCAACGTTGTAGGTGCCTTTGGGGCGCGCGATAGTGTATGCACCCGCAGCGCCGCTGGTCGTGCTGGCGTCGCCAACGCTTACGGTAACCCCTTCAACTCCTTCGGCGGCGCTGTAGCGGCCGTTGTTGTCGCTATCGCGATAGACCACCCCCGAGACAAAATAATCGCTGCCGTGACGCGCAAAATTTTGGCTGATCATCGAGCTGGGAAATGCGCCGGAGCTAAACGTAAACTCGCCCGAACGCTGCCCAACGCCCAGCTCGCGGTAGCCGGCATTGAGAATATTCACCCGGTGACCGGGCGACTTGAATAGCCCTTGATGCTGACTAATGACCGCATTCACTGGGTCTGGGCGGCGGGATGCGCCGGATACGGAAATATTTTCGCCGGCGGTCCAGCTGCCGCTTAACGTATAGCCTTCGGCAGCAATGCGATCCGTTACGCTGCTGTTAGCTGCCCCGCTGTGAGAGAAAGTGTCGGTGTCGAGCATCCACTGGCTGTGGGTGCGTGCGGCGAACATCAATAGTTCATTGTAGGCCAATGGTGGTCGCCGTTCGTTAGAGAGCGTGCCGGGCGTGAGGCCTTCGTTCAGGTCAATGCCAAAACGTGTGGCTTCGGCGCTGGGATTAAAGCGCGCTTGGTTGATCAGCTCGACCATTAAAGTTTCGGCCGCACTGACGTTAAGAGGAGCACTGGGCCGAGACGGGGTGGCGCTGACTCGCGCACTCGCATCGCTTTCCTTACCTGATCGCACCGCGGTTATGACAAAGTAATAAGTCGTGCCGTTATCCAGCCCGCTTACTGTAAAAGGTGGTTGCTTGGCTTGTTGCCAGTCGCCATCGCGATAGGCGCCAATATTGAGAGGGTCGAAGTTCGCCTCGGAGGCGAAAAAAACCAGATAACGATCGGCGTTATCGACCGCTTGCCAGTCCAATCGTACTTCGCGGTTGCCGGCACCTGCCTTGAGGTTGTCAGGGGCAGAGATCACACTGTCAGAACTAGAACTAGAACTAGAACTAGAACTAGAACTAGAACTAGAACTAGAACTCGGCACGTTGCTGATTGGCGACGATGAGCTTGCCACGCTGGAGCTGCTAGGGGCAATTGATGAGCTTGACGAGGGTACGGTACTTGAACTGCTGCTAGAGGTTACGCTAGACGTTTCGGAGCTTGCCTCGGATGCGGAGCTGCTGGTGTCGGTATCGTTGCTGCTACTTGAGTCGCTGTGGTCAAAGCTGCTGGAGCTGCTGTTAAGCTCTGGGGTGCTACTTTGCGAGCTGGCGTTATTGTCGCTCGGGCTGTTATCGCTTGCGCCCCCTCCTGAGCCGCCACAGGCGCTCAGGAGGCTAACAAGTAACGTAAGGGTAATGAGTTTCACGGGCTACACCTGATGGATAGAAGCTGTTTAGCGGCCTAGATTAGCGCTTTGGAAGACGCTAGACGTTTAACGAGCACGCAAAATTAGCCATTGACGCGGTGCTTGTTTGCCAGAGGTGACGGCGGTAGCATTGCTTACCTGCTGATTCGCAAAAATGAGATAATGATGGAAGACGTTCTAGATGAACTGCGCGAGCAGAATATCTCCGTTCCGGTACCGCTAGAGTTGCCTGATGAGGATAGCCTTGTGGTCGTGGAGGAGGAGTTATTGCTGCCGCTACCGAGAGATTTGCGCGACTACTTACTGCAAGCCAGTGATGTGGTCTACGGCTCGCTGGAGCCTGTAACGGCGGCCGATCCCTATGCTCATACCTATTTGCCCGAGGTGGCGGCGGTAGCATGGTCGCGCGGTATGCCGCGGCACCTGGTGCCGCTTTGTGAAGTGAACGGCCACTATTACTGTGTCGAGCCTGAGGGTGAGGTGCAATTTTGGCGCGACGGCGATGTCACTGATGAAACTTGGCCTTCGGTATGGCATTGGGTAAGGGATGTGTGGCTGGAGAGTTGACAAATAACGCGCTATTTACGCTAGCGACCTTTGCCCATAAAAAAACCGAGCCTGGCTCGGTTTTTTTATGGCGTAGATGAATACTTTGCGTTAGTAGAGACGCACAGCACCGGCGGCATCGGCCGTGTTGTCGCTGGAGTCGGCCTCGGTACCTGTGCCGGCACCTGCCTCGCGATAAGCGCTGGCGGCTAAACGAGCGCCATCACCCGAGAGCGACAGAGCACGTCCTAGCCGATCCTGCGCGTCGCTTTCGGAAGCTTTAACATAGCTGCGTTGCGCCCATTCACCTGCCGAATCTCGACCGAACAGGTAAAGCGCGCCGCTGTTCTCGGCATTGTTGTCGGACTCGTCGCCATTGATACCGAGAGCGGCACTGTCTTCAAGGTAGGCGCCCACGGCTAAATAGCGGCCGTCGCCTGACAGCCGAACGGTGGTGCCGAAGGCGTCCTTTGGCCCTGGGTTGGAGGCTTTGATGTAGGTGGTTTGTTCCCAACCGTCGGTTAAGTTTTCAAAAATATAGGCAGCACCCGACTCTATAAAAGATACCATGTCGCTGGAAGCGTCGGAATCTAACTCGGTATAATCGGCCGGGTCGCCATTGACGCCTGTGGCTCGGCTACCGTCGCCAGGTGCCCCTACGGCTAGGCGCTTACCGTCGCTCGACAAGCTTACGCTGGTGCCAAAATATAAGTAACTGACGTAGCCCTCCTGTGAAAGAAGGCGCACAGAGTAGCCAGGTTTAATGTAAGCCGACTGCTCCCATTCAGTACCGCTGCGCGCAAAAGTAAATACCGCGCCTGAGTCGCCTTTGGGATTAACGTCAGTGGGAATTTCTTGGTTGACGCCATTGCCGGCAAAATCTTCACCCCGAGCGCCTACCGCTAGCGTATTACCGCTGTAGTCTAGGGCGATCGAGTAACCAAATTGATCGCCGGCGCTGGGTGTTTCGGCTTTAATATAAGCTTGCTGTGTCCAGTTGTTCTCGCTTTTGGTGAAAACGTAGACCGCGCCGGATGACGCTGTGCTAGGAGCATCAATGCTCTCGTCGCCATTGATACCCCCAGAACTGCTGTCTTCTCCAATAGCGCCTACCGCGAGGGTCTTGCCATCGCCGGAGAGGTTAAGGCTGTGACCGAAGCGATCACCCACGGTGGTACCAGAAACCGAACTGCTACTTGACGAGCTGCTGGAGCTGGACGAAGAGCTGCTGCTGGATGCTGTCTCTTCCTGCGGGGTGTTGGAGGCCTTCACGTAGGCGGCTTGTGACCAGTTGTTGTCGGTGCGCTCAAATAAATAAACGGCACCCGCATCCGATGCCGCGTTATTATCGCCATCGCCGTTTATCCCAGTGGCGTTGCTGTCCTCGCGCAATGCGCCCACCGCGAGAGTGTTGCCGTCGTCGGACAGTGAAACTGAGTAACCAAAGCGGTCGTTGCGGAAGAGAAATTCGTTGCCGTCTTCGTCCTCGAAGGGTGCCTCAGTGTTAGAGGCTTTGAGGTAAGCTTGCTGTTGCCAGCTGCCGTCGACTTGAGTGAATACATACACAGCCCCCGCGGCGAAGGTGGTGTTGTCGGCTTGGTCGCCATTAACACCCTGTGCCATTGAGTCCTCTTGTGGTGTGCCCACGGCGAGGGTGGTGCCGTCGTTCGATAGGTCTAGGCTCCAACCAAACCAATCGCTCGTTTCCGTATTAGAGGCTTTGAGGTAACCGATGGTGCTCAGCATGGCGTCTATCGCGACGGCCTCATTGGAGTTACTGCAATCCGAGGCGCTGCTGCAGGCTTCAACCATATAACGCGCCTCTGGCCAGTTGGCGAGATGAACGCTGACGTGGTCAAAAGCCTCAGGGCTGGTTAGGTCGCCCCCTACTTGGCTAAAGCCGCTGGCGCCGTCTGGATCTTTGTACAAACGGTAAAAGTTGGTGCCTGCGACCTCGTCCCAGTAAATGCGCAAAGTCCCGGTACCTGTACCTTCAATATTAATGTCGGGCCATTCGCTGGCAGAGCTAGAGGATGAGCTACTGCTGCTAGAATTACTGGATGAGCTACTCGATACACTGCTGGAGCTGGAGGACTGATCGTTATCATCATCGTCGCTACCACAGCCGACCAGCGTTAAAGTCGCCATCAGACAGGGTAATAGGCTAAGTTTTTTAACCGCGTGCAGAAGCTCGTAACTCATTCAATAGATCCTGAAGTTTATCGTGTGCGGGGGATTCTGTCCGGCCCTGACAGGTGTGTCAATGCAAAGGCGGAAATTAAGCGATGTGCCAATCTTGTTAGTATCCCATAAAAAGCGGCTGTTTTGACCATCAGGATAGTCGCCGGTTCCTCGAGTGCAGTGATACTCGTTATCTGCTGGGGCGTACAACGCTAAAAGCTGTGCAAGAGCCTGCGAGGGCTTTTGCACAGCTTTTGAACGCGCGGCTTCAGCGATCTAGTAAAGGTATACTGCACCGCTGTCGGTGACGCTGTTGTCACTGCTATCGCCGGTAGTATCAGTGCCCTTGCCGTCTTCACCGGAGGCGGTGACTGCGAGGGTTTGGCCGTCCCGGGTTAATACCAAGGTTCGGCCAAAGGTATCGTTGGCATCGGTATTACTGGATTTTATATAATTACCCAGCTGCCAACTGCTGCCATTGTGCTGGTAGAGGTATGCCGCACCAGCGCTGGGGGCGAGGTTGTTGTCCCAGTCAGTGCCGATCGCTTGCGCGTCAGAGTCGTCCCGCGGTGCACCGGCGGCTAACACAGTGCCGTCGCCGGATAAGGCCACCTGCCAACCGAACAGATTGTCCTCGTCGCTGGCCTCAGCCTTTATGTAGGCCTGTTGTTGCCAGCTGCCGTCAAACGCAAACAGGTAGGCGGCGCCAGAATCGGCCTCACCAATAGTCGTGGCGTCGGCATCAAGCCCGGATCCAGCGCCATCTTCATAGGGGGCGCCAACCGCAAGGCGGCTGCCATCGGCCGAGAGGGCAAGGCTTAAACCGAACTCGTCGTTCATGCCGGGAGTGGCGGCTTTAATGTAATCGGTATGGCCCCAGCCTGCATCGGTATAGCGCAAAATATGCACGGCGCCAGAGCTGCGGGCTTTGAAGTCTTCCTCGTCGCCATTAATACCACCACTGCTGGAGTTATCGCCCGGAGAGCCCACTGCTAATAGGTTACCCTCGTCGGCAAAGGCTAGTGCGTAACCGAAACGTGAAGGGGTAGTTTCGTAGCACTCAATGCTTGGCGGACGCGGGTCAAAGCACGGTGAGTCGTGCCAGGATTTGGTGCTGGGTTTGATGTAGGCTTGCTGGTTCCAGTCCTCGTCCGAGAGGTCGAACACATAAACGGCGCCAGCCAAGTCGACACTATTATCATCCTGGTTGCCATTTACACCGGCGGCGTTACTGTCTTCGTAGGGTGCGCTGGCTGCGAGTCGTGAGCCGTCAGCTGACAGTGCCACTCGCACCCCAAAGAAGTCTTGTTTTTCGGCGTTGGATGCCTTGATGAGTGCTTGCTGCTGCCAGTTGCTATTGGTGTTTTGATAGACATAGACGGCACCCGAATCGGCGAGAGAGTTGTCCTCTGCCGCCGCACCTTTAGCGCTGTCTTCATAAGGGGCGCCAACAGCGAGTGTCGCCCCATCGTCTGACAACCCCAGCGAGTAGCCAAACAGGTCATCCTCGCCCATATCGGGTGATGGGTTGTTCAGGGTTTGGCTTAGTTGCCAGCCCGAATCGCTGGCTTGAAATATAAATACGGCGCCACTGTTGGTGCCAGCGTCTGCGGCGATATTAAACCGGGGGGCGCCCACGGCGAGTGTTGTGCCGTCGGCAGAGGCTGCCATGGCAAAGCCAAAAGTGGCTTTCTGTTGTGGCGCGCCCGCTTTTAGATAACCGATGGCATCGGCTACTTGGTCGTCTAGGTAAATGTCTTCGCTGGCGGTGCAGCCTTGACTGTTACAGGCCTCGACAATAAAACGTCCGTCTGTCCAGTTGGTGAGATGGGCCGCGAGAGGCGCGGTAAATTCTGTGCCGTTTACTTGTCCGCTAATATCGCTAAAACCAGTATTGCCGTCAGGGTCTTGTGACACTTTGTAGTAATCGGCCCCGCTCACGCTATTCCAGCTGAGTGTCAGCGTCTTTGGCGCAACACTGGCGCTAGCGGTAGGTGCCTCTGGGGCTTGGCCGTGATCGTCATGGTCGTCGCTACCACCGCAGCCTGCCGCGAGTAATGCGCCACCGATGCTCAGCCATAAAGCCGTGCGGGGAAAAAGTTGCTTGGACATGCTTCACTCCGGTCGTTATCAGTTTCATTGTGTCACTTTAAGGTAATCAGAGGGTCGGCCTTGTACCAGCTGTAATTTGTTAAAAATATTTACCCCTTGTTACTTTGTTGGTGGGTGATAGCTAATACCTTTAATGTCCTCGCCCCAAAACCTCAGTTTGCTGACGCCCTCCGGCGCGGCTTTGAAGGTTAGCCCGGCATTACCGTAACCCTGAAAGTAGCGCAGGGTTAACTGATGCTTGCCAGCGTTAAGCGGTTGCATGCAGGTGTTGCGCTGAAACGGGCGGTCGCGCTTGTGCTCGCAGATGATGTTGCCATCGATTTCCAGTTGATAACCGTCATCGCTGCCGACTTCAAAGCGATAGCGGGATGCCTTTGTCACCTTAAACTGGGTGTTAATATCGGCATAGAAGTACTCACTCCAGCCTAAGATACCTAGGGTTGGGTGTTTAAAGTGGTTGTCGGCATTGAACTCGACGCGGTCAATCAAGTGGGTGCGGGTATCGGATATGTGACGCGCCTGATCAATCCGGTTGATTTGGCCGTTACTTTTGCTCAGTACCATCGTCAATACTGGGTCAACAGATGGCGGAATGAGCTTGTTGACCGTGAGAGCTATAAGCAATGCGAGCGCCACAGAGAAAACCGTATTCTTAAGCATTAGCGCACCACCTGTAACTTCCAGTAAGCAAACCAGTTTCTTATTTCAAACTGAGCTTCGGTTAGCTCCCAACTGTAGGTAAAAGGGGCAAATACAAAGAACACACCCACCACAAATGCGACCAGCACGGTTAGATTAATATAGGTGTGGCGACTTGATGCCATCAGTTGTTCGCGGAAGATATAACTAAACACCAACGCCAAATTAATAATGCCAAACAGCAGCGGTACTAAATAGTGGTACATGTACATCACCCGCTCGATCTGCAAAATAGCGATCATGTAGCTGACGTATAAACCGGAAAACGTACAAATCCAATAAAACAGGGCGTTGTCTTTGACGGGGTTATTGTAAATAAAACGGCTAATTACTAGACCGATAGACAAAATGACACCGACCAGCACGCTAAACCACACCACAGGGTTGGCTACTAGGTTGTGATAGCGAACATAGGTTGTGCCATCGAGGGTGCGTTTTGACCAGCGGTAATTGATGGTTTTGGTGGCCAGAGGCCAGCCGATGGCAGCACTGCCGTTTTCACCATCTTTACACACATCCAGCCTCGGTACGCCATCGGCGTAGTTTGACATATATTTAAGATTGTCCTGCATGGCGATGACGAACGTACTTGGGGCCCATGTGTTGCCCGCTTTTATCTGTGCCTGATATTCACTGCTGGCACTGTAATTTTTGTGGGGCGGTATTTTTTGGCCCAAGCCGATGTGAATGTAAAAAATCGCCAAAAATGTCAGTGCGAGCGGTATTACCCCGGCGGGTACGGTGGTGGCTAAACGTTTGAGCAAGGCGACAAGATCAAAGGCTTTAATGGCTTGCCATTGGTCGACGCCGTAAACCAATACAAACAATAGCAACAATACTAGGGCGTTAACTTTAACCGCCACCGCCAGACCAATCAAAACCCCCAGTAGCGCGTATTGCGTAAGCTTGGGACCCTTTTCTAACGTTACAATACGCACCGCGTAATAAATCGCGGCTAGAATAAAAAATAGCTGGATGCCTTCGAGCATCGCTGAGCGGGCGTGTATCACCAGCGCATTATCAAAAATCAAAAAGCCGCAAAAGGCTAACGCTACATGAGAGTTGTGGGTGGTGCGCCGAATAATACCAAACATAAACAGTACCGATAGCGCCATCAATACCGTAGAGGGGAGGCGAAAGCCGTAGTAGCTGATGCCGCCGTCAGGCATATGGTTATCGCGGACGTAATCGGTGCGGGTGAATTTCGTTTTGTCTTTATCCGCGTTAGCCCCCAACAGTTTCTCGCTGGCGGCCATCAGCAATTTGCCTAGCGGTGGGTGGGGCTCCATGTACATGACGCCCTCGATGTACTTCTCGGCGGAGGAAATATGGTAATTCTCATCCCAAAAAAGTGCGTTCGGCTGACCGTAACCCGTGAGGTAAACCGCTCCCGATACGATCAGCAGCAGCAATAAATAAAGGCGATTAAGGTGGTGTTTGACGAATGAGCGCATAACAGAAACTTAAACCGTTGTTGATATTCTGCGTTATTGAAAATTTATTTTTATGGTCTCAGGCTGCGCGCCCGTTAACCGGTACGGCGGCATTTGCGAGCCAATCATACCGCAATGCGTCACGTCTGTCTGGCACCCGGACACACTTTGCGCGCGGATACGCAGAGGGCCTTGTTGGTATCTATGGCTCGCGCTGTTTTATTGCCTGTTAATGGATTGGCGTTAGCGCAAGATCTCGGGTGTTTGCTTGTCGTGTGCGTGTTGGGAGTCGCGGCGCTATTTGCTTGAGCACTTGCTCGGCGGTCGCGCGGTAGGTTGTCAGTTTGCCGCCCATTAGAGTGAACACACGATTATGTGGCTCAGGCCCCAGCTCCATAATGGATTCACGGCTGCGACCAAAAGCTTGGCCGGTGGTGCGTGGCAGCACCCGCAAACCAGCAAAACTCTCGGCGCTGCTGGGCAGTAGGTGCTGCTCGGGAAAGTAGTGTTTCAGAACATTTAGCAGGTAGTGCATTTCACTGGGATGACAGTGGGCCTCGGCCGGGTCGCCAGTGTGAGGTGTTTCGGTGGTGCCGACTAGCAATTTACCTTGCCAGGGCAGGGCAAACACGGCGCGGCCATCGCTGGGCGATTCCAGATAGTAGTGGTGCTGCAAGACTGGTGGCAATAGTAAGTGGGCCCCCTGAATTAGCTCCACCTCGGGCAATGTGGGGGTGGGGGTGATTAGCCGGTTAACCTCGCTTGCCCAGGGGCCTGCGCAGTTGACCAGCATTGCTACCCGCGCTTGCTGTTCGCGACCATTTAGCAGATAACGTAGGTCGCAGTGCTCAGGTGCTGTTTCGGCGCTCACAAACGTGGCAGGCATGGCGAGCTCTGCCCCCAATTGCTGGGCCGACTGCACCACTGCTGCGGTGAGCGCGCGGTCATCGGTTTGCGCCTCTTGGTAGCGGAACACGGCTTTTAGACCGTCGGGTTTGATACCGTCAAGCTCGGGCCACTGGCTTTTGTGAAGGCGCGAGAACTGTGTGGTCTGATCAAAACCGCTGAGCAGTCGGTACAGGCTTAGGCCTGCCATGATCGTCAAGGGCGAGCGCTGCGAGTCGCGATACACAGGTATATGCAGTGGTGCCAGCTTGACCAGATCGGGTGCCAATTTTAAAAGTAACGCGCGCTCTTGCAGAGATTCTCGCACCAGTGAGAACTGCGCACTCTCTAAGTAGCGTAAGCCGCCGTGGATCAGCTTGCTAGAGCTGCGCGAGGTAGCGCAAGCGATGGCCGTTTGCTCAAGTAGCAAAACTTTGTAACCGGCGGCCGCCGCCGCTTGCGCCACGCCAGCGCCGCTGATACCAGCACCTATTATTGCAATATCATAATCCATTGAGCGCCCCTAATGATGCGTTATGGGCGACTGACGGCCGCGCCAAGGTTGTGCGTTAAGCGTAAGCTAAAGGGGGTGGCGAGTAAATCGCGGTACAAAGAAGGTGCCGCCAAGCGCGCCTGCAAAAGGTGGCGGGTGTTTTGGCCCCTTAGCGGCGGTGTTGGAGCTCGACCAAGGACTTGGGTTAGTCGCCGCTGGGTATCATGCCGCCGTAAGGGAAAGGTGTCACGGTAGCGCCTTTGGACTCGCGCACTTTGGCCTCACCTTCTTTTTCGACTTCGTCGATACGAATAATAGAGTGCATAGGGATATACGAGCGCTTAACGCCGGCAAATTCGCCTTTTAGCTTTTCTTCACCCGGATCTACCAGTAATTGGCTGCGCTCGCCAAAGACAAACTCTTCTACCTCAATAAAGCCGTACATGTCGCTTTGATAAATGGCGCGTGCAAAGACCTCAAAAATTTGATCTTGGTTGTGGAAGATGACCTTGTAGATGGGTTTGCCGATCATAGTGCCTCGATGGTGTGACGTTGCTGCGATTCCGGCGGTTACCGGGGGCGCGAAGAATAGCATATTCTGGCTAAATGCCAACAAAATTGCACAAAAAATAGCCGCTTTTTGCTGTTAAGCTCTGTGAATTGCGAGGTGAGATGGCTATAATGCGCTCCCAAATTTATCGTCCCGCAAAGGTTTTCAGCGAATGTCAGCAACCGAGACACCGGTTAAAAAGCTCTATATCAAGACCCACGGCTGCCAGATGAATGAGTATGATTCATCGCGTATGCGCGACTTACTGGGTGATTCCCACCAGATGGTGGCGACCGAGAACCCGGAAGAGGCCGACGTCCTGCTGATCAACACCTGCTCGATTCGCGAGAAAGCCGCCGACAAGCTGTTTCATCAGCTGGGCCGCTGGAAGCAGCTTAAAGAGAAGAACCCCGATATGATTATCGGTGTGGGCGGCTGTGTGGCGAGCCAAGAGGGTGCGGCCATCGCCGAGCGCGCGCCGTTTGTCGATTTGATTTTTGGCCCGCAAACCTTGCACCGCTTGCCCGAGATGATCGAGCAACCCCGTGACAACGGCGCTGTGGTGGTGGATATCAGCTTTCCCGAGATTGAAAAGTTCGACCGCTTGCCGCAGCCCGATGCCGATGGCGTGAGCGCGTTTGTCTCGATTATGGAAGGCTGCTCAAAGTACTGCACCTTTTGCGTGGTGCCTTACACACGCGGTGAAGAGGTCAGCCGGCCAATGGCCGACGTGATGGCCGAGGTGGTTCACCTGGCCGGCCAAGGTGTGCGGGAAATTAACCTGCTGGGGCAAAACGTTAACGCCTATCGCGGCGAGTCTGACGACGGCATTGTCGATTTGGCCGAATTGATCACTTATGTGGCAGCGGTGGATGGCATTGACCGCATTCGTTTTACCACCTCGCATCCGGTGGAGTTCTCAGACTCACTGATTGACGTTTACGCCGAAGTGCCCGAGCTGGTGAGTCATTTGCACTTGCCGGTGCAAAGCGGTTCCGATCGCATCTTGATGGCAATGAAGCGCGGCCACACGGCGCTCGAGTACAAATCTAAAATGCGTCGTATACGTGCGCATCGGCCTAACATCAGCTTTTCGTCTGACTTTATTATCGGTTTTCCCGGTGAGACCGAAGACGACTTTGAAAAAACCATGAAGCTGATTGCCGACATTGGTTTTGATATGTCTTTTAGCTTTATTTATAGTGCGCGGCCCGGCACCCCAGCGGCTGATTTGACCGATGACACCCCGATGGAGACCAAAAAGCAGCGCCTGAAAATTCTACAGGATCGTATCACCCAGCAATCTCAGCAGATTAGCCGCCATATGGTGGGTAATACCGAGCGAGTGTTGGTCAGTGGTTACAGTAAAAAAGATCCCGGTCAGTTGTCGGGCCGCACAGAAAACAACCGCGTGGTGAATTTTCGCGCCGATAACCCGGCGCTGATTGGTAAGTTTGCCGATATTCGCATCGACGTCGCGCTGCCCAACTCGCTGTTGGGTACCCTTATCAGCTCTGAGCTGGATGAGTAGTCGGGCAATTGCGCGGTCGCCGCGGTAGGTATAACCGGCAGCTTTTTAACTGACTTTGCTAATAAGCAAATGACCGGTTACTTGCCTTCCCTCGGCGGCGCGAATGGTTTACGCTTTGTTTAATGAACGCGAGAAGAGTGCTGACACATCCTTGAATAAACACGTCATCCCCGATTCCTCTCAGGTTACCTGTGAGGTCACCTTGGAGCCCAACGATAACCGTCGTCTCGCCAGCCTGTGTGGTCAGTTTGATCAACATCTGCGTCAGATCGAAAATCGTCTTGATATCGACATTCGCAATCGTGGCAACCAGTTTGCACTGGTGGGTGATCGCGGTGTCACGGCGGCTGCCGCAGCGGTACTGCGCCAGCTGTACCGCGAGACTGACAACGGTGAGCTCACCCCCGATGAAATTCACCTCGCCCTGCAAAGCGCGGGCATAGAGGAACTTATGCAAGAACAAAGTTTGTCCGATACGTTAGTCGACGAAGAGGACGACGGTCAGCCAGTTCCGGCTGGCACCGTGCTGATCCGCACCAAAAAAGCCACTATCAAACCTCGTGGCGCCAACCAGCAGCGCTATGTGCGTGCCGTGCAAACCCACGATATTAACTTTGGCGTGGGCCCAGCTGGCACCGGTAAAACCTATTTGGCGGTAGCGTGCGCGGTCGAGTCACTGCTGCGTGACGATGTCGAACGCATTTTGTTGGTGCGTCCGGCGGTCGAGGCCGGCGAAAAACTCGGCTTTTTACCAGGCGACTTGGCGCAAAAGGTCGATCCTTACTTGCGCCCCTTGTACGATGCGCTGTTTGAAATGCTCGGCTTTGAAACCGTAGGCAAGTTGTTGGAGCGCGGTGTTATTGAAGTGGCGCCGCTCGCGTATATGCGCGGTCGCACACTGAACAACTCGTTTGTGATTTTGGACGAAAGCCAAAATACCACCTGCGAACAAATGAAGATGTTTTTGACCCGTCTTGGGTTTGGCTCGACAGCGGTGATTACCGGCGATCCGTCGCAGATCGATTTGCCGCGCGGGCAAAAATCTGGCCTGAAGCATGTTATCGAGGTGTTAGACGGCGTAGAGGGCATTAGCTTCACTCACTTTGGTGCTAAAGACGTGGTGCGTCACCCATTAGTGCAAAGAATCGTGCAGGCGTACGATGTCTATGAGCAAGCCAACCCGTCGGATGATAGGCGCTAATCAGATGAGCAGCGTTCAGGTAGATGTCGATATACAAGTCGACGCTGAGGCCGTCCCCGGCGAAGACGAGGTACACCGATGGGTTACGGCTGCTTTGCGCGATGAGCGCGAGGTAGCCGAAGTCAGTGTTTGTATCGTCGATGCGGCCACCAGTGCCGATCTCAATCACCGCTATCGCGGTAAAAATTACCCCACCAACGTCTTGTCCTTTCCCGCCGACTTACCTGCCGAACTGGGTCTGCCTTTACTGGGCGACTTGGTTGTATGCGCGGAGGTCGTCGCGCGCGAAGCGGCCGAGCAGGGTAAGGCCGCCAACGCCCATTGGGCCCATATGCTTGTGCACGGCACCTTGCATTTGCTAGGTTACGATCACCTGGACGATCAAGAGGCCGAGGCTATGGAGGCGCTGGAAACCGACATTGTGACAACCCTTGGTTTTGCGGCGCCCTACACCGAAATCAGTCAGGGTAACTCTCAGTCGCCCACCCCAAAATCTATATCGCCCACACAGGAATCAACAGTGCCATGACGGACGACCCATCGAGTAGCAGCGTTACACGCACGCAAGAGCGCTCTTGGTTAGAACGATTACTACATTCGTTTTCTACTGAGCCCAAGTCGCGCGATGATTTGCTCGAAATCATTAAAGACGCGGCCGAGAATAAATTGTTGGATCAAGAGGCGCTTAACATTATTGAGGGCGCACTGGACGTATCCAGCCTGCAAGCGCGCGAAATTATGATCCCGCGCACGCAAATTGTGGCCGTTAAGCTCGACGATACTCCGCAAGAATTTCTGCCTAAAATCATCGAGTCCGGCCACTCGCGGTTTCCGGTGATCGGCGATTCGATCGACGATATTAAAGGTATTTTGCTGGCTAAAGATTTGCTGCGCATGATGCTGGAAGGAACCACCGATTTTAGCCTGGATAGTATTATCCGCACGGCCAACATCGTTCCCGAGAGCAAACGCGTCAATGTCCTGTTGCGCGAGTTTCGCGAACAGCGTTATCACATGGCGCTGGTGATTGATGAATACGGTGGTATTTCGGGCCTGATTACCATTGAAGATATTCTTGAAGAAATCGTCGGAAATATTGAAGATGAGACTGACGAGGAAGTTAGCGATGAGCTGATAAAGCGTGTTAGTGATACCGATTATGTGATTAAAGCACTGACACCGATTGATGATTTTAACGATTACTTTAATGCCGGCTTAAGTGATGAAGACTTCGATACCATGGGTGGTATTTTAATGCAGTCGTTTGGGCACTTGCCTAAACGCAATGAAGTTACCGAGATCGACGGTTTTACCTTTCGCGTGCTCTACGCCGATAACCGACAAATTCATTTAGTCCGTTTAACCGTTGGCGCCTCTGACACTTGATCAGCACTGAAACGATTATAACCGGCCAGGTAAGGCGCGGGCTCAACCGGTTGCGCAGCTACAATGCTGCCGCCGCCGCACTGGTGGCCGGTGCTTTACAGCCACTGGCGCTGGCGCCTTTCAACCTGTGGCCGCTGGCGCTGGTTGGTCTGGGTATATTCTCCCTGTTGTTATTTAAAGTCACGCGCCGCCGCGCCGCTTTGGTGGCGGGGAGTTTTGGCGTCGGCTTATACGGCGTGGGAGTGTCGTGGATTTACGTCGCCATCCATCAGTTTGGCGGTGCGTCTATGCTGTTGGCGGGCTTGCTTACCCTTGTGTTTGTGCTGGCGATGGCGGCGATTTACGCAGCGCCGTTTATTTTAAGTTACAAAATTCTAGGTTACGGGCGTCTTGGTATCCTTATGGTGTTTCCCGCCTGCTGTTTGCTGGGCGAGTGGTTGCGCTCTTGGTTGTTGACGGGCTTTCCTTGGTTGTACACCGGTTACGGACATATCGATACCCCGCTGTCGGGTTGGGCCCCTTTGTTGGGGGTGATGGGGGTTGGCTATCTCGCGACTTTTAGCGCCGCCACGGTGGCGGGGTGGTGTTTCTTTGTTAGGCCCTCGGGCAATTTAATCGTCGCCACTGTTATGGTGGTGGGCATTTGGTTTACCGGCTGGCAGCTGCAAGATGTGCAGTGGGCGCGCGTGAATCACGATGCCCCCATTTCCGTGGCGATGGTTCAGCCCAATATTGCCCAAGAGGTAAAGTGGGATCCAGCCCACGCCCAGCCGACCCTTGAGCGCTTGCAACACTTAAGCGAGCCGCTCTGGGGCGCCGACTGGTTGATCTGGCCCGAAGCGGCGGTGCCGTTAACCTATCACCGGGCGCTGGATTTTTTAAATACCGTTAGCCGGCGCGCGAGCGAAACCGATACCGGCTTGATTACCGGCATTATCTACGATGATCAGCAACAACGGCGCTATTACAACTCACTGGTGGGGTTGGGGGACGCGCTGGGTATTTATCACAAGCGTCGTTTAGTGCCGTTTGGTGAGTATGTGCCGCTGGAGCAATGGCTGCGCGGTTCTATCGAGTTTTTTGACCTGCCGACCTCCTACATTAACATCGGTCCCGATCATCAAAGTGGGTTGGCGGTTAATGGCATTGCCATCGCCCCGACCATTTGCTACGAGGTGGTGTATCCATCGCTGGTGGCGAAAAGTGCCCACAACAGCAATGTGTTAATGACGGTGAGTAACGATGCCTGGTTTGCCGACTCGATCGGTCCGCTACAACACTTGCAGATGGCGCGAATGCGCGCACTGGAAACCGGTCGTTATATGATTCGCAGTACCAACAATGGTGTGAGTGCGATTGTCGACCCCAGCGGAGACGTCGTGGCGAAAACCCGGCAGTTTGTGGCGACTACTCTGGCGGGCACTGTTTACC
This sequence comes from Gilvimarinus japonicus, assembly GCF_042847215.1. Classification (GTDB taxonomy): domain Bacteria; phylum Pseudomonadota; class Gammaproteobacteria; order Pseudomonadales; family Cellvibrionaceae; genus Gilvimarinus; species Gilvimarinus japonicus. The sequence continues at coordinate 981,289 of NZ_AP031500.1, forward strand.
CGGCTTATGGCCAGACGCCTTTTATGCGCTGGGGCAGTGGCCCTTCGGTGATTTTAGCGTTGTTGTTATTGATTGGCGTGTACAGCGCCCGGCGGCGCTTTTAATGGCCCAAGGTGATGGCGTTATACGCGGGTAAACTCCACCTCGTACTTCCCGGCCACGGGCAACGCCTGAAATACTTTGGTATCGGGGTTATGTTTTTTGACCGCATCGAGTAAGGCTTTTTTGTCCGATACCGGCATAAAGGCGCCGAGGTAGACAGATTTAAGTTCATCCTGTGCAAACGGCCGGTCGATATACCAATGTTGTTCGTTGTTGTCTCGCAAACCGTCTTCGTCGCCCGCCTCGGTAAAGCAGCGCCACTCTTTTTCGCCTTTGGCGGTGGGCGGCTTACTCAAAAATTTATCTTCAAAGGTGTCCTGTGGGCGCAGCTGCTCGTTGTGCAACACCGCATTAAGTTGGTCTTTTAAGCTGGAAATCTCGGGCCGTATCGGGTTGTAGTTAACGGCTTTAGGGTGCGCGAGTGAGGTGTTCTCGCCACAGGCAAATTTGAGCACCGCCCCGCGATGACAATCGGCGTAATATTGCCAAGCGGTTAGGTTGTCGGCTTTGGTACTGAACGAGCAAATACGCAGTGCGCGGGTGTACTGGCGCCACTCGCTCATCATTTCATCGATGGCGCTCTGGCGTTGGTCCACCATCCGCGCCATTAATTCGTGCAGTGCTTCCTCGGCCTCCTCGGGCGAGGCGAAGCGCTCTTCGTCGCGCCAGCGGCGAATCACCGTCGACAGCGGTGAGTTACCTCGGGGCTCATCGCGCGCAAAGATCATCCCGCAGGCGGCGCGAATCACACTGTCGAGCAGCGAGTGTGGGTCAAACGCGAGCGTGGTGCGGTGATTCAGCTCAAACGGATCGGCGAAGAGCGCGGGAGCACTCCAGCGCAATGCCTGGCTCTCGACAATCGCGAGCGCCGTTTGGGCGGGGCAGTATTTTGCCAATGTATCGGGATGATCGGGCACAGTTTGTCCTTATTCTTGCTGCCGGGCGGTGGACTCACGCCCGTCGATTCCTGATGTAATAATAGTTAAGGTATAACCATTATCGGCCGCGGGACGATTTTATAAAGCCTTTTTAACATCGGTTCAAGGCGCGTGAATCATTTTTTGCAAAATCTCTTGGTTTTGTCGTTTGCCATCGCCGCGAGGGGCGTTAAAATAGCCGTGGCAATCTTCTCTCACCCACCTGCGGCCCCGCCCTGAGGATTCAACGTGATATTTACCGGCTCCCACATTCTCTCTATTGCTCAGTTTGATCGCGCCGATATACAGCGCATATTTGAGGTGGCGGACGCCATGGCGCCCTATGCCCTGCGTCGTCGGGTAACCCGTGTGTTAGAGGGCGCTATTCTGGGCAATATGTTTTTTGAGCCGAGTACCCGCACCCGCATTAGCTTTGGTTGCGCGTTTAATTTGTTGGGTGGTGAAGTGCGCGAGACTACCGGTTTTGAAAGCTCGGCTATCACCAAGGGGGAGTCTCTGTACGATACCGCGCGGGTGCTGTCGGGTTTCTCTGATGTGATCTGTATGCGCCACCCACAAGAGGGGTCGGTGGCTGAGTTTGCCGATGCCAGCCGCGTGCCGGTGTTAAACGGCGGCGACGGCGCAAACGAGCACCCCAGCCAAGCACTGCTAGACTTGTACACCATTCGCAAAGAGCTGGCCTCCAAGGGGCGTGAGATAGATGGGTTGCGGATCGCGCTGATTGGCGATTTAAAATACGGTCGCACAGTACACTCCTTGTGTAAGTTGTTGAGCTTGTTCAAGAATATTCATATTACGCTGGTGTCGCCGGTGGAGCTGGCGATGCCCGAGTCGATTGTCGAGCAAATGCGCGAGGCCGGGCACACTGTGGTGGTCACGGATGATTTACCTCAGAGTATTTCCAGTGTCGATATCGCCTACTCCACGCGAATTCAGGAGGAGCGTTTTGCCACGAAAGAAGAGGCGGATATGTATCGCGGCCGGTTCCGGTTGAATCAGGCCATTTACACCCAGTACTGTGAGCCTAATACCGTCATTATGCACCCGCTGCCGCGCGATTCTAGGGCGGGCGCCAACGAGCTGGACAACGATTTAAATCACAACCCCAATCTCGCGATTTTTCGTCAAGCCGACAATGGCGTATTGGTGCGGATGGCGCTGTTTGCACTGGTGTTGGATGTGGTGGATCAGGTGGATAAGTACGCGCGCGACGTTAATTGGTATAACTCGGCGCGCACCTTGTAGCGGGCTGGATTAAGTGCCGTCAATGAGACGGGCGGCCATGGCGGGCAGTCGGGCTCGCTCGCTGGGTAGCGATAGTGATGAGGTGCCGGGCGGGGTATCAAAGATACTGTCGTCGCTCAGTATAAACAGCAGCGGAGTTGTCTGAGTCCGTGCGGCCTGGGCCAATCGCTCGGTTAACGTTCGGCCTTTTACGTCCGTCATCGCCGGGCTGAGTACCACTAAATCGGGGCGAATATTCAGCGATAGCTCCAACGCCTCGTCGGTGTTATCGGCGGTGATTAAATTGTAGTGAGGTTGCAGTGCTTCGCAGGCTTGCAGCTGGATCTCGGCGTCGGGGTACGCCACCACGACGGTGCGGTGGGCGGTCATCTCATCGATCTCAAAGCAATCGCGGCCCGAATGCTTTGCGCGATACAGTGCTCGGTCAGCGGCTTTTATCACCTCTTCTAGCGAGTAGCCCGCCGTTTGCGAGCAGCTGGCACCGCCAATCGACACAGTGACATGAGCGCTGGTGGGCGATGCCTCGTGGGGTACCGCCTGATTGGCGACGGCGCGGCGGATCGACTCACCAACTCGTGTGGCGCCACTGACGTCGGTGTCGGGCAGCAGCACAACAAACTCCTCCCCCCCGTAACGGCCCAGTAAATCGTAAGGACGTTTTAGGCAGCTTTTTATGGCGTTACCCACCTGCACCAAACAGCGGTCCCCAGCGGGGTGGCCATAGTGGTCGTTGTAGAGCTTAAAGTGGTCAACATCAAGCATCAGCACACAGGTGTGGGTGAGCTGGCGCCCGGCCAGTAGCCATTGCTTTTGCGCGTACTCGTTAAAAGTGCGGCGGTTGAGCAGCTGCGTCAGGCTGTCTAATTGGCTGAGCTCTTCCAGCTCGTTGTTGAGCTTGCTGAGTTGATCGCGCATATCGGCGATCCGCTCCATCGCGCGGATTTTGGCGTTGATGATCATCTTGCTGACGGGTTTGATGAGGTAGTCATCGCCGCCCGCCTCAATACCTTGGCGGTAATCTTCGTCGTCACTCATGCCGGTGACAAAAATGATGGGAATCCAGTGGCTGCCGAGCCACTCGCGAATCAGCGCGGTTGTTTCAAAACCGTTTAAGCCGGGCATCTCGACGTCCATGATAATCATGTCCACCGGGGTATCTTCCAGCAGCTGCAACGCGGCCTCACCACTGTCGGCCACCAGCGGGGTGTGGCCGGCTTCAGTGATGTACTGGCTCATCGCGTGGCGCAGTGTAGCGCTGTCTTCAACCAACAAAATTTTCATTCAGTAACCCAGAGTGCCCTTGTGCCCTATGTGGCACCCGAAGTATAAAGTGTAACGACTTTTGGCGCCGAAAACATCATTATGTGTCACAGAATTTGGTTGATTTATCGGCCAGTAGGCTGTTTTAACGCACTTCTTGAGCGGCTATGGCGCGTGATCAAGGTAGCGCCACACACCATCTTCACGCCGAAATAGCGACTTCTCTAAGTGTTGCTGCTCCCGCCCCGCCAGCCGGTAATGGGCACAAAAGGTTACCGTGCCCTCATCATCCCCAAGACCACCGCGCTCACAGGCGAGGATCTCAAGCCCTAGCCACTCGCAGCTGCTGGCCCACTCGCGGATCGCCTCGGGTGAGCTGTGCCCCCGTACCGAGGGGCTCCAAGTGTGCCAGAGGTAGTCTACCGCTAACAAAACGTGTGCGCTGTAGCGCGAGCGCATTAATTGCTCGGCGGTTTGCGGGTTGCCACCGTGCAATATAAAAGGGTTACAGCAGTCCATAGGGCGTTTGCCCGAGCCACAAGGGCAGGTTTTACTCGCTGTGAGTGGCATTTTGCACCTCTTTTGGGTATGTTGTGCGCCTTATTTACGTGCAAGTTTTATGCGCTAATTTTGCCTGCCGTAGAGTCGGGCCAAGCCTTACCGATAATCGCGGTTTAGGCTACCTTGTTCGCTGATGTTTGCAAGCGACTAACGATTTCTACTGACTTCTTTATGATGACTAACCGTTAGATATTTGCCCATGACTGATTTTGACGATATCCGCCCTTACAATGACGATGAAGTTCGCCCGGTACTCGACCGGATTTTAGCTGACCGGGAGCTGGCCGATGCGGTTATGCGCTTAAAGTTTCCGCGCCTGGCCGGGCCTTTAGGCTTCATCTTACGCCCGCTGGTGGCTCGGGTTATGCGTCGCGAACTGGTGGGGGTGGACAGCGTCGATAAGTTTCAGCTGGTGGTCGAGAAGTACATGCGCCATATGATTGAAAGCACCACGACTGAAATCACCCACTCGGGGCTGGATAAGCTCGACCCGAACCGCGCTTATTTGTTTGTCAGCAACCATCGTGATATCGCCATGGACCCGGCGTTTGTCAATTGGAGCTTGTACCACGCAGGTTTTAAAACCTTGCGAATTGCCATTGGCGATAACTTGCTTACCAAAGAGTATGTGTCGGATTTAATGCGCCTGAATAAGAGCTTTATCGTCAATCGCTCGGCCAAGGCGCCACGGGAGAAGTTAAAAGCGGCGAAAAAGCTTTCGGCCTATATTTACCATTCGTTAACCGCCGAGAACGCCAATATCTGGATTGCCCAGCGCGAGGGCCGTGCTAAAGACGGCAATGATCTGACGAACTCGGCCGTGGTGGGTATGCTGACGCTCAATCGTCCGAAAACGGAAGACTATGCCGATTACGTGCGCGAGCTATCGATTGTGCCTGTGTCTATCTCTTATGAGTTGGACCCGTGCGATGAGGCAAAAGCCCATGAGTTGCACCAGCAGCGTACCTCGGGCGCTTATCAAAAAGGCGATCAAGAGGATGTGCAAAGTATTGCCCGTGGCATTGCCGGGCAAAAGGGTCATGTGCACGTTGCGTTTGGTGACGTGCTCAGTGGCGACTTTGCCGATACCGATGCGGTAACCGCCGAAATTGATCGTCAAATTTGGAGTAATTACGTCCTGCACTCAAGCAACTGTATGGCGTTTGACCAAGTGGGCGAAGAGGCCCGCTCACTGCCTTACTCGGACAAAAACCTGTCTTACGAGCCGAGCAATGTCAGTGACGAACGCGCCAGTTTTGATTTGCGTTTACAAGCGGTGCCGTCGGATTATCGCGATATTGTTCAGGCCATGTACGCCAACCCGGTGCGCAATAAGTTGGCGGCCACCGGCGGCGGTCAGTAACGCGAATGTTAACCGATGAGTTAAAGCAAAAAATCCAGCAAACCTACTCGGCGTTTTTGCAAAGCCGCGAGCTGGGGCCGCGCCACGGCCAAAAGCTGATGATTGCCGAGATTGCCCGCACCCTCGGCGCGATTGGCACTGACGCCGAGGGCGTGCGCAACACCGGGGGCCATGTGTGCGTGGTCGAGGCCGGGACCGGTACCGGTAAAACCATTGCGTACCTTTTGCCCGCCATTATTATTGCCAAAGCGCTGGGTAAAAAGTTGGTGGTATCTACCGCTACCGTCGCGTTGCAAGAGCAAATCGTGCACAAAGACTTACCCGAGCTGCGCAACCACACGGACTTATCGTTTAGTTTTGCCCTGGCCAAAGGTCGCGGCCGCTATGTGTGTCTGTCTAAGCTCGACAATTTGATGAGCGAATTTGCATCGGCGGTTGATCCGACCCGGGCACTCTACGAGGACGAATTACCCAGCGTTGATGCCGAAGGGGTAAAGTTGTACGAGTCCATGATGGATGCGTTGGCAGGCAATAAATGGGATGGCGAGCGAGACTCGTGGCCGACCCGGTTAGAGCCTAACGACTGGGCGCGGGTCACGACCGATCACCGTCAGTGCACCGGTCGGCGCTGTTCCAATGTGTCTGCCTGTAGCTTTTTTAAAGCCCGCGATGCGCTGCATACCGCCGATTGTATTGTCACCAATCACGATATGGTCTTGGCTGATTTGGCGCTGGGTGGTGGCGCGATCTTACCCGACCCGGAAGAGACGATTTACGTCTTTGACGAGGGGCATCATCTGCCCGACAAAGCGCTTAATCACTTCGCCCACCACAGCCGTATGCTCTCGACCAGCCGCTGGTTGGAGCAATGCAATAAAGGCTTGGGGACAATCCTCGGGCAGATCAGCGGTGCCGGTCGTGTTGATGATTACGCCGAGCAATTGCCTGGCCAGCTCATTGAGTGTAAACGTGAGCTGGATATGTTGTATCCGGTGCTGAATGAACGCATCCAATCGTTAGAGGACAGTTCGCGCGATTGGAAAACCAACCACTACCGGTTTGTCGGAGGGGTGGTGCCCGATAATATCGTCGCGCAAGCCGAGCAATTGCATTCAAGCTTTGATCGTTTAACCGACCTGTTAGGTAAAGTTGCCGCCGAGTTAAACGAGGCGATGGAGGATGCCCATTGCCGCGTGCCTAAAGTTGACTTGGAAACCAATTACCCAATCATCGGTGCCTGGCATGCGCGTGCTGAGGCCAATGCGGGTTTATGGTTAAGTTACGCGCGCAGCGATGGCGATAAAAGTATTCCCAAAGCGCGCTGGCTAACGCTGATAGACTTTAACGGCAATTACGATATCGAGGTTTGCTCAAGTCCCATTTTGGCGGCGCGTACCTTAGAGTTTAGTTTGTGGAATCGCGTCTATGGTGCGGTGCTAACCTCGGCGACCTTAACCGCGCTGGGTAAGTTTGATCGCCTGCAAATGCGCACCGGCACCCCCGATGACAGCCGCTATGCGGTGGTGCCCAGCCCGTTTGACTTTGCCAAAGGTATTTTGCATGTTCCTAAAGACGCGGTTGATGCCGGTGACAGTCGCGCCCACACCGCCGCGTTGGTACAGCAACTGCCCGAGCTGCTGCAACCGACTGAAGGCTCGCTGGTGTTGTTTTCATCCCGCCGGCAAATGCTTGATGTTTACGATGAGCTGCCCGCGCTTTGGCAGAGCAAAATTTTGTTGCAAGGCGAAAGCTCTAAGCAAGAAATGTTGGTGGCCCATCGCAAAAAAGTTGATAAAGGCGAGGGCAGTGTGCTGTTTGGCTTGGCAAGCTTTGCCGAAGGGGTCGACTTGCCCGGCGATTACTGTGCCCATGTGATAATTGCTAAATTGCCGTTTGCGGTGCCCGACGACCCGATTGAAGCGTCTGTTGCCGAGTGGGTCGAGCAGCGTGGCGGCAACCCTTTTATGCAAATTACTATCCCCGACGCCTCGTTAAAATTGATTCAGGCCTGTGGCCGCTTGCTGCGCACCGAAGGTGATACCGGCCGTATTACTTTGCTGGACCGGCGCGTGGTCACCAAGCGCTACGGCAAGGCTATTTTAGATTCGTTGCCGCCTTTTACCCGACACATAGAAGCGTAAGCCCGTCCCGTATGAGTGATAAACACATAGCCGTCGCCGATATCTTGATTGACTTAGAGGCGGCGTTACGCGAGCTAAATTTATGGCATAGCGAGTCACCCTCGGCCGAGGCGCTCGCCAGTACCGCGCCCTTTGCGGTAGATACCCTAACGTTTACCCAGTGGCTGCAATTTATGTTTTTGCCGCAGATGCAAGAGCTGGTTAAACATCGTGGCCCCCTTCCGGCGAACTGCGCTATTGCCCCTATGGCCGAGGAGTACTTTCGCCCGCAAGTGATCGACGGCGCCGCCGTGGTATTGCAGCTGCGCCGAGTGGATACATTGTTGAGCTAGTGTTGTCTAACGAGCCATGAGGCCTTGCCGCCTTAGGCGGTGTGGGCTACATTTAATCCGTTAACGTACGTCGAGACGCGGCACTGTTTGCCGATGTCTATACCCACTGGATGATGGAGGTTTTATGGCTGTACATAGGGTTTATTCGCTGCTGGCTGCCGGCGCCGCTAGTTTACTACTGCTTGGCGGCTGTGCCACACCGCCACCGGCTGTGTCTCACGATGGCTTGCACTTAGTGCCGCAAAAATCACTTGATCAGATGTATATAAAGCCCGAGGTGTCGTTATCGCAGTATACGGCTATCCGTCTCGAACCTTGTACTGTGGCATTTAGAGCCGACTGGATGCGCAACCAAAATATGAGTCGCACCGTGGGGCGAGACCGAATTACCGAAGAGGATATGCAAGTCATCTCCGATCGTTTGGCGCGCTCTTGCGATGAGCACTTTTTAGAGGCCTTAGAGAGTGAGCCGGCCTACAAAATCGTCGGTGAAGATGCCAGCGGTGAGACGGTGCTGGAGGTGCGCCCCAGCATTATCGATCTGGATGTCACCGCCCCTGACACCAATGATGTGGGCATAACCCGCACTTATACCACCTCATCGGGGGAGATGACCTTGTTTCTCGAGGCCTACGATAGTGCGAGCGGTGAGATTATCGCTCGGGTTGTGGATGAGAAAGAAGACTTTGATGACATGCAGCTAGAGTGGACTAACCGCGCCACCAACATGGCCGACGCCAATCGTTACTTGCGCAGCTGGACCAAGTCTTTGCGCGAGAGTTTGGATGCGGCCCGCGCTCAGTAGTGGCTTATGAGTGTATAGGTGCGGCGCAATCGTTTGGTTGCGCCGTTTTTTTATAGGTTATTGATATGCAAGACCCCCGAGTGTTACTCGCCGCCGAACGCACCTTGCTGGCCTGGAGCCGAACGGCGCTGGGGTTAATTGGCTTTGGCTTTGTTTTAGAGCGTGCCGGCTTGCTGATGGGCGCCTTCGGCCTGGCGCCAGCGGCGGATGAATCCCTGACGGCTGCCCTTGGGCTCGCTTTTATTTTTTTGGGCGTGGTTGCCGCGGTAGGCGCCTCGGTGCGGCACGCACGCTATGTGCGCTATCTGATTGACCGAGACGGTCCGGTCGATTATCGCTCGCTCTACAGCGTAGCTTTGACTATGGCGCTGGGCTTACTTGGTTTGGCGTTATTGGCGGTGTTGCTATTTATTGGGCATTAATCCTACTGTTTATTTCTCTTGGTGTTCCAGTGCTGATGCCTCACTCTGATGTAAAGGACGCAACGTTAGCAGCAGCGCCATACTGATCGCCACCGAGATTAACATAACCGCCAGTACAGGCTTTAAGGTCCCATCGTAAAACACGCTTCCCAACGCGCCCATTCCAGAGCCCAGTGCGAACATTGCTACTGTCTGTATCGCCGCCGCACTGCCGCCGCGATGGGGCGGGAACATCGCCATAAAGCGAGTCATTCCCGCCGGGTTGCTGATGCCGACGCAACCAACGCTTAAAATAACCAGCGGCACCGCCAGCCCTAAGGTTAAGGTGTTGCTCCACGTCAGTAGCGCCATTACTACCACCAGAACGGCTTGAATAATGACACTGATGCAGAATAGCCGCATCGGGTTCATGACGCTCAGTAATCTGGCGCTTAGCGAGTTTGCGGCAATTAAACCGATCGCATTTAAACCAAATAAAATAGAAAAGGTCGTCTCGCTCACGCCAAAATACGTCATGTACATAAACGACGAGTGAGTGACAAAAATAAGCAATACACCAGCGGCGGAGCCGATACACAAAGCAAAGCGCAGAGCGAGCAACCGGCCCTGATGCCGGTGTAATAAAATGGCGCTGTACTGCGAGACAATGCGCCCAAGAGATAAGCGCTGACGTGGCTCGGTTAGCGTCTCGGGAATCATACGTAACATAATGGCGAGCATAGTCACGGCGTACAGCACCTGAAATATAAAGATACTGCGCCAGCCAAACTGTAATAGCCCAGTGCCGATCAGTGGTGCCACCACCGGGGCGATCATCATCACCATCATTACCGTGGCAAAACGCCGGCCAATCTCTTCGGCGGGGTAGGAGTCGCGCACTTGTGCCATGGCAGTAATAGTGGCAAAACCGCCGCCAAATGCTTGCAGTAATCGCCACAAATTAATGACGCTTGCCGAGTCTGATAACGCGATAGCGCTACTGGCGATGACAAACAAACCAGTTCCGACAACGCATACCGTTTTGCGGCCCACTTGGTCAGAGATTGGCCCGCCCATTAGCTGGCCTAAGGCAAAACCCACCAAAAAAGTACTGATTGACGCGTTGAGCGTAGCAATAGGAACATTGAGCGCGTCGGCCATCGACGGTAATGCCGGCAGGTAGGCGTCCATCGCTACCGGGCCCAGCGCAACCAGTGCGCCGAGGTACAGTAAAAAATAGCGTGGCAATGCCGTTGTTTGCATTGAGTTTTGATTGTTCATACAGCGCGAGCGAGTCAGTTGCGGGATTTTGTAAGTGTAACGCACCCGCGTTAATAGTGGGGAACAATAGCGTTAATGGTCCCAAATACGGTGGCGAAGTTGAGTATAGCCGTTAAGCTTAGGTGACAGGTTTCTGATGTGGGATAAAGGTTTATGCCGCTCGCCAATTGGTGGTCCACTGCGATCCGTACGACAACCGCCACAATTATGAACCCCCTCAGCCGCAAACACGTAGTGTTGTTAGTGGCTGTAGTTGTAGGGCTGGTGCTACACACTGTTTTGCTCGGGTTGTTTATCGCCTTGCGGGTTGATGTGTTGGTGTGGGTCAATATTGGCAGTGTGGCGCTGTGGTTAGGTGCCGGGTATTGGTTGCGTCGCGGCCGCTACGCGTTGGCGGCCTATGTGATGTTTGCCGAGCTTATTGCGCACAGTGTGGTGGCGACTCTGGTGTTGGGGGTGGGGCTGGGCTTTCAGTTTTACCTCTGGCCCGCGGCGTGTTTAGTGGTGGCAAATCCCAGTGTCAGCGTGCGTTATGCGGGTGTGCTGGGTACCGTGTGTATCGCCGTGTTTGCAGCGTTGGAGTTAACCTTGGTTGAAATCAGCAATCGCTATGGCCTTGGGGGGTATCAACATTGGGTGTACCTTGGCAATGTGCTGTTTTGCGGGGTTGCCTTGATGCTTTGCATCATCAGTGTACGTGTGGTGAATGAATATCAACAGCGGCAACTGATTGCCTTGGCCACCCACGACCCATTAACCGGTTTATTTAATCGCCGTTACATGACCGAGCATATGGAGCAACTTAAAGCTCACGCCGATCGTGAGCACAGCCATTATTGTGTGGCGTTACTTGATGTCGATCATTTTAAGCGAATCAATGATGTTTATGGGCACGATATTGGCGACCAAGTGTTGCAGTGCATTGCCCTCACCCTAAAGGCGCGACTGCGCAGTACCGATTTATTGGCGCGCTGGGGCGGCGAAGAGTTGTTAATTGCGCTGAGTGGTACCGAGGCCCAAAGGGCATTGCTGTTAATGGATAACCTGCGCCAGCGGGTTGCTGAATCGAGCGCAATTAAGCCGCTGTGCGGCGGCGTCACATTAAGCTTTGGCGTGGCGGAATATCAGCCGGGGGAGTCTAATCAAGCACTGATTCGGCGCGCCGACGCCGGTCTGTATCGGGCCAAGGCCCAGGGACGAGATCAAGTCGTTCTCGAAGCGCCCACTAGCCCATAGGGCTTGATGCATTATTTCGTTACGTTTCTTGTGGGGCTCTTTGATAGTCCAGTTCGAAATCAAACGCGGAACGACGTCACACTTTTTGTTGATCCCGTTGTTTAAGTGCCACAGCCGTGATATCTCTAGTGCTTCTGACAACGTTGTCCTCGGTGGGTTTGCCAGCGAGAGCACTATTGCTCTGCCGGGGCAGTATTGCCGTGTCAGTTGTTCCGTTTTGCGCATGACGCGCGTCAATCGGGGAGGACCCCCAGTGATACATTTACCGTCAAAACATTTTGCCGCGGTAGCCTTCATCGAAAGGTGGAGTGCATTAAATGCGGTGCAGGCGCGCATGGGGTAGCACAGTAATCCCTCGAGCCTGAGCTGCGGCTAACAATAAAAGAGGGATTGACCATGCTTCAGAAAACGCTCCTTAGTACCGCCGTGTTGTGCGCCAGCTCGTTAGCTGCCACCGCGCAGGCCTACGAATGCAGTAATTTAAATGCGTGGGATAGCAGTACCGCCTACACCAATGGCATGCAGGTGCAAGACGCCGGCAGTGCTTACAACGCGAACTGGTGGACTCGCGGGGACGTGCCAGCGCAGCATTCGGCACCTTACCAGCAGTGGACTTTACTGGGAGTGTGCGGCGATGCTAGCTCATCCAGCAGCTCGTCTTCCAGCGTATCGTCCAGCTCGCTTTCAAGCAGTAGCTCCTCGTCAGTTTCGTCTAGCTCTTCATCCGTGCCCAACGGCAGCTGTGGCTCAGCGCAGTACGTGGCCGGTACCACTTACCGTGTAGGAGATTTGGTTGACAACGTTGACAGTGAGTACCGCTGCGATGTGGCTGGCTGGTGTTCATCAAATGCGGCCTGGGCTTATGAACCAGGAGTAGGCGCCCACTGGCAGGACGCTTGGTCGCTGGTGCAAAGCTGTGATGACGGCTCATCAAGCAGCTCGTCGACAAGTTCCAGTAGTAGCTCCAGCAGCTCGTCCAGTTCAAATCCTGGCGGTGGCTACACCGGTAGTTTCCCCGATCACGCGTTGGTGGGTTACTGGCACAACTTCCAAAACCCCGCCGGCTGTCCGATTCCGCTGTCACAAATTCCCGATGCGTGGGACGTGATTGATATTGCTTTTGCCGATAACGATCCGGCCAGTAACGGTACCGTGCACTTCAATTTATTTGACGGCTCGGGCTCAAGCTGCGCAGGTTTAGATCCCGCCCAGTTCAAGCAAGAGATGGCGGCGATGCAAGCGCAGGGCAAAATCTTTGTGCTGTCGTTGGGCGGTGCCGAAGGCACTATTACGCTTAATACCGACACCGATGAAGCCAACTTTGTCAGCAGCCTGACTGGGCTGATCAACGAGTGGGGGTTTGACGGTATTGATATCGACCTTGAGAGTGGCTCGCAGCTGTTACATGGCACGCAAATTCAAGCGCGTTTGCCGGGCGCCATTCGCGCGATTGATACCAACGTAGGAGGTATGGCGTTAACCATGGCACCAGAGCACCCATACGTTCAGGGTGGCCAAACCGCTTACAGTGGTATCTGGGGGGCGTATCTGCCGATTATCGATCAGACCCGCGATCTGCTCGATTTACTGCATGTGCAGCTCTACAACAACGGCGGTCTGCAAACACCCTACTCGAACCAGTCGTATCCAGCCGGCTCGGTGGATATGATGGTCGCCTCGGCTCGTATGCTGATAGAGGGCTTCCAAACGGCGGGCAACTTCTACTTTGAAGGGCTCGATCCGCAGCAGGTATCGCTCGGTTTACCTTCCGGCCCAGCGTCTGCAGGCTCTGGCCAAGCGACCAATCAAGCGATTATGGACGCGCTCGATTGTATTACCCGCGGCACCCAGTGTGGCTCGATTGACGCCGGTGGTATTTACCCTGACTTTAGCGGGGTCATGACTTGGTCGATTAACTGGGATATTTACGATGGTTACATCTTCTCGGGCCCCATTGGCGATAAGGTGGATAATTTGCCGTAATGCTAAGTAAGTAGCTGGTAAGTATGAGAAGGGCGCCAATTGGCGCCCTTCTTTTTATGGTGTAGCAACGCCAAAGGATTTTACCAAATGATCGTATTCGTCACCGCTTATCGGCATCATCATTCCGTGGCGTACTTTCTCCGGTAGTGAATATTTATCCCAGTCTGAAAAAAAAGTGTATCCGGAAACCTGGTACCAAGGACCATTAAGGGAGTCGGCGACTGATAATCCATAAGAGACACCCGGGTATTGTTCATAATACAGATACCAAGCTTGCCCGTTAGGAGAGGGAATTAATGTTGGTGCCTCGCGAAAGTTAGGGCTAATGGGCGCGGAAAGGTTTTTGTAAGGGCCAAGTAGTGAGTCCGAACTGGCGAGTCGAATGGTTTTTCCCGTCACCCAGTCGAGAGTCGGATATGTTTCGTCTTTAAGTACGGCCCAGTACTTTCCTTCAGCTTTATATAAAAAGGTGTCAATAACGCCCATATCCCATGGCAATAATTTTTGCGGCGGCTTAGTAAACTCTTTTAGGTCATTAGAGGTCACGTATAGGGTTCGCTGGCTTGCCCAGTATCGTTCTGGGTCTTTCTCTGTGCCTTCCTTATGGGGAGTATGCCAAGTTAGCACATAGCTTTTTGAGTCTTTATCAAAAAATAATTTTGGCGCACCTATACGTTGTAATGCATCGGCGTAATCGGGGGTGGACGGCAATTTGGGTGTGTATTGGCTGTAGCGCTGCCAATCAATTAGGTTATCGGACACCCAGAAATTAATGTCAGGCGAGGCGTCACTCTCGTTCCCAACAAGGTAGTAACGACCGTCGTGCCCTTTAACAATGTGTGGATGGCCATGATATTCGCCGAAAACCGGCTTCCCTTTATTTAATGATTGCCAGTGCAGGCCGTCTTTACTGACGGAGTAATAGAGGCTCCCGTAATCGGCGTGCGTCATGTGGGCAAACAGATAAGCTTCATGGATCGCTTTTTCTCCATTCGAAGGTTGCCCGGGCGGAGAAGGTTGCTGTGAGTAGGCACCGGAAGTAAAGCACAGGGTGATAAGCAGTAACATTAATTTAGTTTGAGTGTATTTAGTCATTGTTTGGCTCCTTTGTTTTTATCTTAAGAATATAATATATAATATATATTATATTTATTTCGTTTTAAAGAGATTTTAAAAAGTCTTTTATTTCAATGAGTTAAGAGTTTCGTCGGGTAATCTTGGGCATTTTTGTTAAACTTAACCTTGCAAATCCATATAATCCGATTTATCTTATAAAACGTCGATACTATCTCTATAACTTTAAATGCAGATTTAGGGCGTCGGCATTGTGCAAATTTTAAAAGCTAAGAAGTGCAGATGTGCTGCTGAGGTCGACTGCATTAAGATAACGATAGCAGTAACGATCCTGGCGCCGCCCAATATTTGATGTTGTGGATAGACAAAACAATAAATACATAGCTACGAATGAGGAGATACCAATGAACACCCGCAGAAAAGCACTTTTGGCCTCGGCGATTGCCGCCATTATCAGTGGGACTACATCCGCTCAAGATGCGCCCGCAAGTAATAATGAAATGCTCGAAGAAGTTGTTGTAGTAGGGATTCGCAGCAGCTTGGAGAAAGCGCAAGATATTAAGCGAAGCTCAGACAATGTCGTCGATGCGATTGTCGCCGATGATATTGGTAAGTTTCCTGATGATACGGTTGCTGCGGCTTTGCAGCGTGTGCCTGGTATCCAAGTTGTGAACGGCTTTAATAATGAAATTGGCAGCCCCCTTATTCGTGGTATTGGCGACATTGTCACAACTTTGGATGGCCGCAAGATCTTTACTGGTGTTGGGCGAGGTTTTTCGTTTCAAGATTTGCCTGCTGAAACTTTATCTGGTGTCGATGTGTATAAGTCCAACTCGGCCGAGTTGGTGGAGGGTGGCATCGCCGGCGTGATCAACTTAAAACGTGTGAAGCCATTTGGTTTTGATGAAGGCTGGACTGTTGCTACCAACGTTCGTGCACGACAAGGTGAAGAGGTTGATAAAACCAACTTAACCGGTGGTATTTTAGTCTCCAACCGTTTTGATACCAGCGTGGGCGAAATGGGCCTTTTGGTTGATGTGTCTTACTCGGACCAAGACTTTAGTCGAGGCACTTCGTTTAATTGTGATCCTCGCTCGGGCACTAACGGCCCCGAGGGCGGTGCAGGTGCAGTGTTGCCAACGTGTGTGGGTGGTTTAAGCGACACCGGAGATTATCAGCGCCCACAAGCTAATGTTTACTATCAGTGGCGCCCAAGTGAAAATCTTGAGGTGTATGCTGATGCGCTCTACGCGGGCTACGAGACCAAGTTTGGTACTTATTTTGTATTCTCAGATATTTTTGCGGCGCAAAGCATTACCGATTTAGCGATGACGGGCGACAGCTTTACCGCTCCGGTGAATGGCGCAGGTTTTTACGATGCGAGCTCAACCACAATGCAAGAGTTGCGGTTGGGGCAATCTGCCACGTTTAACAATGTTCCCGGGCTATCTTCTACGCAAGCAAAAAGCTCTGAGACAGATCAGTATGTATATGGCGGTGGGGTTAAATACACCACAGACAAGCTTGATCTCGCAGTGGATTTATCGCGTGTGGAGTCGGAAAACGGCAACAGAAGCACCATCGTTGATATTGGCAAGCAGATTGATTCGGTCAGCATCCTTGTGAATGACGGCAGTCATGGTACTACGATGATGCCGGGAAACCCTTTGGGTGATAAGGTGGATTTCCGTTTTGCCAATGGTCTGGTTCAGGACTATAACCGCTCTGAATCTGAAGCCAATGCTATTAGTGTTGACGGTGCTTTTAAGCTTTCTAACGGTTTTATTCGTGAGCTGCAGTTTGGTACTCGGTACTCCGATCGTGATGCCCAGTTTTTTGCGACTCCCTCTGGTGGGCCTGGAGCCCCCGGTGGCAATCGCGTTACTTTAATCAGTGAGTCGGATTTACCAGACGATTTCTTGGTGAAAACACCTGGTACTATTTCTGTAATCAATGATGGTGCTAAATGGTATACGCCAAGTGCAGATTTTCTACGGGATAATACGGATCAATTACGCGAGTTGTATGGTGCAGACTTAGGCGACCCTGACTGGGATCCGTCGAAGAATTATCAGGCCAGTGAGAAAAATTCTTCAGTCTATTTGCAGGCCAAATATGAGGTCGACTTGGCAAGCGGGATGTTGCTGGACGGTTTGATCGGTGGCCGTTACAGTCATACCTCTCGTAGCTTAAGTGGTACTGGTCGAGTTAATGGAGAGCTAACTCCAGTGACGCGCGATACTTCAGACGGTCACTTTTTGCCTAACGCATCTGCGCGCCTACAATTAACCGAAGAGCTGCAGATGCGCCTTACATACGCTAAAACTATTGCCCAGCCGTTTTTTGGTGATTTGAATCCTGGGCTTACTTACGATGTTCCTTTGAACGCTAATGTTCGCCCCGGTGGTGCTGGTGGCAACCCAGACCTTAAGCCACAAACTTCAGATGCTTATGACGCGACGGTAGAATACTACTTTGATAACTCATCTTATATTTCTGCAGCGCTTTACTATCGTACCATTGAGGATCGTGTCGCCGTAGGTACCGACGTCGAAGTAATTGATGGCATTGAGTACAACATCTCTAAGCCGCGTAACTTGGGGCAGTCAAGCCTTCAGGGGGTTGAGCTTAGCTCCCAATGGTTTTTGGATTTTCTTCCGGAGGGCTGGGACGGACTCGGCGTGACCGCTAACTATACGCTGGCTGATTCGTCTATTGATACGGAGGGCGACCCTCTAGAAGGCGAACCGTTGCTTGGTGTGTCAAAGCACAGCTATAACGTTGGTCTATTATATGAAAAATATGGTGTTACTGCGCGGGTCGTATACAACTGGCGCTCAGAGTATGACGATGGTTATTTTGGCGGTGGACTGGTTACGCCGGGTGACGGCGCAAAATTTAACACTGTTAAAGCGAATGGGCGACTAGACTTTTCTATCGGCTACGATGTAACAGAGAATGTTACTGTGAGTTTTGACGGGATTAACGTTAATGGCGGTAAATACTACAGCTATTTTGACACCGAGTCCTTCCCTCATGATATTCGTCTGGATGATACTTTCTACGGGGCAAGTGTTCGAGCAAACTTTTAAGGTTTTGATTTTAAAAGCCTTAGCATGTAGTTGGCTTGTTATTTGGGGCAATCGCTTTGGGCTTCGTTAAGTTTTACTTGCGAAGCCATTTTTTTATCAAAGCTAACGAGGTTGAATAAATGTTTTCGATAAAGCTGCCCGTTGTTATGTTGTTAACGGTATTATTTATGTGTAGTGCATGGTCGTACGCAGGCCAGTCGCAGTTGTTGAGTGGGGATGAGTCTTTATACCCTCGCGTTCTGCAGCTTAGTCATAGTGAGCAAGAAGATGAAAATGGCAACATTATCGCCAGCGTGGTTAGTTTCACTGGAGGTGTGGGCCATGCAGATATTTTTGTCAGTCGTGACCAGGGCGAAAGCTTTGAGTTGCTAAGTGAGATCCGCGATGAAGATTTTCAGGCTGGATTGTGTTGCGGCGGCTTGTACGAACTTCCAAGCTCTATTAATAGTTTAGAGGCCGGGACGCTATTGTGGGCTGGTTCGGTGGGGCAGCAGGAGTCGGCTTCGCCGATGCAGATAAAGGTGTATCACAGTACGGATCAAGGGCTTACTTGGAACTACTTAAGTAACTGTGTCGATGCGGATAAGCCTGTCAACGAAGGGGGTATCTGGGAGCCGGAGTTTGCCATCGCTGCAACTGGCGAGCTGGTATGCTTTTATGCGGATGAAACACCGCTTAATCACTCTCAAGTTTTACGTTACACCAAAACGAGCGATGGCGTTAACTGGAGTTCGCCTATCGATGTGGTCGCGAGTAATAACTCGAGTGATCGCCCGGGAATGCCTAATGTGGTTGCTTTATCTGGTGGTGGATACGCGATGAGCTATGAGGTTTGTGGGGCGCTAAGCTGCGCTACTTATCTGCGCGAGTCGAGTGATGCGTTAGATTGGAGTGATCCGAACTATTTAGGCGAACCTGTTATAACGGAAGATGGGATTACTTTTTGGGCTACTCCGACTATGACGATATCGTCTTCTGCAAACGGTAACGATCAGCTTGTACTTCAGGGACGTACGCTCGTCAGAGAGGGCGTGGTACAGCCTGACAACGGGGCGACTGTATTTATCAGTCACTCGGGCGATCCTGCAGGCCCTTGGTTGGCTTATGACTCTCCTGTTCATACAGAACTTCCAGCGGGGACAGACGTCGATTTTTGCCAAAACTACTCATCGCCTTTGTTGGTGTTAAAGGGTGGAAAGAAACTGTTGCAGCTGGCGTCTGATTTTTCAGAGGATGGTCGTTGTCTTACGTGGTTTAATGCCGAACCTTTGGGTGGCGTACGAGCGAGTATAGATGGCGTTGAACTGAGCTCAGGCAGTACGAAATCTACCGATGTTCGCTTGCATGTAAGTAACGATTATGGAGGCGATTACTTGTTAACTGCAGATGTCCCTGAGTTTAAGGGGACGGTGCAGCTGTCCGATTCTCAGGTAACTGTTCTGCCCGGTCGAGACGTAGTGGTCAGTATGAAAGTTGTTGATCAGAAAGTGGTTTCTGCTTCTATTTTGGACGAGCCGATGGCTGTTGCCGGTGTACTGTGTGCACCTTGGTTTTTGTTGTGGGCTGTGCGTGCACGCAAAAGTGCGATATTAGTGGTTACAATGGTGCTTGCATTGCTAGCTGTTAGCGGATGCGGTGGTGGTGCCAGTGGCGCATCAGAAAACTCACCTACGATGAGTGTATCTAAGACTTACGAAGGAACCTTTACTGCAGTGAGTGTTGAAGCCCCTAGAGTGAAAACAGCGACGAATTTCACGATAACAGTGACAACAGATCAGTGAGGCGTTTGTATGGTAGCGAAACTAGGTGGAATCATATTTTGACCGAAGGTGGCGATTAATGAGCGGTCAGATTATTGCGCGACTTAGTTTGCCATAATGCCGCAGCTTTGCGCTTAGAACAGGTAGCGACCTTGTGTTGCATCGCCGTTAAGTGAATAAATGGGAGATAAAAGAGATGATAATGAAAAGATATTTTTTTTTACTGTTGGCTTTTACGGGCCTAATGGGCTGTGACGGCGAGACCTCTGCGTCGAGTGCCGGCGGGGCGTCTAGTATCAACTTAAGTGGTATTGGCGATAAATGGAAGGCGTTAAACACAGGGGGTTATGATTCATATGTCGTGCAGGCGGAAATAAAACTTGTGGGGAAAAGCGCGGTAGCTGGCGTAGCGTTTCGTGTGAATAATCGTTCTGATGGTGATTTTAGGGGTTACTATACGGGATTACGCGGAGCTGATCACTCGGTGTTTTTAATGGAAGACTCCAGTGAAATGGCACGCCGAAAAGTTAGCATTCAGCCGGGTCAGTGGGTGCCCATTCGCCTAGAAGTAAGCCGCGATAACTTCGTTTTTTACGTTAATGATAACCCCGTTGCCGATAACCAATTTCCCAAGTATGACGCCGTGGATGATACATATACTGGCGGGGAGTTGGTGTTACGAGTTGTCAGTGGTGATGCAGAGTTTAGAGGCGTTACCGTCGAACCATATGAAAAATCCTTGCCCGCAATGACTTATAAAAATCCTGTTCGGTCAGGTTGCGCAGATCCCGGACTCTTGAAGCATGAGGGTGAGTATTACGCGTACTGTACCTACACACCAGACTTCCCTACCATGGTAAATGGTATTCGTTTGTATAAATCCAAGGATATGGTTAATTGGAAAGATCAGGGCTTTGTGCTTAAAAATGAAGACTCATGGGGCGAATCGCGCTTTTGGGCTCCGGATATTGTTGAACGTGATGGTATGTTCTACCTCTACTACGCCGTCGATGAGCGCATCGCTGTGGCACAGGCTGACTCGCCTATGGGACCCTTTAAACAGAAGGTTCAAGAGCCCATGGTTCCCGAGTCTATCAAAATTGATGCCTATGTATTCGAAGATGATGATGGTAAACGTTATTTTTACTACGTAGGGTTTGATAATGGCAACCATATTTGGGGCGCGGAGCTGGCCGACGATATGACGAGTGTTAAGCCTGAAACCATGAAAAAAATGATTAGCCCAGTAGAACCTTGGGAGACTCATATGGCAAATGTGGCAGAGGGGGCTGAGATCATTAAACATAAAGGCGTATATTATTTAACGTACTCGGGCAGCCACTTTGAGAGTCCACACTACTCAGTAGGTTATGCAACCGCAAGTCATCCTTTAGGGCCTTGGAAAAAATACGAAAACAATCCGATTATGAAGTCTACCAGCTATGCTCACGGTACCGCTCATCATAGCCTAGTTGAGTCTCCCAGTGGCGATGAGCTGTTTATTGTTTACCATCAGCACAACGACTTGGTGACGACTGAGCCACGGCAAATGGCCATAGATCGGATGCAATTTGTTCCGCAAGAAAATGGCCCAGATATCTTAGAGGCATGGGGGCCTACCGTGTCTCCTCAGCCTATGCCTTACTAATGACTCGCCAACACAAGGTGTTGGCGGAGCTGTTTAGTTTTTAGACTGCGAATATAACAACGATGAGTGAGAATCAACATGACTAAAAAATCATTTGCAACCTTGGCGGTTGCCACTGCGCTATCGACCTCGGGCGTATGGGCTGCCGATGTTAACGAGGATATGATGGAAGTATCCGTTAAAAACTTTGGCGCTTTGCCTGATGGCCGAAAAGCTCAGATGTATGTAGTGAAGGGACCTGACGGCTCGAAACTTGAGTTGACCAACCTTGGTGCTGTGATTGTTAGTCTAGAGGTTCCTGATAATCAAGGGCACCTTGAAGATGTTGTGCTCGGCTTTGATGAGCCCACCCCATATTTGACGGATAGCCCTTATTTTGGTGCAGTGGTGGGCCGCTACGCGAACCGTATTGATAAGGGGCAGTTTTCTTTAAATGGCAAACAGTACAAGCTGGCAATCAATAATGAGCCCAATCATTTACATGGTGGTAATGTTGGTTTTGATAAATTGTTGTGGAATGGTTCGGTGGTTGATACCGAGGATGGTCCAGGTGTCAGATTCTCCACTATTAGCTCCGATCAAGATGAGGGTTACCCAGGCGAGTTATATGTCAGTGTGACCTATGTTTTTACCGCGGACAATCAGTTGATTATTGACTACTTAGCATCGGCTTCTGACGATACTGTGGTCAATATTTCTCAACATAGCTACTTTAATTTGGCCGGGCAAGGCGATGGTTCAATACTTGGTCATACGCTAAAAATTAACGCTGATTTTTATACGCCAGTCACCAAGTCGTTAATTCCCACAGGAGAAATACTGTCGGTCAGTGGTACGCCATTTGATTTTAATACGTCTAAATCTATTGGTCGAGATATAAACAAGAGTCATGAGCAGCTTAGTTTTGGTGGTGGCTACGATCACAACTGGGTGCTACGTTCTTCCGAATTTCCGGGTGATCTGCACACTGCCGCAATTCTAAAAGATCCTGAGTCGGGCCGGACTATGGAAGTTGTGACCGATCAGCCAGGTCTACAATTTTACTCCGGTAATTTTTTAGACGGTATTGTAGAGGGAAAAGGTGGTATCGCTTATCAGTATCGCGGCGCTGTAGCCCTGGAGACACAGCACTTCCCTGATTCTCCGAATCAACCGCACTTTCCCCGTACCAGCTTAAAAGCTGGCGAGACATTTAAATCTAGAACGATCTATAAGTTTTCGACTTCAGATTAGTTCTTTATTCGTAATTAAGTTAAAGAGGTTAGTATGAATTTACGATGGTTAAAGGCGAGTTTTGTATTGTCGTTTGTTGTGATGTTGTCAGCATGTTCCAGTCATTCAGTAACCCCTAAAGACTCCGCTTCAGTATCGGACACGTCGCCGCAGCGCTGGAGTCGTGAGAAAGCAAATGAATGGTATGCGAAGCAGCCCTGGCTGGTTGGTGTAAACTTTTTGCCCAGTACCGCTATCAATCAGCTAGAAATGTGGCAAGAAGCAACTTTCGACCCGAAAACGATAGATCGAGAGCTTGGGTGGGCATCCGATTTTGGTGTTAACACTGTTCGCGTTTATCTCCATGACATGGCGTGGGAGGCCGATCCCAATGGGTTTTTAGCGCGTATGGATCATTTTCTGGAAATCGCTAGTAGTCATGGTATTAAGCCTAATTTTGTGTTTTTTGACGACTGTTGGAACCCTACCGCCAATATCGGCCCTCAACCCGAGCCCAAGTCTGGCGTGCATAATTCTGGTTGGGTTCAAAGTCCTGTTTTGGCGGAAAAAAGCAAGTCAGAAAACTGGAACCGTTTAGAGCAGTATGTAACTACCGTTGTATCGCACTTTGCTGATGACAGTCGCGTACTTTATTGGGATGTTTACAACGAGCCTGGCAATAACGGCTTGGAAGAAAAGTCTTTGCCGCTGCTAAAAAAGGCGTTTGCTTGGGTTCGATCAGCTAGCCCTAGTCAGCCGGTTACCGCAGGTATCTGGAATTGGTCTGCCGGCTTTGAGCAGCTAAATGCATACCAAAAAGCTCACTCAGATATCATTACCTTCCACCAATACCATGAAGTTGATTTGATGGAGAAAAATATTCATGAGATGCAAGCCCTAGGGCGTCCAGTCATATGTACGGAGTGGATGGCCAGGACTAACAATTCGATAGTTGAGACACATTTACCGCTGTTAAAAAAGGAGAATGTCGGTGCGATTAATTGGGGCTTGGTAAATGGTCGTAGCAACACTATTTTCCCTTGGGGCTCTGAGGAGGGAAGCGCTGAGCCTGCAGTATGGTTTCACGACCTGCTCCATCGAGATGGTACACCTTATAAGACAAGTGAGATTGAGACCTATAAAAAGTTGACAGCTGATAACGAGTCGTTTTAGTGCGCATTAGTTTTTCTGGTTGCGGCTCCCTCTACGCATTATGGTGGAGCTAGCCAACCAGACTAGATGTTACATTCGTTGGTAATTTTGTAATTGAGTGCTTTTTTTTTCGATAAAATATTTTATATGATATATAGTATATCTTGTGGTTTTAGAGACGGAGTTGAGGGTTGTTATGTCGCAAGGTCCAATAGTCAAGTCAGAGCTTAACGTCCTAGTTACCGGGGGCGCGGGTTATATTGGTAGCCATGTGTGTGTTGAGTTAATTGCGGCGGGCTACCGGCCGGTTATCGTGGATAATTTTTGCAATAGTAAGCCTGCGGTACTGGATCGTATTGCGACTATTTCTGGTTATCGCCCCAGCTGTTATCGCTTAGACATTAATGATCGCGCAGCTTTGAGCGAGGTGTTTGTCGCCGAGGCAATTCAGGCGGTGATGCATTTTGCCGGCTTAAAAGCCGTGGGCGAGTCCACCCAGATTCCGCTAACCTACTACCGCGATAACGTTGCGGGGACTTTGACCTTATGCGAGGTGATGGCCGAGCACGAGGTGTGGAATTTGATTTTCAGCTCGTCGGCGACAGTCTATGGCGACCCACAAACAGTACCGATCGACGAGTCGTTTCCCCGTCAGGCTACTAACCCATACGGGCGCAGCAAGTTGATGGTCGAGCAAATGCTAGAAGATGCTGCTGCGGCCCCCGAGGCCCGTTGGAATCTTAGCTTGCTGCGTTACTTTAACCCGATCGGGGCTCACGCCAGCGGCTTGATAGGGGAAGATCCATCCGGCATTCCCAACAATTTAGTGCCCTATGTGGCGCAAGTGGCTATTGGTAAGCGCGAGGCCGTGAGTGTATTTGGCCACGATTACGACACGCTTGATGGCACCGGTGTGCGCGATTATATCCATGTGGTGGACCTCGCCGGTGGCCACGTGGCGGCACTTAACACTTTGTTAGGCTTGGCGCCCGGTTGTCGGGCGTATAATCTGGGTACAGGTATCGGTTACTCGGTGTTGCAAGTTATCGCTGCATTTGAGCAAGCCTGTGGCAAAACCATCGAGTATACCTTGGCCCCACGCCGAACCGGCGACATCGCCGTCTGTTATGCCAACCCTGAACACGCCGAGCAGGCGCTGGGTTGGCGGGCGCGCTTTGGGCTGGATGAGATGATGCGTGATACCTGGCACTGGCAAAGCAATAACCCTGAGGGTTACCCCAACGCTTAAGGGCACGCTTGTTATAACAATAACGGTAAATACTAAAAGGTTGATCCCATGAATATTAGCAGTATCGATATCGGCGTGTTTGTCGCCTATTGTCTATTCCTTCTCGTGCTCGCTTGGTGGGTCTCGCGGGAGAAAGCCGGCCATGACAAGAACAGCTCGGATTACTTCTTGGCGAGTAATTCACTGCCTTGGTGGGCGGTAGGTTCGTCGTTGGTGGCGGCTAATATCTCGGCCGAGCAGATTATTGGTATGTCCGGTTCGGGCTATGCCATTGGTTTGGCCATCGCCTCGTATGAGTGGATGGCGGCCATTACCTTGATTGTAATCGGCAAGTGGTTTTTACCGATACTGCTTGAGAAAAAAATCTACACCATGCCGCAATTTTTAGAACAGCGCTTTGATAAACGCGTGCAGCTGGTGATGGCGTTTTTTTGGTTGGCGGTGTACACCTTCGTTAACTTAACGGCGGTGTTGTACTTAGGCGCGCTGGCCATCAAAACCATCGTCGGTGTCGACATGATGTACGGCATGCTGTTTTTAGCGGTGTTTTCTATGGCGTACTCGCTGTACGGCGGCTTAAAAGCGGTGGCGTTAACGGATATTGTGCAAGTTGTATTGCTGGTTTTTGGCGGCTTGTTGGTCAGCTACCTGGCTTTGGTGGAGGTTTCTGGTGGCCAGGGCGTGGTAAGTGGTTTTCAGACGCTGCTTGAAAAAACACCCGAAAGTTTCGATTTAATTCTCTCGCCCGAGCATGAAGATTACATCAGCCTTCCCGGTATCTCGGTGTTGATTGGCGGCATGTGGATTATGAACTTGTCCTACTGGGGGTTTAACCAATACATCACTCAGCGCACCTTGGCGGCTAAAAGCCTACGTGAGGCGCAAAAAGGTATGGCGTTTGCCGCTTTCTTAAAACTCTTGATGCCAGTTTTGGTGGTGTTGCCTGGTATTGCCGCGTTGGTGTTGGCTCCCAACCTGGAGCGCCCCGATATGGCTTACCCCGAGATGATGAAGTTGGTGCCCGCCGGTTTAATGGGGCTGACATTTGCCGCCTTGGTCGCCGCCGTAGCCTCATCGCTTAGCTCGATGGCAAATAGTGTGTCGACGATTTTTACCATGGATATTTACCGCCAGTTAAGCCGCGGCGAAACGTCCGAGAAAAAATTGGTAATGATTGGGCGTGTGGCCGCGGTTACCGCGATGGTGCTTGCAATGATTATTGCCGAACCGCTACTGGGTAAGCTGGATCAGGCCTTCCAATACATTCAAGAATTTACCGGCTTCTTTACGCCCGGCATCGTCGCTATCTTTATTTTGGGCTTTTTTGTGAAGCGTGCTAACGCAAACTCGGCTTTGTTGGCGGCGATATCGTCCGTGGTGCTGTCTATTTTGGCGCGACTGTTTTGGCCCGAGTTGCCGTTTATGGATCGCGTTGGCTTGATCTTTATTATCTGTATGGCGCTGGGGCTGGCGGTTCGCTCTAAACAAAACAGTGAAAAAGCCATTGAGTTGGGGCATATGGACTTCTCCACCAGTACCGGCTTTAACATTGCGACGGCTTGTATTGTCGTTATTTTAACCGCGCTGTACGCGGCTTGGTGGTAATCGGTTTTTGAGGTAAACAACGTGACGGAAACAAATCAATCCAATAAAGCGGCGCTCGATGATCAGAGTCATCGCCGCTGGAACCCGCTGCTGGACGAGTGGGTTCTGGTATCGCCCCATCGGGCCAAGCGGCCGTGGCAGGGGCAGCAAGAAGCGCCCGCCACGGATGTGCCGCCAAGCTATGATGCCAGCTGTTATCTCTGCGCTGGTAATAAACGTATTACGGGGGATATTAACCCCGCGTATCAGGGCACTTTTGTGTTCGATAACGATTTTCCGGCACTGCAAGATAACGCGGTCGAGCTGGATGTGCCAGATGACTCGTTATTGGTGGCTCGGTCGGTTCAGGGCGCAGCGCGAGTGATTTGTTTTTCTCCCGATCACAGTAAAAGTTTACCGCAGTTGAGTGAAGCGGCCTTGGTGGGTGTGATTGATACTTGGGTAACGCAACTGTTAGAGCTGGGCGCGCAGTACGAGTGGGTACAAATCTTTGAGAATAAAGGCGCGGTAATGGGATGCTCTAACCCACACCCGCACGGCCAAGTTTGGGCGCAAGATCAACTGCCCACAGAGGCGGCTAAAATAGACGCTAACCTCGCGCGTTATCAACACGAGCACGAACGCAATTTATTACTGGATTACGCCGAGAAAGAGATCGCTCTGGGTGAACGGGTCGTGGAGCAAAACGATCACTGGGTGGTTGTCGTGCCTTTCTGGGCTTGCTGGCCCTTTGAGACATTGTTGTTGCCGCGTATGCCGGTGACTCATTTAGATCAGCTCAACGTCGAACAGAAAGCGTCGTTAGCACAGATATTAAAGCGCTTTTTAACCCGCTACGACAATTTGTTTCAGTGTAGTTTTCCCTACTCGATGGGGTGGCGCGGCCGCGCGTTTAATAACCAGGACCAATCTCACTGGCAATTGCATGCCAGCTTTTTTCCGCCGCTGTTGCGCAGCGCTAGTGTTAAGAAGTTTATGGTGGGGTATGAAATGTTGGCTGAGGCGCAGCGGGATATCACCCCCGAACAGGCGGCCGAGCGCTTGCGTGCGTGTTCGACGACACATTTTCTGAGCGAGTAGGGGGATTGGTAGCGTTAATGCAAACAGATGTAAAAAATGGGTTCGAACGCGTTTTTGGTGCGCCTCCTACCGCTTTGTTTTTTGCCCCCGGCCGGGTGAATTTGATTGGCGAGCACACCGATTACAATGACGGGTTTGTCTTGCCTTGCGCTATTGGCTACGGCACTTATTTGGCCCTTAGCCCACGAGAAGATACCGCCGTTAAAGTGGTTGCCGGTAACTTTGATGACGCTGTAAGTGAGTGGGACTTAACCACCAGTATCGCGCGCGATGCTGTGCAGTCTTGGTCAGATTACTTACGCGGCGTGTGTGCGCATTTCGCGCGTGAGCATGCCTTTATTAAAGGCATGAATATTTACGTGTTGGGTAATGTTCCCCGAGGCGCAGGCCTTAGCTCATCGGCATCTTTGTCGGTTGCGTTTGCCACCGCGTGCAGTGAACTAAACCAGCTGGGGCTGGACAAGCGCGAGATCGCGCGTATTTGCCAGCACGCCGAGAGTGAGTTTGCCGGCTGTAACTGCGGCATTATGGATCAGCTCGCATCGGCGGCGGGCGAGGCGAGCAATGCGCTGCTGCTCGATTGTCGCGATTTGTCGTATCGATCTGTTTCCATGCCGGCGGACTTGAGTTTGATGATTATCGATTCGAAGGTGGAGCGGCAATTAGTGGGCAGTGAATACAATGATCGCCGCGAAGACTGCGAGCGGGCGGCGAGAATCATGTCAGTCGCAAGTTTGCGCGAGGCCGACTTGGCCATGCTCGGGGCCCACAAAGACGCGCTGGACGATGCGGCTTATCGGCGTGCTCGGCACGTGATTACCGAAAACGAGCGCACGGTCAATGCGGCAAAGGCTTTGGCTGACAATGATTTGTCGAGCTTGCATGGGCTAATGGCGGCGTCCCATGTATCCATGCGTGATGACTTTGAAATAACTGTGCCGGAGATCGACTTTTTGGTGGCAACCGTCGAGCAGATGCTAGATAACAATGGCGGCGTGCGCATGACGGGCGGCGGCTTTGGGGGCTGCGTGGTAGCTTTAGTCCCAAATGGAAAAGTCGAAATTATTAGTCGTACTGTAAATTCTGCTTATTATAGTGCTTTTGCAAAGTATGCAGAAATTCATATTTGCAACGCCAGTCAAGGTGCTCGCCAGGTGAGCTAACACCGTCTTCATCTGCCTAGTTTGGAGTGCTTTACTCCAATCGGTATGGCTCATCATGTGGGCGATACTGCAAGCGTTATAACAATAATGGAATTAGGAGACTTGTATGAAAATCTCATTTAGAGCCGCTTTAATTGTATTGCTGACGGCATTCAGTTTGTCGGCGGGCGCTAATGCTCAGGAAATCTTGTTAGAGGATGTTGATTCATTCTACCCTCGGTTAATTCGGTTACAGGCAAATGGCGCGGCCAACGGTCGATTGATTGCCAGCTTTGACGTCATAGGATCTGGGCATATCTATCAAAGTAATAACGATGGCGATAGTTGGTCACAAATTGCAACGATTAATGAAACCCAGTATGCCAATACTTGTTGCTCTGAGTTGTACGAAGTTCCACAGCAGCTAGGTAATGTTGCCGCTGGCACACTGTTTTGGGTTGTGTCAGCTCATAACGGTGCTCCTCCAGCGAGCCGCGCTCTGAAAATATACCAAAGTACCGATCAAGGGCAAAGCTGGAGCTATTTTTCTTCTCCAGTAACCGGTGTGACAGGACTGTGGGAGGCAGAGTTTGCAATCGATCCGCAAGGTCGGTTGGTGATGTATTACGCAACCGAAGAACATAAAAGCTCAGGCTATAATCAATTAATTGCTCATAAAGTTTCCAACGATGGGGGTGCTAGTTGGGGCAGTGAAGTTATCGATATCGCCGTTAGTGATTCGATCCAGCGACCGGGTATGCCTACGGTAACCCGTGTCCCGAATGGTGATTATATTATGGTGTATGAGATCTGCGGGTCGACTTACAATTGTGACACCTTTTACCGCACCTCTAGTAATGCGGTGAGCTGGGGCGCGCCTGACAATATAGGTACTCGTATTGAATCTGTGTCTGGCCATCACTTCTCTCATGCCCCTACCGTCACTTGGATTGATAACGGCACCGCCAATGGTGAGTTGTTGGTTGCCGGTCAGGCGTTGCGCGATAGCGGTGGCAATGAGGTGGCTCGCAACGGTCAAGTATATATGGTTAATAGCACTAACGGTAATGGGCTATGGGCTGAGCGAATTGCGCCGCTTTTTACCCCTAGCGATGGCAACAGTCCGTGTTCAAATTACAGCAGTCAGTTTGTCGCCAGTAACGGAGCAAACCAGGTTGTTCAGTTGGCAAACCGAGATTGCCGTATGTATGCAGCATCTGGTGATTTTAACGCGCCAGTGGCAGATGGCACTTATCGTTTAGTGGCTAAACATAGTGGTAAGGTGCTGGATGTCGACGCTTGTTCGACTGCTGATAATGCCAATGTCCAGCAGTGGCCCTGGAATGGTGCTGATTGCCAGCGTTGGAACCTGAATCACGTCGGCGGTGGCTTTTATGAGGTTATTTCCCAGCGCAGTGGTAAGGCCTTAGATGTTGACGCCTGCTCTACTACTAATGGTGGCAATGTCCAGCAGTGGCCAGTAAATGGTGTGAGCTGTCAGCGCTGGCTTATTGAGCCCACGGGCAGTGGTTATTATCGGCTTGTTAACCAAAACAGTGGTCGAGTACTCGATGTTGACGCTTGCTCTGATGCCGATGGACAAAATGTGCAGCAATGGGAGTGGTTAGGTGGCGATTGTCAGCAATGGTCTATTGAGCCTCTGTAAAGAAAGTTGGCATTAGAAATAAAAAGCCCGGCTATTAATGCCCGGGCTTTTTTATGTCAGTAAGCGCCGTTTTACATGCGCTCGCTGACTTCAATGCCCAGCATATCTAAACCTGTTGCCAGTGTACGCGATGTTGCGTGGCACAAGCGCAAGCGACTGGCTTTAAGCTCGGCCGGTACATCCGATTTTAATATTGGGCAAGCTTCGTAAAAACGCATGTACAAGCTGGCCACATCGTACAGGTAAGTGCATAACAAATGCGGCAGGGCGTCGCCGGCCACTTGCTCCAGTACCTCACCCAGCTGTAGTAACTTAATAGCCAAGGCTTTTTCTTGCTCGGTGCCCAGAATAATATCGCCGGTTAACTCGTCTGGGTTAATGCCGGCCTTGCGAAAAATACTCTGAATCCGCGTGTACGCGTATTGCAAATAGGGGCCTGTGTTGCCTTCAAAGCTGAGCATGGTGTCCCAGTTAAACACGTAATCGTTGGTGCGGGTTTTCGATAAGTCAGCGTATTTAACCGCACCAATACCCACTTTGCGGGCAATCTCGTTTGCGCCTTCAAGTTCGGGGTTTTTCTCGGTAATGACCGCCGCGGCGCGCTCTACCGCTTCGTCAAGCAATGCTGATAATTTAACGGTACCGCCCGAGCGAGTTTTAAAGGGCTTGCCATCGGCGCCCATCATAGTGCCAAACGCGTGGTGCTCTAAGCTCACGTCGCTGTCGACAAAGCCGGCTTTGCGAGCGAGGGTAAACACTTGTTGCATGTGCAGTGATTGGCGCGCATCGATAAAGTATAAAATGCGGTCGGCACCCAGTTGACCCGCACGGTAGCGAATGGCCGCCAAGTCGGTGGTGGCATACAAAAAGCCGCCACCTTGCTTTTGAATAATGACGGGCGATGGGTTGCCTTCTTTGTCGGCCAGCTCATCCAAAAATACAACTTGCGCACCTTGATCTTCTACGGCCAGCTGCTGATCTTTTAACTCTTGCAGCAGCGGCGCTAAGTCTTCGTTGTAAAAGCTCTCGCCGCACACGTCTTGCTCGGTTAGAGTGACATTAAGCTTGCGGTAAATATCGGTGCTGTGCTCTAGCGAGACCTGCTTAAATTGCTCCCACAGTTTTAACACATTGGCGTCGCCCGATTGCAGCTTAACCACGTACTCGCGGGCTTTGTCAGCAAAGGCTTGGTCGGCGTCAAAGTGCGCCTTTGATTGCTGGTAAAAAACC
The DNA here is from genome assembly GCF_042847215.1 of Gilvimarinus japonicus. Taxonomy (GTDB): domain Bacteria; phylum Pseudomonadota; class Gammaproteobacteria; order Pseudomonadales; family Cellvibrionaceae; genus Gilvimarinus; species Gilvimarinus japonicus. Next base: position 1,012,847 of record NZ_AP031500.1, read on the forward strand.
TCTAAATCTTTTAGGGCCATTGCGGCGCTGGCATCGGTTTGCAGGGTTTCTTCCAGCTCGGCGATCAGCATGCCAAATTGGGTGCCCCAGTCGCCCACGTGATTTTGCCGAATGACTTTGTGGCCCAAACGGCTGAGTATACGCACTAGCGCATCGCCAATAATACTCGAGCGCAAATGGCCCACGTGCATCTCTTTGGCGAGGTTAGGGGATGAGTAGTCTATGACAATGGTTTTGGGCTCGGCGGCGGGGTTAATGGCAAGCGCATCGTCTTGCTCCGCATCGGCGACACACTCGGCTAACCACTCGGGCTTTAAATGAATATTGATAAAGCCGGGCCCGGCGATTTCCAGCTTATCGGCGATATCGTCCAGTTCAACTAACTCGACAATCTTAGCGGCGAGCTCCCGTGGGTTGGTGCCCATCTTTTTGGCGGCGCCCATGGCGCCGTTGGCTTGGTAATCGCCAAAACCGGCTTTTTTGGCCGCAGCCACCATGGGACGACATTCAATAGGGATACCGGCCAGGGTCATGGCGGTTTGGATTCGGGCGGTAAGCTGTTCGCGGATGTTCATAGTGCCTAGGTCTGTCATTGTGTGAGGCGCAATTGTACCGGTCAGGCGCGAGGGTGTCATCTGCGCAAATCCGGTCTGCGCCGCTAAAACTGTGACATTCTCAGGTTTCGGCCCGGCGACAGAAGGTCTACACTCAATGGGTATTGTGTGAGGTACCCAAACTTTGGAGGTGAGAGTGAATCTGCCGTTGCAGCTGTGTCAGGAAGTACACGCCGAGTGTGTCCGCTCGGTGCTTAAAATCCAAATTAACCGCCCCGCCCAGAAAAACGCCCTGTCGCTGGCGATGTATCAATCTTTAGCCGATGCGCTCGCGTGGGCTCAAACCGCCGACGAGGTGCGGGTGGTGCGTATTACCGGCAGTGGCGATAGCTTTACCGCGGGCAATGATCTGGCTGATTTTATGTCGGCTCCCGAATTAACCCAAGATCATCCTGCGCGTCAGTTTATGCGGGCAGTTATGGGGCTGCATAAACCACTGGTGGCCGAGGTAAATGGAGCCGCCGTTGGTATTGGCACCACCTTATTGTTGCACTGCGATTTAGTTTACGCCTGTGAAGATGCGTTTTTTCAGTTGCCCTTTGTCAAATTGGGCCTGTGCCCCGAGTTTGGCGCAAGCGCCTTGCTGGCCGAGCGGGTAGGCGTGGCGCGAGCGCGTGAGATGCTTATGCTGGGCGAGCCGATACTTGCGCCGGATGCCCACCGGTTTGGCTTAATTAATGAGGTGTACAGCGATGAGCGTCTTGAAGGTGAAGTCGACTGGGTGTGCCGCGAATTGGTTAACCGTCCACCACAGGCGCTGGCTGTGACCAAACACTTACTGCGCGCGGGCGATCAAATCGACTTAGAGGCAGTTATTGAGGCCGAGTTGGTTGAGTTTGCCAAGTGCTTAAATGGCGACGAATGCCGTGCGGCGGTACAAAAAATAATGTCGGGTAATAAGACCCCCGGCAATAAATAAGGAGTAAGACTGTGTCTGTAACCATAGATTGTGCAGGAAAAACCGTATTAGTCGTCGGCGGCACCAGCGGCATTTGCCGTGGCATTGCCGAGCGCTACGCCAGCTGTGGTGCCAGCGTGTGTGTGATTAGCCGCTCGCAAGACAAAATCGATGAGACCGTAAAAGCACTTAAAGAGCAAGGTGCCCAAGACGCCTGTGGCTACAGCGCTGATGTTCGCGATGGCGAGGCGGTGCGGGAAGCGGTGGGTCAGCTCAATGCACGTTGGGGTGCGCTCGACGTTGTGGTCTCGGGCGCTGCCGGTAACTTTCCCGCATTGGCGCGGCAGTTGTCTGATAATGGCTTTGGCGCGGTGGTGGATATCGACCTTAAAGGCACCTGGCACGTGATGAGCGCGGTGTATCCGTATTTGCGCAAGCCGGGTGCGTCTATTGTTAATATCTCGGCGCCGCAAGCGCAGCTCGCGATGGCTGGCCAAATTCACGTGTGTGCGGCCAAAGCCGGTGTCGATATGATTACCCGAACGTTAAGCATCGAGTGGGGTGGTGAGGGCGTGCGGGTTAACTCCATTATTCCCGGCCCCATCGAAGGCACCGAGGGTATGGACCGTTTGGCCCCAGGCGAGCAGATGCGCGATAAAATTTTGCAAACTGTACCGCTTAAACGCATGGGCCGCCCGCGGGATATCGCCGATGCCTGCTTGTTTTTAAGCTCCGAGTTAGCCGGGTTTATTACCGGCGCGGTGATTCCGGTGGATGGCGGCTGGCAGTTAGGAGGGGCGGCCTCCATCGGTACCGCGCTGGGTAAAATGCTAGAGGACAAATAGTGCGCGGGTGACAAAACAAAACCGAGTGGTCGGCTCTGTTCACTCGGTTTTGTTGGTCTTATAACGCTCGTCTTACAATGGACCGGACAACACGTGCTGGAATTATTTTCAGCTGGCCAGTGCTGTCCCCTAAGGACACAATAAGAAACGACTATGGATTGACTGCCTATGTCCCGCACCCATGCCACAACGTATAGTTTTTACCGTCACCGTTTGCCGGTGCGTATCACCCATTGGGTTAACGCTTTGTGTCTGCTTATTTTATTGATGAGTGGAATGCAAATCTTTAATGCTCACCCCGCGCTCTATTGGGGCTCAGCGTCCGATTTTGATTCGCCTTGGCTCGCCCTAGGTAGGTTTCCCGGTTGGCTTACTATACCTAGCTGGCAATCGCTGGCGACCGGTCGGCAGTGGCATTTCTTTTTTGCTTGGGCGTTGGTGTTTAACGCAGCCTTATACCTTATCTGGTCTGCCTGCACGGGTCATTTGCGTGACCTGACTCCCACGCGTGCCGATTGGCGCGGCTTTGGCCGCTCGGTAATCGACCATATTAAATTGCGTCACCCCAAGGGCGAGGCCGCCAAGCGTTATAATATTTTGCAAAAGCTGGCGTACTTGATTGTGATTTTTGGTCTCGGCGGGCTGATGGTGGTGACCGGCTTGTGCATGTCGCCGCGTATGAATACGGTTATGCATGGTGTACTAGAGCTTTTGGGTGGCCGGCAAAGCGCACGCAGTTTGCATTTTTTAGCGGCGGGCGGCTTGGTGTTGTTTGTGGTGGTGCATTTATTTGAAGTTGCCATAACCGGTTTATGGAATAACCTGCGCTCTATGATTACCGGCCGCTACCGTTATCATGCAAATGGCACAGAGCAAACAAAACCAGAGGCGCGTCATGAGTGATTTTAAAAAAGATCAAAAAACTCGCCGTACGGCACTTAAAAGCCTACTGGCCATAGGCAGCGTCTCAGTATTAAGTGGCTGTGATCGGCTGTCGCGCTCCAGTTGGTTTAAAGGGGTGCTGGGCAGCGCCGAAACGCTCAGCAGTAGGGCGCAACATGCGCTTACATCTCGTCAGAGTATGGCTCGCGAATTTCCTCCGGAGGCCATTTCGCCGCAATTTCGGGCCAACGGTAATACCAACCCAGACACTCCCGCTTACCGACGGTTGCTTGCCGATAATTTCTCCAGCTACCTGTTACAAGTCGGGGGACAGGTACAAAACCCCATGAACTTGAGCTTAACGGATATTAAAGCCTTGCCGTCGCGCACCCAAATTACCCGGCACGATTGCGTAGAGGGCTGGAGTACAATTGGCCAATGGACGGGGGCTCAGTTGAGTGCATTGCTCGCTCAAGTACAACCGCAGCCGCAAGTGCGCTATGTGGTTTTTCACTGCGCCGACCGCTGGGGCTCAAGCCAAGATCCGTACTACGAAAGCATCGATATGGAAGACGCGCTGCATCCACAAACCCTGCTGGCCTACGAACTTAACGGCGAACCCTTGCCCGTTGACAATGGCGCTCCGCTGCGTTTGCGTGTAGAGCGGCAACTGGGTTACAAAATGGCCAAATACGTTATGGCGATTGAATTGGTCGAGAGTTTTGCCGACATAGGCAGTGGCAACGGCGGCTTTTGGGAGGACCGTGGTTATGCGTGGTATGCGGGGATTTGATGCTTATAGGGCGGGTGATGAGGATATACGATCTACTAGAGTGTAGCTTTCGTCTTACTCGACCTTTGATTTTTGAACAGTAATAACGACTTAATCTAGAGTAATCAAGACGCCGAAATGAGCATGCAGCTGGCTCTTAGAGGTTTGGTTAGCGTTTAACAGCCAATCTCCCCAACCACCAAAGCAACAACCCCAACAAAATCCCCGCCGTATTGGCGGCAATATCGCGCATATCGAAGCTGCGCCAAGGTAGGGTGTATTGAATACACTCGATGCCGGTGGAGAATAAAAACAGTACCGCGAAGCGCCATATCACCGAACGCTGGCCGAAGGCAAAACCGATGGAAATTCCCGCGATTACGTAGCCACTAAAGTGCATGAGTAAGTCGTTAAAGTCGCCCACTACGGCGCCCGGGTTTTTGGCAACCCCGAAGCCGATGTAGATGACCAGCATGACAAAAAACTGCGTGACGCAGAGTGTGCGCCACGCTGAGTGGAGGGCATTCATTAGCGCAGTACCAGTAGTGATACCCGTGTGCGGCAGATCATCGCGGTGGTGGTGGAGCCGACAATAAAGTGACGAATACGCGAGTGACCGTAGGCGCCCATAATCAGCAGGTCGATGTTCTCTTGCGCTTGATAGTCAGACAAGGCTTTCTCGGGGTCGCCCGTTACCAGGGTGGCGGTGGTATCAAAGCCGGCGGCGTTTAGAATCGCCTTGGCTTTATCAAGCGGCGCGCGGTTGTCGGCGGTATCGGCGGCGGCCATCACTAAGTGACAGGGTATGCCTTTAAACAGCGGGCTGGCGGCGACCATCTCAACGCCCTTAAAGGCGGTGGCGCTGCCATCAAAGGCAATCATCACGCGTTTGGGTGCGCTAAAGCTTTGCTGGGCAATAAGCACCGGACAGTGCATGGTGCGAATAATGCCCTCTAGGTGGCTGCCAATGTGGCCGTGGGCGCTGGCGGTATCGGCGCCGCGTTTACCTACCACCAGCATGCGGGTTTCATCTTCGAGGTCTTTGAGAGCGTCTAGCAGCTCGCCATGGCGCTGGCGCGATTCGGCTTCGGCAATGCCATTGCTGGCAACCCGCTCGCGCGCCGCGTGCAGCATAACCTTACCCTGCTCCATGGCGATCTTGCTGCGTTTTTCATCGAGGCTGGCAAGCTCTTCGAGCAGTGCCTCTTGCGAGCCGAGCCCGATAGTGCCGCTTAAATTACCCGCAGCACTGCGGGGAATGTCGTCCAGTACATGGAGCAAGCTCAGTGGCGCATCCATTTGCGTTGCTGACCAAGCGGCGTAGTCGCATACGGCCTGAGCGTATTGGGAATCGTCGATGCAGGCGATCACTTTATTGTTCATACGTGTATCCTTTTTCGTCGCTAGCGGACGGTCAATGACCCATTAACTGGTCGATTGCCTCGGGCTTATCGTGTACGGCAAAACGGTCTACTAAGGTGGCGCTGGCTTCATTCAGACCGATCAGCTCAACCTCTGTTCCGTCGCGGCGAAACTTGAGCACGACTTTGTCGAGAGAGCTAATGGCGGTAATGTCCCAAAAGTGAGCACGGTGTAAGTCGATGGTAACTTTATCCACGGCTTCTTTGAAGTCGAAGCCGGCGATAAACTGCTCGGCCGAGGTGAAGAACACTTGCCCAATTACTTGGTAGGTGCGGTGCTCGCCGGCGTCGTCGACCGTGCTGCCAATATAAAGAATATCGCCCACCTTGCGGGCAAAAAACAGGGCGCTAAGTAGTACCCCCAGTAATACGCCCAGCGCCAGGTTATGGGTGGCGACCACGACGGCCACCGTGCTGACCATCACTATAGACGAGCTTTTGGGATTGGTGCGCAGCGCCGCGACGGACGACCAGCTAAAGGTACCAATAGACACCATAATCATCACCGCCACCAGGGCGGCCATGGGGATACGCGCCACCCAATCGCCTAAAAAGACGACTAAAATGAGCAAAAACACGCCGGCAATTAAGGTGGATAAACGGGTGCGACCGCCGGACTTAACGTTGATCACTGATTGCCCGATCATGGCGCAACCGGCCATGCCGCCTAGAAAGCCCGAGGCTATGTTGGCGGTACCTTGGCCGACACATTCGCGGTTTTTATTGCTCTCGGTGTCGGTTAAATCGTCGACGATGGTGGCGGTCATCATCGACTCTAACAGGCCCACTACGGCCATGGTGATGGCGTAAGGGAAAATGATTTGCAGTGTTTCAAAGTTAAGCGGAATATCGGGCAGTAAAAATACCGGCAGGCTGTCGGGTAGCTCGCCCATGTCGCCTACGGTGCGAACATCAATGCCAAAATAAATGGCGACGACGGTTAGGCTGACAATGCACACCAGCGGCGAGGGCACCGCGCGGGTAATATAGGGAAACAAATAAATAATACCGAGGCCTGCCGCTAATAACGCAAATACTGACAGCGTGGCATTGTTGCCGGTGATTTCGGGTAGCTGCGCAAGAAAAATTAAAATCGCCAAGGCATTAACAAAGCCCGTTACCACCGAGCGGGAGACAAAGCGCATCAGCCCGCCGAGCTTAAAGACCCCGGCAAAAATCTGAAACACCCCACACAATACCGAGGCGGCCAATAAATACTGTAAGCCGTGGTCTTTAACCAAGGTAACCATCAGCAGTGCCATGGCGCCCGTCGCGGCGCTGATCATTGCCGGGCGGCCACCGGTAAAAGCGGTGACAAAGGCGATACAAAAAGAGGCGTAGAGGCCGACTTTAGGATCGACGCCGGCAATAATAGAAAAGGCGATCGCCTCGGGGATTAGCGCGAGCGCCACAACCGTGCCCGAGAGTACGTCGCCGCGAATATTGCCAAGCCAGTGTTGGCGCAGATGGTTCATCATGTTGTAGGTATCCAGTCAGTCAGTGCTAGGCAGCGTTCAGACACGCTTGCCGCACAGCGTAGAGTGTTGCGTATGAAAATCAGGTGATCAAAGGGTGTCAATAACGCCGCATCAGACGGTTAATGCTTAACTCGTTGATTGGCCGGCTAGGTGGGCATATGCCTATGGTGGAGTGATTGTCGCAGTTTGTCTTAGCAAGTTAGCCATTATCTATAGGGCGCCGTTTCTTTGGTTGCTCAAAAAAAGAGGTTGCTCAATAAAGCGCCGCAGTATAGCAAAAAGCGCCGGGCTTGTCGCTGAACAAGCCGCTAGCCGATTTTACTAAGTAGGTCTTGTGCGTGATACAAATCGGCAGGGGCGTTGATGTTTAAAAAAGGGTCGCAGGCTTCGCAGGCGAATTCGACAACGTCGTGGGGGCGCTCGGCAATCCAGTGTTGCAACCATGGGATATCGCCACCAGTGCCGAGCGTGGCGGCCAAGTCGGGTAATAGACTTTTGTGCCAAAGGGCAAATACTGGCTGCATTCGCCCGCCGGAACTTGCCACCACTACTTGCGATTCATCAAGGCGGGCCGCGCTGAGTTGCGCCACTAAGTCGGTGGGGAAGAACGGCGTATCGCAGGCAAAGCTGGCAAGCCATTCATTACGGCTGTCGTGCTCTATCATCCAGCTCATGGCCGCGTGGATACCAGCCATGGGGCCGGGGTTGTCGGCAAATATATCGGGCACCACCGGCAGCTTGGTGCGTGCAAAGCGCAAAGCGTTGCCGTTGGCGCTTAAGAGCAGTTGGCTTACTTGGTCGCGCGAACGCTCGACACTGCGAGCCAGCAGCGTTTTGTCACCCAGAGGCAGCAGGCATTTGTCGCCACCACCCATACGGCGTGCTAGGCCGCCGGCGAGAAGAACACCTACAGGTTTTTGGGGCTGGCTCATGACACCTCAGTTTTGTAGAAATAAGCGCCAATTATACGGGCGCTGGCCGTCGTGCGGAAGCCATTTGTACCTGTGAAACCACACTTCGTCCAGTACTGTTCAATTATAGAGCGGCTATTGGCCTTTTGGTTCAGTCTTGCGATAACTTAATTCTATTTGATCGATTCAGTTAATTAATTTTAGCTAGTGTTCTTGGTTGTTTATAGTGGAGCCATAGTGTTGAGTCTAAACTTTTAACCGGATTCAGCGTGTTACAGACTAAACCTCGTAAGGAAGACGCAGCTATGACTAAAACCACGTTAACCACCTCTGCCGGTGCGCCCGTTACCGACGACAATAACAGTATCAGCGCCGGCGAGCGCGGCCCGCTTACTTTTGACAACCATTACCTTTTTGAAAAACTCGCGCACTTTAACCGCGAGCGCATCCCAGAGCGGGTTGTGCACGCTCGCGGTACAGGCGCTTATGGTACTTTTACGTTAAAAGAAAGCTTAAAAGATCACACCATAGCCGACTTTTTGCAGACCGCCGGTGAACAGACCGAGGTGTTTTTGCGCTTCTCTACTGTTGGGGGTGGTCAGGACTCTAGCGATTATGCCCGTGACCCGCGCGGCTTTGCCGTTAAGTTTTACACCAAACAGGGCAATTTTGATGTGGTGGGCAATAACACGCCGGTATTCTTTTTGCGCGACCCGATTAAGTTTCCCGACTTTATTCACTCGCAAAAGAAAAACCCGCGCACCAACTTGCCAGACCCCCAGGCGATATTTGAGTTTTGGGCCAATCACCCTCAGGCGCTGCATCAAATGACGATATTAATGAGCGACCGGGGGATTCCCGCCAGTTACCGTCATATGCACGGCTTTAGCTCGCACACCCTGAGTTTTTGGAACGCGGCTGGCGAGCGGGTTTGGGTCAAGTGGCACTTTAAATCCAACCAAGGGATTAAAACCTTAACCGACGATGAAGCCATGACGTTGCCGGCGTTTGGCGCGCAGCAAGATCTAGTCGAGGCGATTGATAAAGGGGATTACCCAAGTTGGGCGGTGAAGCTGCAAATTATGACCGACGAGCAAGCGGCGAGTTATCACATCAACCCGTTTGATTTGACCAAGGTCTGGCCCCACAAGGATTTTCCGTTGCAGGAGGTCGGCACGCTGGAGCTTAACCGCAACGTCGAAAACTATTTCGCCGAGACTGAGCAAGCGGCGTTTGCGCCGAGTAACTTGGTGCCGGGGGTTGGCGCTTCACCGGATAAAATGTTGCAGGCGCGCTTGTTGGCCTACCAAGACGCGCACCGCTACCGGGTGGGTGTAAATCATAATCAGTTGCCGGTTAATAGTCCGCGTTGCCCGGTGAATAATTATCAGCGCGATGGTCAAATGGCGGGTTGTCCTTATCACAGCGGCAGCGTGCAGGGCTCCGGGGCAAACTTTTACCCCAACGATCGCGCGGCCGAAGGAGCGCCTGATGTAAGTAATTACATATCTGAGCCGCCACTGGCTTTGTCGGGCGCGGCGGCCACTCGCTACGATACCTCGGACGACGATCACTACACGCAAGCGGGTGATTTGTACCGTTTGATGAGTGACGATCAAAAACAGCAACTGGTGGGTAATATTGCCGGCGGCTTAAGCCAGGCCGATGCCTCGGTACAAGAGCGGATGGTGGCTTTGATTAGCCGTTGCGACGCCGACTATGGCGCCCAAGTGCAGGCCGCCATTAACGCCTAGCCTGTTTGACGTTATTGCCACCGCGAAAATACCCACATTGAGAGATGTGGGTATTTTTTTGGCAAAACCATCGGTTAAACTTTATCGAGGCTCGGCGCGTATAATACCGCTCCATCAACAACGGATAGATCGGGTACGTCAGTCATGAATCAAGACTCTGAACAGCAGCAAAAATTAGAGCAAATGCGCCGCGAGTATACTCGCGGTGGTTTGCGTCGCACCGATTTAGCCGGCGATCCGCTGGCACAGTTTCGGCATTGGTTTGATGAGGCGGTAGAGGCCGGTTTAGGCGACCCCACAGCCATGGTGCTCGCCACGGTTGCTGAAAGTGGGCAGCCATCGCAGCGCATCGTACTGCTCAAGCGTTTAGAGGAACTCGGCTTTGTGTTTTACACCAATCGTGCGAGCCGCAAAGGTGGCGAGCTGGCGCACAGTCACTTGGCCAGCCTATTGTTCCCCTGGCACCCTCTGGATCGACAGGTGAAAGTGGCTGGGCGGGTCGAGGTGTTAGGGCAGGCCGATGCCGAAGCCTACTTTGCCTCCCGTCCCCGAGAGAGTCAGTTGGCGGCATTAGCCTCGCAGCAGAGCGAGGTGATTGAGTCGCGCGATGCGTTAATGGCGGAGTTTAATGAGTTAAACGAGCGTTACGCGGATCAACCTATACCCCTGCCGCCCCATTGGGGAGGTTATCGTGTTGTGCCTACCGAGGTGGAGTTTTGGCAAGGCGGTGCGCACCGTTTGCACGATAGTTTTCGTTACCGCTTAACGGACGCGGGTGAGTGGCACATTGAGCGACTCGCGCCCTAGTGAGCACACTATTAAGGATGCTATGAGTTTACCAAGTTCTATTAAAGCGCAGGCTATTGTCGAACAGCAGTTGCGGTTGCAGTCTGTCGCCTGCCCGCGCCCACGCGCCCAAGAGGTGCTTATTAACGTGGCGGCGGCCGGGGTAAACCGCCCCGATGTAATGCAGCGTCAAGGCTTGTACCCGCCACCTGAGGACGCTTCGCCCTTACCGGGGCTAGAAGTTGCGGGCACGGTGGTAGCGTGCGGCGCTGAGGTGAGCCGTTGGCAGGTTGGTGATCAGGTGTGTGCGCTGGTAAATGGCGGTGGTTACGCCGAATACTGTGTGGCGCCCGCAGGGCAGGTGCTGCCTATCCCCCAAGGTTTTAGCCCGGTGCAGGCGGCCGCGTTGCCCGAGACGTTTTTTACCGTTTGGTACAATGTGTTTCAGCGCGGCGCATTAAAAGCCGGTGAAACTTTGTTGCTGCACGGTGGTACCAGTGGCATCGGCACCACGGCCATTATGTTGGCCAAAGCATTCGGCGCGCGGGTACTGTGTACTGCCGGTAGCGATGAAAAATGCCAGGCGGCACAACAACTGGGCGCCGATTTGGCCATTAATTATCGCACCGAGGATTTTGTCGCGCGGGTAAAAGCCGAGGGCGGCGCCGATGTGATTCTCGATATGGTGGGTGGCGATTATATTGCCCGCAATATTAAAGCTGCGGCGGTCGATGGGCGCATTGTTAATATCGCCTATTTGTCTGGTAGCAAAGTCGAGTTGGATTTTGTGTCGGTTATGCTCAAGCGCCTGACGCTGACGGGGTCCACTTTACGGGCGCGCTCAAGCGATGCCAAAGCGGCCCTGGCGCGCGAGCTTGAGCAGCGGGTTTGGCCGTTATTAAATGCCGGTAGCATAAAGCCGTTAATAGCCGCCGAGTTTCCGTTGGCCGAGGCGGCTGCCGCGCACGAACTAATGGAGTCCAGCCGTCATATGGGTAAAATTGTTCTGACGCCGTAACGATTTACTTACCCGCGCGGGCCGCTATTGGCAATACCATAACAAACGCAATAAGGAACATGCATGAGTCAATCTGACGCTCGCCCTTTGGCGGGCATCCGGGTTATTGAGTTTGGTCAGCTAATTGCCGGCCCCTTTGCGGGCTGCCTGCTGGCGTACTTTGGCGCCGAGGTAATTAAAGTCGAGCCGCCGGGTAAGGGTGATCCGATTCGCGGTTGGCGCGCGGTAGAAAACGGCACCTCGTTTTGGTGGCGCAGCATCGGCCGCAACAAAAAAAGCATAACCCTCGATTTAAAATCAGAGCGCGGCCGCGAGCTGGCCGCAGAGCTAATGACCAATGCTGACGTGATCATCGAGAACTTTCGTCCCGGCGTTATGGAATCGTGGGGGTTGGGGCCCGAGCAGATAAAAGCCCTGAACCCTGCTTTGGTTTACACACGAATATCCGGCTATGGCCAAACCGGCCCCTATGCGTCACGGCCCGGCTTTGCGTCTGTTTGTGAGGGCATTAGCGGGTTTCGGTACGTGAATGGCCACCCCGGGGAGGCGCCGGTGAGGCCCAATTTAAGTATCGGCGATTCTATTGCCGGGCTGCATGCAGCGTTTGGTATTGTATTGGCGCTGCTCGGGCGGGCGAATCATAGTGCCGGGGCGGGCCAGGTAGTCGACGTGGCCTTGTACGAATCCATGTTTAATTTAATGGAGGCGGTGATCCCCGAGTACTCCGGTGCCGGGATCGTGCGCGAGCCCTCGGGCAGCACCGTGACGGGTATTGTGCCCACCAATACCTACCGTTGTTTTGATGGTAAATACGTGGTGATTGGCGGCAACGGTGATTCTATTTTTCAGCGTTTAATGACCGCTGCCGGCCGCCCGGATATGGCAGCGGACCCACGTATGGCCGATAACAGCGGGCGGGTGCAGCGTGAAGAAGAGATTGATCGCGTACTCGCGAGTTGGTGCGCGGGTAAAGACAGCGATGAGATATTGTCTGAGCTGGACACTGCGCGCGTTCCATCGGGGCCAATTTACAGTGTTGCGGATATGTTTAGTGACGAGCATTTTAAGTCTCGCGGTTTGTTTGAGCGGGTCGATATAAACGGTAAGCCGCTGGATATTCCCGCTATGGTGCCGCGGTTGGCTGACACGCCCGGTTGTACAGACTGGCCGGGCGGCGAGGTTGGCAGTCATACCGCGACGATTTTACAGGATTTATTGGGGGTTACCCCCGAGGCGCTGGCGCTATTGCGTAAAGATGGTGTGATTTAAACCACCTTATTGTGGTAGCAACTATCATCTGCCTTGAACGTGGGCAAAAGTGATGGCCCTGTATTTGCGCGCGCAGCCCTTAGTGAAGGGGTCGCGCAACTGATGAGATGCATAAAGATATTGTCCGTTTAATTCCCATAACTGCTTGAAAAACAAGTCAATCATTAGTGAGCTTAATCTTGTGATAATTACCCTAAATGAGACACTTGTCGCAAAGGCTTGACAACGTTGTCCATGTCGGGGTAAAACTAGTATCTGAGTTTTGCTGAAATTATGATAGTTAATAACATTTTCGGCGCGCTTTACCGATAGAAGTCGCGCTTGAGTGCTTATACGAGCCCGGTTTGGGGTGGGTATGTGCTCAGGCAAGCGCTAGGTCGACGAAACCGGTCGCTTCTATTATCAAAAAAATTATTTCACTAGGGGTTAGGTGGCTATGCAATTTCATAAAAAACTATTAAGCATTGCAGTCTGTGCGGCGGCGACTGGGGCGATGATGCCAGCAGTGGCGCAAGACCAAGGTGCGGACTCTCCAGAGTTGGTCGAGGAAGTGGTGGTACGCGGTATGCGCGTTAGTATCGAGAACGCGCAAGATATGAAGCGTTACGCCGATACCGTTAAAGATGTTATTACCGCCTCAGACATTGGCGCACTGCCCGATAAAAGTGTGACCGAAGCGCTGCAGCGCGTTCCCGGTGTCACCATCGAGCGTTTTGCCTCATCTGATGATCCTAAGCACTACGCTGACGAAGGCACTGGTGTGTTGGTGCGCGGTTTGGATCGGGTGCGCTCAGAGGTGAACGGTCGCGACGCCTTCAGTGCTAACCCTTATGGTGGCTTAAACTACGAAGATTTCCCCGCGGAATTGCTGGGCGCTGTCGAGGTGGTTAAAAACCAGACGGCAGACTTAATCTCTGGTGGTATTGCCGGTACGGTCAATTTAATTACCCGCAAACCGTTTGACTCGGACGAGCGTTTGATCTCATTAAACGCCAAAGCAAACTACGGCGATTTCCGTGAAGAGGTCACGCCATCGTTCTCGGCATTGTTCTCTGACAGCTGGGAAACCGACGTGGGCCGCTTTGGTTTTTTGCTGGCTGGCTCTTACTCGGAGTTTAAAACCCGTGGTGACGGTGTTGGCTTGGGTAACTTCCAATCGCGTGGTGTTGATTCGACCGTTGTGTATGACGAGTGGGGCACTCCTCAGGTGGGGATTACCCCCGGAAGTTACTCTGAACCTTGTGTTCCGGACGCTAGCGATTGGCGTAATTGTGACAATTTAGGTTTTCCGGATGGCAAGCAATACACCGCTGAAGACGCCCCCTATGAAGGCACATCGATTTCTGGTCAAGAAGAAGGGGTAACCTGGTATACACCTTCTCAATATCATATTAGTACTGCCGAGAATGATCGCGAGCGTCAAGGTTTTACCACCTCGTTGCAATGGGCCAACAAAGATGAAACTGTTCAGGTTACCCTAGAACATATTAACTCCAAGGCTTCTCTTGAGTGGAACGAACGTCGTATTGGTCAAGCTGCGCAGGGCTTTAAAAGCTTTATGGCCAGCTCGCACGATTGGGTGGATGAGTCAGAAGAAGGGCGTCCGCGAACGTTTGATGATAATGGCTTTTTAACCTCGGGTGTTGGCTTAGGTGTTAACGCAGAGGTACCGTTACTCTATATTACCCGTTACAACTACAACGAAAACACCGTTGAAGATACCTCGTTCAACGTAAAGCTAACCCCTAACGACCGCTTAACTGTAGAGCTGGATTACCAGCACATCGACTCTGAAAAGCTGGTGCATAACTACAGTATGTCGGGGCAAACTCGCGGCGATCAGGTGGGCAACTTGCTGCCCGCTTACCTAGACTTGCGCGGCGATCATCCGACGATCGAGTTTTTAAGTGATGCTGACTTTAAAGGTTTTATTGATGAAGAGAAAACCCAGCCAGATATCTATCTTGGTTCGGGCATGCAGCAGGAAGAGCATAACACGGCCAAAGCTGACAGTTTCCAAATCGATGCCGAGTACGCGTTTGATGGTATTTTTACGGCGGTTAAGGCAGGGGCATACTACTCAGACAAAGACCTAACAGTGCGTGATACCGAATACGCCGGCTGGTCGCCCATCTCAACACCTTGGGTTGCCGAGCAGCGCGTACAATCGGCTGCAGCGACTCACCCCGAGTTGTACGACGAGATGGACATGTCTGATTACTATGGCGGCGAGGTGATTCAGGGTGACTTGCAAACATTCTTGTTCCCACGTTTAGATTTAGTAAAAAACTACCCGCAAAGTTTGGGGCAGGGTTGCGCCGAAGGATGGTCGACCGAGGGCGACTCCGCGGGTAATGCCGCAGATGGTACGGGTGGTTGTGCTATTCCATACTCTGAGATGGAAGGTCGTATTTCCGCCGGTAGCCCATTTGGTGAGCACGACGTAAATACCACTAATGAAGAGCGTACCGAATTTTACGTACGTGGCGACTTTGAGTTTGACAATATGGCGATGCCCCTTAAAGGTAATGTGGGGTTGCGCTACGTTAGTTACCAATTAGAGTCGACGGGCTTCTTAGTGTTGCCGCCAGAGACTAGCCGCGGTAGTGCACAAACGGCCGAGTTTTTAGAGCAAGAGTACAAAAGTGTTTATGATCTGGCCAGTGGAGAGTCCTTCTTAAGTACTGTTGAAGGCACTGATTATGATACTGTGCTACCAAGTTTAAACTTAAGCTTGGGGGTTACCGAAGATATTGTTGTGCGTTTTGGGGCCTCTAAAGGGTTGTACTTCCCTAACTTACTCGATACCCGTAACCGTGCAATTGTCAGCCTAGATGTAGACTCTAAGTTGCAAGACGAAAGCTTGCCACAAGATGAAGCTACCAACCCAGTTATTGGTATCGATAGTGTTTCTCTAAATGCCTCGGCCAGCAATCCATACCTAGAGCCAGAGGAGTCTATTAATCTCGATTTGACCGCTGAATGGTACTTTGCTCCAGCGGGCTCGCTCACGGTTGGTTTGTTCCACAAAGAGCTTGATAACATTATTCGTAACCGTCAGTTTGACTTAGATGTTGAGCACGATGGTGGCACTGATGTGGTATCGGCTTATGGGCCAGACAATACCGGCTCAGGTACCATCCGCGGTGTCGAGTTCTCCTACTCGCAGTTTTACGACATGCTGCCGGGTGCCTGGAGCGGTTTAGGTCTGCAGTTTAACTACACTTACATTGACCAAGATGGTTTGGAAGACCCTACCAGTGCGGCACCACCTAGCACGCGTTTTAATGCCGCCGGTGAGCAAGTGTTAGATGAACGGAACACTTTCCGAGTTTTTAGTGACTTGCCACTGCCTGGGTATTCAGATGAAAACATGAACATTGTGGGCATGTATGAGTACGAGGATATCTCGTTCCGCTTGGCTTACACATGGCGCTCGGAGTACTTGCTGACCCTGCGTGAGTCTGAAGATTATGTTCCTGCTTATGTGAAAGATCAGGGAATGATGGATGCTAGTCTTTACTACACGATCAACGATAACTTGAAGATAGGTATCGAAGGTAGCAACCTGCTAGGTACGGAAACTCAAACTGAGTACCAATTTAATCAAGAAGGCGACAAAACGGATGCGCTTAGCTTTATGACTGATCGTATTTACTCGCTAAGCCTTCGGGCAACCTTTTAATCGTTTGACGTAAAATTAGTCGAAGGTAACCTGAAGAGCGCGCCGCAGTAATGCGGCGCGTTTTTTTTTGATCCGTTATATGCGATTATGGAGTATTTGTAGCGTATGTCTTTGGTGAGTGTAAGTTTATGGCTAACCCTATAAAATCCATCTGTATTGTTGGTGGAGGTACTACCGGTTGGATGGCGGCCAGCCTGCTGTCTACTGTATTGCAAAAAGCCGACATTAAAATCACCGTGGTGGAGTCGCCAGACATTGCCACGATTGGCGTGGGTGAGTCTACCGTGCCCTCAATAATGGATTTTTTGCGCGCTTGCCAAATTAATTTGCAAGAGTTTATGGTGGCTACATCTGCCAGTTTTAAATTGGGGATTCGTTTTGATGATTGGCTAACGCCGGGAAAGCACTTTTTCCATCCGTTTGGCCGCGTTGGGCACGAGGTTAATGGATTTGATTTTTATCAGGCTTGGCTGAAATCTTGTGCTGATGGCGGTGCCACTCGTTTAGCCGATCATGCGCCAGCGGCAATAATGGCGGAGTCACAACGCTTTATGCTACGCCCGCAGCAATCAGATAGCTGGGTTTTAAATAGTTACAGCTATGCGCTACACCTGGATGCGATAGCGGTATCGTGTTTTTTACGTGAGCTCTCGCAAGCGAGAGGTGTAAAAAGGATCGAGGCTACTGTTGATAAAGCTCTGGTTGATGAACGAAATTTCATAACATCTCTAGAGCTAAATGACGGCTCCCTCATTGAAAGTGATTTTTATATTGATTGCACTGGGTTTAAAGGACTGTTGATTCAAGATGCGTTAAACGTCGGGTACGAGGATTGGGGGGAATACTTGCCGTGCAACCGTGCGGTGACGGTGCAAACCG
Organism: Gilvimarinus japonicus; assembly: GCF_042847215.1. Taxonomy (GTDB): domain Bacteria; phylum Pseudomonadota; class Gammaproteobacteria; order Pseudomonadales; family Cellvibrionaceae; genus Gilvimarinus; species Gilvimarinus japonicus. The sequence continues at coordinate 1,030,059 of NZ_AP031500.1, forward strand.
AAAACACCGCTAGTCTTGCCCCTTATACAGTAGCGACTGCGCGCGACTTCGGTTGGACGTGGAAAATCCCCCTGCAGCATCGTACCGGTAACGGTTATGTGTTTTCAAGTCGATACTGCTCGGACGAAGAGGCCACAGATACTTTGCTAGAGGTGGTGGGTGGAAAGCTTCTGGGGAAACCAAGAGTTATCCCTTTCACTACCGGAAAACGAAAAAAATTATGGCACAATAACTGTTTGGCTTTAGGGCTATCTTCGGGGTTTTTAGAGCCGTTGGAGTCGACTGCGATTCATTTGGTGTATAAATCTCTTGTCCATTTTATTAAGCACTTTCCTGATGCTGATTTTGACTCGTGCAATGAACAAGCGTTTAATAAAAAAATAGATGCCGATTATCGTGAGGTTCGCGATTTTATTATTCTGCATTACTGTACTGCAGGTCGCGCTAATACCGAGTTTTGGCGTTGGTGCAAAAATATGCCGGTGCCTGAATCGCTACGCGAAAAAATACAGTCGTTTCGTAGTCGAGGTCAGGTTGATCACAGCCCTAGCCAGTTTTTTAGTGGTGACAGCTGGGTTTCTATTTTTGAGGGAATGAATATCCGGCCCGAAAAATATCATCCGCTAATGGATGCATTTGATAGTGTTAATATTTCGCGGATGCTGCAGGATAACGCAAAAAATATAAAAGATGCAGTCGAGTCTATGCCTATGCACGATGACTTTATTCGGCAGAACTGCGTAACAAACTTTAAGTGAAATGGCGGTAAACGCAGGTAATATATGACGGCGTATAAGAAAATTCCTGAATATCGAGACTTGTCGGCCGATGAGTTTTTTTCAGATGTTGCACCCGAGCAGCGACCTGTCGTTATTCGCGATTTTGCTAAGTGTTGGCCGGTGGTAAACGCCGCCAAACAGTCTTCTTTGGCTTTTGCAAACTATTTATGTCAGTTCTATTCTGGCGGGAAGGCCCGAATTTTTGTGGCGCCGCCCAACGCCAATAAACGGTTTTACTACAGCGACGATATGGCCGGTGTTAACTATATTGCCGGAGAGGAGCGGGTAGATTTATTTTTAGGTCGGCTTTTAGAGCTTATAGATCGCGAGGTGTATCCCGCTATTTCTATGCAAAACGCTCTTCCCAGTAGCCTTCTGCCAGGTTTTACTGATCAGAATTGTTCCGATTTTTTTAAAGGGGTAGAGCCTCGGTTGTGGATTGGTAACGAGGGCATAGTCAGTGCCCATTACGACGGTGCAGATAACATGGCGTGTGTGGTGGCTGGCCGTCGCCGTTTTATATTGTTTCCGCCCGAACAAACGGCCAATTTATACCCGGGCTCCCTGAACTACACGCCCGCTGGCGCGCCGACTAGTCTTGTGAATCTTGATGCGCCTGACTATGACCGCTATCCGCGCTTTAAAATTGCACTGGCCAACGCGTACTGTGCTGAATTGGAGCCGGGCGATGCCATTTTTATTCCGCTGTTATGGTGGCATCATGTGGAGTCGTTGGCGAAGGTGAACGCGCTAATGAACTGTTGGTGGAACGCCTCTTCACTCAAAGGCGAAACGCCACCTAGTCCACTTGATAGTTTGAATATCGCGTTGCTGGCTATGCGCAACTTAAATCAAAAACAGCGTAACGCGTGGCGTAGTATGTTTGATCATTATGTGTTTAAACAAGTAGAGGATCCTGCTGCGTATATCCCCAAGCAACATTTGCATTTGCTGGGGGATCTAACTGCTGATGACGTCAACATGCTGAGGCAGCAATTCGGCGATAAGTTAAAATTATAGCGGCTGCTCGGGTGGCCTGCTGCACATCAATAAAGATTTAATTATGAGAAAACCTAAAAAAATACTGATTGTCGGCGGAGGTACTGCTGGCTGGATGGCGGCGAATATGCTGGTGGCCCGCTGGGGTGATGTTCAGGTGAGCCTGCTCGAATCAAGCGATATAGGTATTGTTGGGGTCGGGGAAGGTTCGACTCCGCATTTAAAGCTTTTTTTCGACTCGATTGGTGTTAAAGAGTCAGAGTGGATGCCTCGTTGCAATGCGACCTACAAAAATGGCATTTATTTTTCTGAATGGTCACATGTGCCCGGCTATAACAGCTATTTTCATCCTTTCCCTGCCCAGGTTGACGAGCTGACTGTTCCTTCGTTTTTTCACAATATTAAAGCTCGTATGCAGGGCATCGAAGCACCGGCTCATCCGGATAATTATTTTTTGGAGTCCTATTTAACGCGCCATAATCTCGGGCCTTTGGCCGCTGAGAGCTTTCCTTTTTCGGTCCTTTATGGCTACCACTTTGACTCAGGACTATTGGGAGAGTTTTTAGCTGAAAGGGCCGTTGCTAAAGGCTTACATAGAATTAATGGCACCGTCACAGAGGTTTTGCTAGATGAGGATGGTGCGGTGGGATCGCTCAGGCTGGACGATGACTCGTTGGTAGAGGCCGATTTTTTTGTCGACTGTTCCGGCGCCCGATCTTTACTACTGCAAGATGCGCTAAAAGTGTCTTTTAAGAGTTATCGAGAAAACTTGTTTAACGACTCTGCGGTAGTGATACCTACCACAATACCGGATGTGGTTACCCCCGCAACCCGTTCTACGGCTTTGTCTAATGGCTGGGCCTGGCAGATCCCATTAACTAACCGCTATGGCAATGGTTACGTGTTTAGCTCTGATTATATTATGCCCGATCGAGCCGAGCAGGAGTTAAGGGAGCACTTAGGGTTGCTCGATAGCGACGTAGAGGCCAGACACTTAAGGATGAGTATTGGCCGAGTAGATAAACACTGGGCTAAAAACTGCCTGGCGGTCGGTCTGTCTCAAGGGTTTATCGAGCCCCTAGAAGCGACAGCGTTAGCGCTCTGCTATGAGACAATAAAACACTTTTTGGACCACTTCGAGAAAGGGCAGTTTAGTAATCAGTATGAAAAGGCCTTTAACCAGGTTATCAACAATAAGTTTGAGGGCATAAGGGATTATATTGTCGCGCACTATAAAGCGAATCAAAGAACCGACACACAGTATTGGCGCGATAATGCGGCCAATACACAGTTGCCTGATCGACTAAAAGCTATTTTATACTTGTGGACCCATAGTAAAAACTTTGCAGAAGAGATGGAGGCACAAAAGCTTGGGGTAAGTTATCAAGCTAAATCTTGGGCCTGTTTATTGGCCGGTTACGGCATTTTCCCCGCTTTACAAGATGCGCCCGCTAAAGCTCAACCTGATGTCGAGCAAGGAATGGACGAAATTACCGATTTTATTCGCCGCTGCGGACTAAACTTTCAAAACCACAATCAATTACTTGCGCAACTGTAAGGTATTAATGGTTAATGCGACTGATGTTGGCGCCAGAACCTAAGAAGCGCTTGTTGCGCTGGCTATTGCTACACGCCCTTGCTCGCTCCGGTTAATTCGGCACATTTATTACGAAATGGGAATCGTCGTATAATGGCCGTTTTGACATGCAGAGAGCTTTTATGCAAATTAGCCCCGGCCTCTACCGCCACTATAAAGGTGGCGAGTATTATGTCTATCGTATAGCTACTCACAGTGAAACTCGCGAGCCTTTAGTGGTGTATCGCTGCCTGTACGGCGATTTCTCGTGGTGGGTGCGTCCCCTTACTATGTTTACCGAGACCATTGAGCGCGATGGCGAGACATTGGCGCGCTTTGCCTTTGTGGCCCCCATGAGCGCCGCCGAGGCTGACCGCTTGGCCGGTGGCGGCACGGAGAAGATCGTTGCTAATAGCGAAGATGCGCAGTGGATGGCGATGGCTCGCGAGCTTGCCGAGAAAGCCGCCGATTATAACGAAGTGCCAGTGGGCGCTGTGGTTGTTCAGCAAGGGCAGGTCATCGGGCGAGGTTATAACCGTCCGATCGGTAGTTGCGACCCAACGGCTCATGCCGAGATGATGGCGCTGCGTGAAGCGGCCCGGCAAGTTAACAATTACCGTCTGAACGACTGCACGCTTTATGTGACTTTAGAGCCTTGTACCATGTGTGTTGGCGCTATGGTGCATGCGCGGGTAGGGCGGTTGGTGTACGGCACCACCGAGCCTAAAGCGGGGGTTGTCGAAAGTCAGGCGCAGCTGCTTGATGCGCCGTATTTTAACCATTCGATACAGGTTACCGCAGGTGTTGAACGTGAGGCCTGTCAGCAACAGTTAAGTGAGTTTTTTAGGCGTCGCCGAGAAGAGAAAAAACAACAGCGTCAACGTCGTAATGACGCTGACGCCTAATGGTTTTATTGCCTGGCAGGTTGGCTGGCGGCGCTGGTACGCTGAGCCACAGGGGCGATTGCGCGGGCGGCATTGTTGCCTCGTATCGGATTGCAGTTTTTAATTTTAACTTTACCTTGCAACACATTGCCTTTCGAGTATTCGTTAAAATGGCAAGTGTTGGTCTTAGGGTCGTAGTTCTCGATCCAAAGATTTTCATCCTTCCAGGTGGCGGCAATATGTTGCTGCCCGTCCGGGACGGTGACACTCATAACGCCGCCGTATTTTTTGACAAACACTTGCTGAAAGTGAAAGTAATACGCCGCCCAGCCGACCAATAAAACCGCTATTGCGCTGATTAGTGCGGCTTTCCAAAAATTGTATTTACCCAGGCCGACTAGCAATACCATGGCCAGCGCGATAGCAGCGGCCCAGTAAAGGTAGGTAATCATTCAAATCTCCTATCATTAAGGCTGTTTTTAGAGTGTTACCTTCACGGAGGTCGCTGTCAATCGCTGTTCAATGGTTGATTGACGCAGATGTGTCTCTCGCTGATCAGTTGCGGAGGCCATGTTTGGTGGCGGGCTGAAAAACGTTGTCAGGTGGTGCGACTATAGCACCGACATCGGCATAATGCCGTTGTCGTTACGCTCTGCTTTTGGCTCGGAGGTATCATCGGTATTGGTGTCGGCGCTGGTAGCCATAGCCAGGCGGCGCTGCTCTTGCTGGTCGTGCCAAGCAATAATATCGCGAAAGCGCAAAATATTATTCACGTAGTGCACCGGCTCCCAGCCACGGGCGTAGCCGTGCTTTACGGTGCGGTAGTATTTACGTTTGGCCAGCAGTGGCAGGTACTTTTCCACGTCCTCCCATTTGTCCGGGTTGCCACCGTGGCGCTGAGTTAGCACTCGCGCATCTTCTAAATGGCCCATACCGGTATTGTAGGCCGCCAGCGCTAATAGGGTACGGTCTGGGTCTTGGATGCGCTCGGGCAGACGGGTGTATAAATCTTTTAAGTAGGTAGCCCCGCCGCGCATGCTTTGCTCGGGGTCGAGGCGGTTTTTTACGCCGAGCTCTTTGGCGGTTACGCGAGTTAGCATCATCAGGCCTCGCACACCGGTGTGAGAGCGTGCGTCTGGGTTCCAGTGAGACTCTTGATAGCTCATGGCGGCCAATAGTTGCCAGCTTAACCCGACCTCATCCCCAACCTTTTGCATCAGCCCCTGCCATTGGGGTAGGCGTTTTTCTAGGCGATGGGTAAACAGGAGCGCCCCCCCGGTACTGACCGGGTCATCGTTACTGAAAAATTCGGCAACAAGTGAGTCGAGTATTCCGTCATTTTCAATGCGCGCTAAATAAGCTTGAGCGCGGTCGTATAGACTGGTGTCGGTGCGCTGAGGAAAGGCCCAGCCGAGGGTTTCGGGCTCTCCTACATCAAAGGCAAGGCGCGCACGGGGGAATGTTTGGGCGTTAATATGGTAGGCGTTGGAGTCAACGATGGCGTAGTCCACTTCGCCGCGGTGCACCATCTCCAGAAGGTCAATCATTTCTAGGTTGGGCTCTTCGCGCCAGCTAAGCTCTGGGTAGTCGGCTTTGAGCTGCTGTAAACGCTCGACATGGGACGATCCGGCAATAACCAGTAAATCGCCGCCGGTAACGTCAGCGATAGATTCGGGTTTATCTTTACCACGGTTATAAATCAGCTGTTGCGTGACCTCTAAATAGGGCGAGGTAAACTGCACGCGGGTTTGACGCTGAGGGGTAATGGTTAAGCCAGCGGCCGCCAGCTGACCGTCACCTTCGGTCACCATATCGAGCATGGCTCCTAGGTGCTCCTGCTCGCGGATCTCTAGGGTGACCCCGAGCGAGTCGGCAAAGCCTTGCAGTAATGCGTACTCAAAGCCGGTGGTGCCGTTGGGCCCTTCGTAGTAGGTGGTGGGCCCGTTGCGCGAAATGGCAACCAAAGTGCCGTTGGTAAGCACTTGCTCTAGCATGGTGGGAGGGCGGCTGGTTACCAAGCTGGCGCAAAGCCCAATCAACAGTACGCCAAACAGCGTGCGCTTTAGCGAAAAGCGCCGTGGCAGCTGCCGCGCGTAGTGTCTGAGTTTGCTCAACATTAGGCCTACCCTTCCGGCGTTAGCCGGTTCTGTGGTCGGTGCCGTGATCCCGAGGAGGCCCTCTAAAATCACTCAGCCGCACAAATTTCGCGCGATTTTAACCATTCTTACGCCGGTGTACCACCTGAAACTTGTATAGAAGGGCAATCTTGCTGTTCAAATAATAACCGATTTGTGCGTTGGCGTCCATTTGACGGTCTCTGTGAGCGATTAATATGGATGGCCGGATTCGATTAGTTTTTGCCGCTCGAATGCTGCCAAGGCTGATCAATTGCAGTACAATACCGGCCCTCTCAGTACCGTCATAGTCCGGCGCATCGGCTGTATCGGCTTTGCCCGAATCGAAGTGTCAGGCGGTAAGACGCTCAATCCATCCAACCCCGCAAGCTTGAGGTTGCAGCCTACTATGCTCATATTGCCCGGTGCCCCGGCACTTTCACCGTTTCGCTCACAAAAGTTGCTTGCCAATTTGCAGGCCGTTGCGCCCGGTATTACCTCGGTCGCGGCCGAGTTTACCCACTTTGCCGACCTCTCGGCGCCGTTGAGTGAACAGGATCAGCAGGTGCTGGCGCAGCTGTTGACCTACGGCCCCCGCATGGATGAAGTCTCACATGAGGGTGAGCTGTTTTTGGTGTTGCCGCGTTTGGGCACCATTTCGCCCTGGTCATCCAAGGCCACCGACATCGCTCACAATAGCGGCTTGTTTGAGGTGAACCGCATCGAGCGCGGGGTTAGCTACCACGTGCAAGGCGAGTTTAACGCCGCCGAGCGAGATGCAGTAAAAGCATTGCTGCACGACCGTATGGTAGAGGCAGTGTTTACCAGCCTAGAGGCGGCCGGTGGTTTATTTGATCACGCCGAGCCCGCGCCGCAAACCAGTGTCGATATCCTCGGGGGCGGGCGCGAGGCCTTGGTTAACGCCAACCGCGAGCTGGGCTTGGCCCTAGCAGACGACGAAATTGATTATCTGGTGAAAAACTTTCAGGCGCTGGGGCGCAACCCGGTCGATGTCGAGTTAATGATGTTTGCCCAAGCCAACTCCGAGCACTGCCGCCATAAGATTTTTAATGCCTCTTGGACACTAGACGGCGAAGATCAGCCGTTAAGCTTGTTTAAGATGATCAAAAATACCAACGAGCTGGGTGGCGAGAACGTGTTGTCGGCCTACTCCGATAATGCCGCGGTGATTGCCGGCCCCGAGGCCGGTCGCTTTTACCCCGACCCAGACACCGGCGAGTACCGCTACTCATCCGAGGCCATCAACTTATTGATGAAGGTCGAGACCCACAACCACCCCACGGCGATCTCTCCGTTTGCCGGGGCTGGCACCGGGGCCGGTGGCGAGATTCGCGATGAGGGGGCAGTCGGGCGAGGTTCTAAGCCTAAAGTGGGTTTAACCGGCTTTGCTGTGTCAAACCTGAATATTCCCTCTTATATTCAGCCGTGGGAGCAGGATTACGGCAAGCCCGAGCGAATCTGCAGCGCGCTGGACATTATGCTCGACGGTCCCATTGGCGGCGCCGCCTTTAATAACGAGTTTGGCCGCCCCAATATTTGCGGTTATTTTCGCACCTTTGAAGAAGATCATGACGGCGAGCGTCGCGGTTACCACAAGCCGATTATGTTGGCCGGTGGTTACGGCAATATTCGCACCGAACATGTCGAGAAACCACCGTTTGCCGCCGGCTGTAAGTTAGTGGTACTGGGTGGTCCGGCTATGTTGATTGGTTTAGGCGGTGGCGCCGCTTCATCGATGGACTCTGGGAGCTCATCCGAAGACTTAGATTTTGCCTCAGTGCAGCGGCAAAACCCTGAGATCGAACGCCGCTGTCAAGAGGTGATTGATCGCTGCTGGCAGCAGGGCGGACAAAACCCCATTGCCTTTATTCACGATGTGGGCGCCGGTGGTTTGTCGAACGCCTTTCCCGAACTGGTAAAAGATGGCGAATGCGGTGGCGGTAAATTTGAGCTGCGCAACGTGCCTAACGACGAACCTAGCATGAGCCCCTTGGCCATTTGGTGTAACGAATCCCAAGAGCGCTATGTGCTTGCCATTAAGCCCGAAGACCTCGCCCGCTTTGAATCTTTGTGCGAGCGCGAGCGCTGCCCTTACGCCGTCGTGGGTGAAGCCACCAGCGAAAAACAACTGGTGGTTAACGACACTCACTTTGATGCTAAGCCCGTTGATTTGCCTATGTCGTTGTTGTTTGGCAAGGCGCCCAAAATGCATCGCGAGGCGAGCCGTTACACGCCCACCACTGATTCATTCGCCACCGGCGATATCCATATTAACGAAGCGGCCGAACGCGTGCTTAAGCACCCAAGTGTGGCCAGCAAAAGCTTTTTGATTACCATCGGCGATCGCTCGGTCACCGGTCAGGTGGCTCGCGATCAAATGGTTGGCCCTTGGCAGGTACCCGTTGCCGATTGCGCCATTACCACCGTTAGTTATGATTCGACCAAAGGCGAAGCCATGAGCATCGGCGAGCGCACGCCACTTGCGCTGTTGGACGCGCCGGCTTCTGGCCGCATGGCCATTGGTGAAGCGTTAACCAATATTGCCTGTGCGCCTATCGCCGATATTAAAGACATCAAGCTATCGGCCAACTGGATGTGCGCGGCCGGTCATAAAGGCGAGGATGAAAAACTCTATCGCACCGTTGAGGCGGTGGGTATGGAGCTTTGCCCCGCGCTAGGTTTAACAATTCCCGTGGGCAAAGACTCTATGTCGATGCGCACCGCATGGCAGGACGGCGGCAAAGACAAAGCCGTGACTGCGCCGCTGTCGTTGGTGATCACCGCGTTTACACCGGTGACCGATGTACGTTTGGCCGTTACACCACAGCTGCGCACCGACAAAGGCCTAACCGACTTATTGCTGATCGACTTAGGCGCGGGTAAAAACCGTTTGGGCGGCTCGATTTTGGCGCAAACCTACAACAGTTTGGGCGACACCCCTGCTGATGTAAACGATGCCGCGCAATTGAAAGGCTTTTTTGAGGCAACTCAAAAAGCGTTGGCCGAGGGCTGGGTATTAGCGTATCACGATCGTTCTGACGGCGGTTTATTTACCACCTTGGCCGAGATGGCTTTTGCCGGCCACTGCGGTGTCGATATCGACATTGATGGCTTAGGCGATTGTCCGTTAACCGCCTTGTTCAACGAAGAGCTAGGCGCTGTGCTGCAAGTTAAACGCGAACACACCGAGCAAGTCCTGGCGCTTTATGCGCAAGCCGGCGTGGCCGGGTGTAGCCACAAAATAGGCACCCTTAACGAAGACGACTGGCTGCGTATTTCGCAGGCGGGCGAATTGGTATTTGATCAGTCCCGCGTAATTTTGCAAAGCTTGTGGAGCGAAACCAGCTATCAAATGCAGTCGCTGCGGGATAATCCCGAGTGTGCCCAGCAAGAGTTTGATGCGTTAATGGCCAACGATCAGGGGTTGTCGGTTAACCTCAGTTTTGACGCTAATGAAGATGTTGCCGCGCCTTTTATTAACACCGGCAGTAAACCGCGTATCGCGGTACTGCGCGAGCAGGGCGTTAACGGCCATGTAGAAATGGGCGCGGCGTTTGACCGTGCCGGTTTTAGCGCCGTCGATGTACACATGAGCGATCTACTGGCGGGCCGCACGAGTCTAGAAGACTTTAAAGGCCTAGTCAGCTGTGGCGGTTTTTCTTACGGTGACGTGTTGGGCGCCGGTGAAGGCTGGGCGAAAACGGTATTGTTTAACTCGCAAGTGCGCGATCAGTTTGAGCAGTTCTTCCATCGCGGTGACACCTTCAGTTTAGGGGTGTGTAACGGTTGCCAGATGATGTCGAACTTAAAAGACCTGATTCCGGGCGCCGAACATTGGCCGCGTTTTGTGCGTAACTTATCCGAGCAGTTCGAGGCGCGTTTCTCGCTGGTGCAAATTCAAGAGTCGCCGTCAGTGTTGTTTAAAGGCATGGCCGGCTCGCATCTGCCAGTTGCTGTGGCTCACGGCGAAGGTCGTGCCGAGTTTGTCGATGGCGCCGCTTTAAACAGCTGCGACAACAGCGGTTTGGTATCCATGCGTTACCTGGATAACAGCTTAAATGTGACCGAGACGTACCCGGCTAACCCCAACGGCTCACCGAACGGTATAACCAGTGTGACCAGCCAAGACGGTCGCGCCACTATTATGATGCCGCACCCAGAGCGAGTGTTTCGCACAGTGAGCAACTCATGGCATCCAGATGACTGGCAAGAAGACGGCGCTTGGTTGCGCTTGTTCCGCAATGCACGAGTGTTTGTGGAGTAATAGATACGGCTATGTGTTGTAAAAAAGGCGAACCAACTGGTTCGCCTTTTTTTTTGCCCCTTGAGCCTCTTAAATAATAATAGCCGATTGGGCGTTAATACGCCTAACGCTGATCGGTAGTGTTAGCAGGCTACCTTCTTAGAGCTTTCAGTCTAGAAAACTTGTCGGGGTTTCTACCGCATTGGCGTTTACTTAAGGAGCACGGTCGTCGTATTTTGGTGGGATTACGTTATCATTGGGAGTAATAATGTCGATAGTTAATCGTAGCTCTATGAGCAAACCGGTTTGAACGGAAGACTTATATAAAAATGGACCGCCCCTATGCCCAAAAGTGATTCGCTAATTCCGAAGGATGTTGAAGCAAAGTTTGATGCTTACCCTCCGGCCGTAAAACCGCGCATGCTGGTGTTGCGTGAACTGGTGCTGTCGGTTGCCAACCGTATCGGTGTTGGGGAGCTGGATGAATCGTTGAAATGGGGCGAGCCTAGTTATCTCGCTAAAGGTGGTAGCGCTATCCGAATGGACTGGAAGTCGAAAACTCCCGATGAGTGCTTTTTGTTTTTTCACTGCCAAACTAAACTGGTGGATACATTTCGCGAGTTATACTCAGAGGTGTTAGAGTTTCGGGGCAACCGGGCGCTTGTGCTGCAGCTTGGTAAACTGTTGCCAGAGCGAGAGGTTGCACATTGTATTGAGCTTGCACACCGCTATCAAAGCCTTAAAAACCTACCGTTACTGGGGTGCTGATTTGTGTCTCGAAGCTTGGTTGTGGTGATGAAATATGGATATAAAAGGAGGTAAGTGGCAATGCAGGTCAGTGATATTAGAGTATTTATTCCGAGTAAAGATTACCAAGTGTCTCAGTCTTTTTATCAGGCGCTCGGGTTTACAATGTCAAAAGCTTCGGACGATTTGTCGATATTGGAAAGCGGTAATAGTACGTTTTTTCTGCAGAGGCACTATAACAAAGAGTTTGCTGATAACTTGATGCTGCAACTGATTGTGCCGGATATCAACGCGGCCTATGAAACTATATCGCGTATCGAAGGCCATGAATTTAGGTTTGAGCCGATTAAAACCGAATCTTGGGGTAAGGTTATCTATCTGTGGGGGCCGTCGGGCGAGCTTTGGCACATTACGCAGCTGAATAGGTAGTGCTTTGGCATTCTCGCGTCGCGTGTCATCAGGTTATGTAAACGGCCGATGGGAATAGCGCGATAGTGAAAGGAACGGTGCCGTTATTGCCAGGGTGGACTACTGTTGCTAGGCTCAACCACACCAATAATAACAGGGCGTATCTTAATGATGCTGTTAACTGGACGACTCACGCTATTGATGCTGGTACTGGTGCCCGTAAGTTTAATAGCGGACACCGTTACTTATTGGGACTGGGGCCATTCCCCCAAGCGCGATAGCTATCAGTACGCTCTGTTGCAAAAGGTTCTGGAGGTGACGGTAGCAACCCACGGCCCCTTTAGTTTGTCGCGGGTGCCGCAAGAGCTCAGCACCAGCCGTGCGAGACGTGAGATCAATAACGGGTCACTTATCCGTGTGCGTGCTGGCCCTTATATTCCGGCTGAGATGGTCGATGATCCGGCGGAGGTTAACCGGCCCGTCAAGACGCCAATCATGTTTAATTTGCTCGGTTTTCAACGGCTAATTTTACAGCGTAAAGACTTGCCTAAGCTTCAGGGGAAAGGGACTCTGACAGACCTTAAGCCTTTTACTATTGGTTTGGGAAAAGGGTGGGTTGATGTCGACATTTATCGCCACAACGGTTTTACGGTTAACGATGGTGCCCATGTCACAACACTATTAGCAATGCTGGAGCAGGGCCGCTTTGATCTTATGCCCGCTACCTTGATGGATTACACGGAGGCACTGGCGCGCGCGTCCGAGCCAGAAAATCTGGTGATGGCGCCGAATCTGGTGATTCATTATCCGTTTCCTTGGGTCTTTTATGTCGGAATTAATGATTCATCACTGTCTGAGCGTATTGCGGCGGGGTTAGATTTGTTACTGGCATCGGGTGAGCTACAGGAACTGTTTGAAGCGAACTTTAGTGACGAGCTAGAGTTTCTGAATCAAAAGGGTTTAATAACAGTGACATTAGAGAACCCTTATCTTAGCGATGATTTCTCGTTTCATAAGTTTCCCGGACTTATTCCTTAGCGTCACGCTGTCGGTTGCGATCAATAGAAAGGCGGGAATTGATTGGTAGCCTGCTTGTTATAGTACCGCTGTTTGCGTTACATAACTCACTTCAAGCTCCCGGTGGAATAACTAGATGGAGGGCGCAGCTGGATGCGGCGACAAAACGTAAGCGGTGAGCGTGGGCGACTCAGTCATTATGCTATGTATTAAGGGGTGGGGATTTAATACCCTATGCTCGATTATGTTTAGGCCGTCAGGCTTGGTCAGCGAGGTGGCGTCAATCTCCGTAAATATTGTTGTGTAGGTTATGGTGTGTCGTAAGCGTCTTTCAGACTAACGCGGTAAAAAAATTCTAATCGTTACTTTGCAGGAGAGTACCTAATGTCTATTCGCGATAATAAGATACACTAGGGTATCGTTAGTCGTTTTTCATTGGTCCATGGTCGCGGCAATTTACCCGTGTATTTGCCCATATCCTCATGAAGGATACCGGCGTTGAAGAGTTTATGTGAGGTACCCACAAAGCGGTGGGTTTTTAATTGTTGTGCTGGCGCTGCTGCGACTGTTGTGGGCGACTAGTAATACAGGCTCGCGGCCGCCTGAGTTGAGTATGGCGTCGCGTTTGGGCCACATGGGTTTGCACGCTTTGTTTCTTTTCGTGCCGGCGGTGAGGTTACGGCGCCAATATGGCTCGGGGCGGACATTTGATCCGTTTGGGTTGCCCGTTTTTCCGGGTTTGACTCTGGTAAAATTAGTTGGATGACCGACCTTGGAAGTCTGTTACACAGTAAACTTGGGTGGGTTTTACTGGCGGCTATTGTTGGCCACGTGAGCATGGTTATTTGGCATCGCCGAAAAAACGCAAAACAAGATGTACTGCCGAGAATGTTGGGCTAATCTCGGCCGGTATATCACAGTACACGCTCGCTAAACCCAGCGGCATTAAAAGTTAATGGGCTCCTGTTAATACCGCCGGAAACGGTCATTATGTGCCGGTTTTTCTCAGCAACGGGTGACGCGGCGGGACAAGATAAAATTCCAGACGTTCGTTGATGGCTTTCTCGCTGTACATCTGCTCAACGGTTGCTCGCGCCGCCAAGCCCAGCCTTAGCCTTTCACTACTGTCATTGAGCAAACGTTTTAGCAGCGCCTTGGCCTCTTCGTTATTATCAAATAGTAAGCCGTTGTGGCCATGCTCAATCCAATCCGAATAGCCTCCGTGGCGGTGGCACACCACCGGCAGAGCGCAAGCCATCGCTTCGATAACAACTCGGCCAAACGTTTCAATATGAGTATCAGTTTGATAATAAAAAACATCTAAGCTGCGTAAAAACTCGGCCGCCGCTTTTGTGCCAGCGGCGGTTAAGTGTACCGAAGGGTGGTCGATGTCAGATGCGATACAGCGCGCGCCTTGCAGGTGCCACTGTATTCCTTCATCGGCTAGCTCGCGGTAAAGTCCAATGTCTTTGTGGTTGTGCTTGTCGTTTGTGTCACGGCTCATACGACCGATCCGCAACGCCCCCGTTGCACGAGTCTGTGCAGGAGTAAATCGTTCCAGATCAATCGGGGAGGGATGTATCTCGGCAGGTACACCTAGCAAGGCGCGCTGAAAATCCGAGATCATCACATACTCAGGGGCGGGCCAGCCCGGCGGAACTTTGGCCGTACTTTCCAGCAAGTTGGGGAGCATGGTGTTGTACACATAAATAAGACGCTCGGGTGGAGCGGCCAAGCGCGGCCACAACTTACCGCGCCAATGCGTGCCGACAAAAATATAGGTGCCGCCGCGGGGCATGAAGCTCGGTACAGGGCGCGTGCGGCGGGCGTTATTCTCGCCAATGAGTGTCGGGCAGCCCTTTGAAGATGCGGCCCACAGTCGGGTACTTGTTTGTTGCGAGAGTAATCGGTACAGCTGTAGGGTTTCTTGCTCGCTGCCGCCATGGGGCGAATGAAAAGCGTTAAACAAGTGGATCATGACGTGCAGGGTCCTTCCTTGACGTGGATATTGGTTTGTTACTCGAAGGACACTACAGCAAGCATGTGAATAAGGCCTGTATTCACGTACAAACATTTACCACAGCCGAACTTTGGCGGTGGCCGAATGCTAACCTTGACGTGTAATAGGGCGCGGGCTGCGGTGGCCTTATTATAATGTTCGCGATGATACTTAGCCGGCTGTGATGAGTCAACGCTATAAGGTGCCAAAAAAAGCGCGTAAGTATTTAATGGCATCTTCAATGCTTAGGTGATAATGACGTGCTAGCGGAGCTAATTGAAAATTTAATGTGTTTACTCATAAACCAAAAAGGGCCGATCAATATTTTGGTCGGCCTTTTTTTAAACAGTTACACGTTTAGGTTGCGCTAGCCGGTTTTTGTTGGCGCGCCTCGGCGATGCGTCGCTCTTTGGCTTTGTGCTTACGGTACCAAATAATTACCCCGGTGATGCTTAATGCGGCAACGACGATACCCATAATCGAGATCAAAATACGACCAGGTAAACCGAGGATACGACCGGAATGCAGGGGAAACTGCGCCTGCACAAAGATGTCGGCAGCGGTGCCCTCCCAAGGCACAAAGTCACCCAATACCTCGCCGGTGTGGCCATCAAAAAATATTGCTTCATGGCCTACGCCGCCACTGCCGTGACTGTCGCCGCCGGCAAAGTATTCGACCCGGTAAATCCCCCAGTCGCGCGCATACCAAATAGAACCAACGGGTTGGCTCCAGCCAATGGCGTCGGCCTCTTGGCGGGCTACCTTTGATACATCGGCAAAGGTTAGTGTGGGGGTAATCGGGTTGTCGTGGTCGTTGGGCGTGCGCTGATCCAGTGGCGAGGGTGTTACGTCGGATACGGCCGACATAACCGGAAAAAATACTTCGCGATACAGGTTAAGCGAGAACGCGGTAAAGGCGATCACAAACAGTAGCCCCCACGTCCATAAGCCTAAAGCGCGGTGCAAATCAAAGTTAAAGCGAATCGGCCCGGCGCTGCGGCGGACTTTCCATGATGGCGCCCAGCGCTTCATATAGCTGCGGCTATTCTCGCGCTTTTTAGAGCGGCCACCTTTGGGCAGGGTGAGGTAGGCGCCAACAAAGCAGTCGAAGGTCCAGATAAGCGCAATCACGCCCAGCAGCCAAATACCCCAATGGTCGGTGCCCCAAAACTCGGGTATGTGCAGGCTATAGTGCAGCTTGTACAAAAATGACATAAAGGTTTCGCGGGTAATGGGCCACACGGCGCCCCATTCGCGTTTACCGATGATGTCGCCGCTGACCGGGTCGACGTAAACCTGATTAAACTCGGGTTTATACAGGTGGCCGGTCTCGGGGTTAACCCGTGGCTGTACCCAAAAATACTGCGAGTGGCCGGGCTCGGGGTGGACGTCAAAATAGGTAACCTCCACCTTGGGGAACTCGGTCTCTACCTTATCTGCTAATACAAACGCCGACAGCGCCTCACCTTTCGTGTGAACCTCATTGAGGTGCGGGTTTAACCACTCGTCCAGTTCGTGATCCCACGAGATAATCGCGCCGGTCAGCCCCGATACCACTAAAAAAGCGGCAATTGTCAGGCCCATATAGCGGTGCAGGTGAAGCATTAAAGAACGCATAGTACGAATCCAGATTTATAATGTTGCGCAAAAGTGTAATTGCTAATAGCCAGCCGCTGGTTAAAAACGCCAGCTTACTGTGGCTGACGCCTGCAGTGGTGCACCATAGTAAGCTTGGGTCCAGTAGAGGCTGTTCCAGTACTTTTCATCGGTTACGTTGCTAACATTCAGTGCCACGGTTACGTCGTCGGTAAGTTTGTAGCGGGCGAACACGTCCAGCAGGGCGTAACTGCTTTGGGTAATCTCGACCCCGGCCTCGGGCGAGGTTGAGACGGCGTCTTGCCAGTTGACGCTGGCACCGACCACCAGTTTGGGCTGCATGGGTACTTGATACGCTGCCGCCAATTTGACTAAGTTACGTGGTACGTAAGTGCGTACTTCGGCGCCGCTATTGTCGGTAATATCCACCCAGGTGTAGCCAATGCTCAGGTTGAGGTTGTCGCTCACGGCGCCGCTTAATTCCAGCTCCGCGCCTTCGCTCTCGTAAGCTTTGCCTAAATAGGTGTTAACGCCTTCTACCCGGCCAATGTACTCCCCCAAGTTAGTTTGCTCCGATTGAAAAAAGGCCAGTGTACCGGTGGCTTGGCCATCGTTCAGCTGCATTTTAAAACCGACTTCAGAGTTGTCACCCTGCGCTACGCCCAGCGGCCGAAACTCGGGGGTTACAAACGACTGTGGAGTAAAGACTTCACTGTAGCTGGCATAGAGCGATACGTTGTCCAGGAATGACCAAGTGAAACCGTAATAGGGTACGGTCTCATCAGCGTAAGTATCGGCCTCGACGCCGTAACTGTAACCGCTTTGGGTGACTTCCATTTGCCGTGCACCCAACAGTACCGAGAGCGAGTCGAGCAAGTTGAGGCGAGTGGCAAAGTACAGCGATTCGTGCTCTTGGTTGTCGACGTGACCATCGGTGAAGGTGTCATACACTTGTAACTCGGGTCGCGGGGTATTGCCCTCGGCCCAGTCGCTACCCAGCACCGGATACCCGTTAACGTAGTCGTACAATGATTGGCCGACGAGATCGATATCGGCCTTGTTGTAGCCGATCACCAAATCGTGGTCGCGCCCAAGCAGCGCGAAGGTGCCGTTAACGAATACATCCAAGACTTTTTGTTGTTCGTCGGCGCGGTAGCCGCTGGCGTAACCCAAAAGACCGATTTCGGTTTCCCGGTCGGGAGTGCCGTACACGTAAAACAGCTCAGAATCTTGCTCGATATCGTTTTGGGTGTACTGGGCATTTAAAGTCCAGTTTGCGCCAAGCGTTTGGTGCAACTCGACAAACGCTTGGGTGCGTTCAATGTCGCGGTAGGCCCAATCGGGCGCCGTACTGGTGCCTACGTTGTAGTCGGTGTCGCTGCCATCGGTGTAATACAAAGGTAACGCGCCCGATAAGCTGCCGGTAATGTCATTTTGGTTTTGGCTGTACCCTACCGTTAGCAGCGTACTGTCGGTAACGTCGCCCTCCACAATGCCGTAAAACACCGTGTTGTCGTTTTCATTGCGGTCTAGATAAGATTCGCCATCGTCTTTTGCCACCACTAAGCGGGCGCGCACGCGCTCGGTAACGGAGCCCGAAATATCGCCATCCAAACGGTAGCTGCTCTCGGGCCCAGCTTGCACGGCAATGCTGCCGCTGAGTTCGGCGGTGGGACGCTTGCGAATATAATTAATGGTGGCCGATGGGTTGGCCAGCCCGGTAATTAAACCGGCGGCGCCTTTAACAATTTCAACTTGCTCAAAAATGGCGGTGTCTTGATGGCCCTGAGATAAGCCGGCCGAAAACGGTACACCAACGCCATCGTATTGAAAATTAACAATATCAAAACCGCGGGCGGTAAAGTACGTGCGGTCGGTCTCTACGCTCTCGACGGTAACCCCTGGGGTGTAGCGCAATAAGTCATTAATATCGTCCAGGGCGAAATCGTCAATTTGGGTGCGAGAGATGACCGAGACGGTTTGCGGCGTCTCGTACACAGAGAGGTCTAACTTAGTCGCGCTTGAGGACTTCTCGGGCTCGCCATACACATTAACCACTTCGATTTGTGGCGGCGCAATGGTGGGTTGGGCGATGGCCGGTTGAATGGCGCTCATGGCAATTAGGGTTGCCAAGGGCAGGCGCATAGGGTGATTCATTAAGACCTCGAAGATAGACAGCGGTGTAGGGTGTATCTGGATGGCATTGGTAGCCAGTTTTAGGCCGAAAATATTATCAAAAGATAAGCTAAATATCAATCATTCTCAGTTGCATTTTTTACTGGGCTAGTACTATGAGAGGGGGTGGGGCAGAATATGGCTGCTACGCGCCGCGTTATGGTGCTTACCGTTGCAATCATCGGCAGTAACTAACGGTGCAGTAACTAACGACAGTGCAGGCCTAGCTGCTTACACGTGTCTGACAAGTTAAAAACGCCTAATAATAAATAAACAGGAGACAACCGAACATGGATAGTGATGTTAATACCTCCGCAGCACCCTCTAGCTTTCCCGTTAAAGTCAGGCACTTAGCATTATTGTATTTGTTACTGTTATTTGTGTTTGTACCCCTAAATGTGCTGCTTGGCATAATGCTCGAGGTTAAAGACGCGCCTGCATACAGGTACGACCTAACGCTTTACTTTTGTTTTTATGGGCTAATGGGCAGCGGCATTGCTCTTATGCTGCGTAAGAGCAATGTTTGCACAAGTGGTTTATTAAAAAAACCTTCGCGGCGGGACTGGCTACCGGCGTTACTGCTAACCGGCGCGAGTTTTGCGTTTACCATCACGGCGATTTACGGGGTGTTTGTCCCTCTGTCGTATTTTGCACCTGAATTTGTTCAATTTTGGTTACTTGACTCTCCAGGGTTGATTTATTTTACGGCCGATGGAGGTATTCCTTTTTGGGGGAATTTGTTTGGTTTTGCCGTTGTTGTCGTGATTGCGCCCGTGGTTGAAGAGTTGTTATTTCGGGGTGTGTTGCTGCACCGCTGGGCTTATCGATATGGTACGTCCACGGCAGTAGTCTGCTCGTCATTAATTTTTGGCCTATTGCACTCCGACCCAATAGGGGCGACTGTCTTTGGTGTGTTGATGTGTGTTATTTACCTCAAATCCGGCAGCTTGTGGGTCGCTATTATTTGCCATGGGGCCAATAACTTTGTTTGTTGGCTGTGGGGGGCGGGGGATATCGCGTACTTTGGTGTCGATTACGTTTACACCTTACGTGAGTTTCGCAGCGAGTGGCCTTGGGGCGTTATCGCTGCGGTTATAACCTTTGTACTGTTGGCCTTTTACCGAAAATATCCCTTTGCAAAACACGCTTTCACTTGGCCCAACGTGGCGGCTATTAACAAAAGCTGACACTGCTCTTGGGTTTTACGGCATTGGTTGGGTTGACGTTAAAGGATAGCTTTTCGCGGTAGCGGCGCCGTGTTGTGCGCTTGCGACCCTTCGCCGAAAGCGTCACTAACGTAAAAAGCGCGGGCGTTCTAAATGGCTAGCAGGGCAACCGGCCACGCAGCGCACCCTGTGGCGATCTTGAAGTTTGATTTAGCTCAACCGCCTATTTAACCGATGGGGCGGTGGCCGGCAGTTGTTCGCCGCAATGCTTACAGTGCACCGCGTCGCCTTCGTGACCGGCGCGGGTGCAGTTGGGGCAGTGGCGAGACACTCGCTCGCGCTGCATCTCTTGCGCGAGTTCGGCAGTGAGAATACCGGTAGGTACGGCGATGATTGAATAACCGGTCAGCATCGCCAGTGCCGAGATGATTTGCCCCAACACGGTTTGCGGCACGATATCGCCGTAGCCGACCGTCGTAATGGTAACAATGGTCCAATAAATACTTTTAGGAATGCTGGTGAATCCGTGCTCGGCCCCTTCGACCATATACATCAATGAGCCAAAAACGGTGGATAATATAAGCACCGAACTAAAAAAGACTAAGATTTTCCGTCGCGCCAGTAGCATGGTACGCATCAGCAAGTTGGCCTCGCCAAGGTAGCGCACCAACTTGAGAATACGGAAGATCCGCAGCACTCGCAGCATGCGAATAATAAGCAAGTTGTTAGCGCCGGGAATAAAAAATGCCAGATAGGAGGGCAGTATCGACAGTAGATCGACGATGCCGTAAAAGCTTTTAACGTACTGCCAGCGGTTTTCGGTGCAGTATAATCGCACTAAGTACTCGGCCGTAAACATGAGGGTAAATGCCCATTCTGCGGCCCGCAACCAAGGGCGGTAATTGATTGCAATCCAGTCGACCGACTCGAGCATAAGCACCAACACGCTGATGCAAATCGCCCAAATTAGCAACACATCAAAGCGCTGTCCCGCCGGCGTCTCCCAGCCAAAGATAGTACGGTTGAGCTTTTGCCGCCGGGTTTCGCTCTGCGGCCGCTCTGCGTTTGGTTTGGTAGATGACATTTAAGCGTCCTGTCTGATCGGGTATTGGCAAGGCTGCCCAGATTAAACCGAATTATAGTGCTATTGCCAACCGTCCTGGCGGAATCGCCGCCAGGGGCGCCTGAATGTGGCGCTAGAATGCTCGGTCGATGAGTGTCGCATATTTACAATACGAGCTGGGCAGAGGTGGTCTATTCTCGGTGTAGGGTTCGTTCGCTATACTTTGGCCCCTAACAATTTTTACGACGGAGATTAAACATGCGCGCGCTTAGATTATCGATATTGCTGGTGAGCTGGCTATTGACCTCACTCGCTGGTGTTAACGCTCTGGCCCAAGAGGCGTCAAGCGCTGCCGAGCCGGCGTACGATCAAGATGCCGATGGCGAAAGCCGGGCAAAAAAAGCCGCCAACGGTTTGCTTGGTCGGCCTGCGCCCGCGCTAACCTTAAAGACCATAGATGGAGAGTCTATCGACTTATTGTCGCTGTATGGCCGCAAGCCGGTTTACTTTAAGTTTTGGGCCACATGGTGTGTACCGTGTCGCCAGCAAATGCCAGGTTTTGAAGATATTTACCAAAAATACGGCGACGATATCGAAGTGATCGCGGTGAATACGGGCTTTAACGATAGCGAGGCGGCGATTCGTGAGTACACGCAAAAAATCACGATGTCGATGCCTATTGTTGTGGACGACGGTACGCTAGGCTCGCAGCTTAACCTGCAGGTCACGCCGATGCATGTATTGGTGGGGCGCGACGGCCGGGTCGCCTATGTCGGACATATTGACGGGCCGCGACTAGAGCGAGCGATTAAAGCGGTGATGGCCGAGGTCCCCGATGCCACCGTGGATGCGTCTGCGCCGACTCAGACGCGGCAGTTTGCTGTGGGCGATACCGTCGCAAACATAAGTTTAACGACACTCTCCGGTAAGAAGGTCGCCCTTGGCACGAGCGATAAACCGCAAGCGCTGATGTTTTTTGCGCCTTGGTGTGAGAGTTACTTGGCCGAGAGTCGCCCTGCCATGGCGGCAAATTGCGCGCGTATTCGTAAGCAGGTAGAAACGCTCGTTAAAAAATCAAACTATGCGTGGTATGGCGTCTCGTCTAATTTATGGGTTAGGCGTGACGAGGTAGAGGCCTATCGGCAGGAGACTAACACCGAACTGCCATTAGCCTATGACGGCAGCGGTGAATTATTTCGTGCGTTTGCGGTACGTGATATACCCACTATTGTTCTGATGAAACCAGATGGAACCGTTACAAAGATAATTGGCCCCGATACTCAGAACATTTCCGCAGCAATAAAGTAAACCGCTATGTATCGCGATAAAACTCTGGGCCGCCCGGCTCAGAGCTTTTGAATACGGCTTGTCCCTGAGGTGTCTAAGTTTAGCCTGGGCTCACCGCTATATTCCAGCGACGAGGCGCCACTGACACCGACCGATAACGCTTGCGTTGCTTTAATATTAACGTGGGTCGCACCCGATACATCGGCGTTTACAACCTTCGTCATAACCACGGCGCTGTCGTAATGGCTGGCACCCGAGACTGCAATCGTTATCCCTAAGACGCGACCGCATTAAAAACAGATGCAGCATAATGCTAATTTACAAATATGGTGCCGAGTTGTAGCGTAGGCGGGTACCGCAAACCTTAGGTTTATTATGATGCACCCAGATCACTTGCAACAATTGACCGATGCCAAGCGCGTTCTCGAAAGCCCCGGTATCGCCGCGCGGCTGTCTAATGCTTTAGGTACCCCGATTGAGAAGGCCCTTGATTTATTACCTAAGGGTGCTGGCGAGTTAGTGACGAGCGCCACCCGTAAAGCGCTGGAGGCGGCCATGAAGGCTGCGCTAACGGGCATGAACGATGATTTAAAGCCCCCCTCTAAACGATTGCATAAACTGACGGCAGCCGCCAGCGGTGGAATAGGCGGCGCGTTTGGCTTGTCGGCATTGGTGGTTGAGCTGCCGGTCTCTACGACATTAATGTTGCGCTCGATTGCCGATATCGCCAGAAGCGAAGGCGAGGCGCTAAGCGAGCGCGAGGCGCAGCTTGCCTGTTTGGCCGTTTTTGCATTGGGCGGGCCCAGCGCCTCTGACGATGGTACTGAGACAGGCTATTTTGGGGTGCGTGCCGCAATGGCAAAAGCAATGTCCGACGCTTTAGCCCACGTGTCGCGCCACGGTATGGCGCAGCAGGGGGCGCCCGCGATGGTGCGTTTTATGAGCCAAATAGCAGCGCGTTTTAGTATTCCCGTCTCAGAGAAAGTGGCCGCCCAGTCGGTGCCTATTATTGGCGCTGTGGGTGGCGCGACCATCAATACATTGTTTATGGATCACTTTCAAAAGATGGCCAGTGGTCATTTTGTGGTTCGTCGGCTGGAGCGCCTCTATGGCGCTCGCGAGGTAAAGCGGCAATATGCGCTAATACCAACGTCTTTGTCTTAAACTGATGGGATCAAAAATTACCGCTGCGCGACACTGGCAGGCTCTGTGCTTTGTTAATCACTAAGTGACTTTATTGTACCTTTAACTCAGCAAGGAGTAGATCATGCAAAAGTATGCAACAGCACATTGGGAAGGCGGCTTAAAAGATGGTAACGGCCATATCTCGACCGAGAGCGGTGCCCTTAAAGACCAACCCTACGGTTTTAATACTCGCTTTGAAGACAAGCCTGGCTCTAACCCCGAAGAGCTATTGGGCGCCGCCCACGCCGGATGTTTTTCTATGGCGCTCTCCGGGCAGCTCGCCGAGGCGGGGCTGACGGCTAAGAGCATTGATACTAAGGCGAGCGTTGTGCTTGAAAAAGACGGGGATGGTTTTTCCATTCCCGAGGTTAGGCTGACGGTCAGTGCCCGTGTGCCCGGGGCCGATCAGGCGGCATTTGATAAAGCGGCCAATGCCGCAAAAGAGGGCTGCCCGCTCTCTAAGGTATTAAACGCAAAAGTGGTTATGTCAGCAGAGCTGCTGTCCTAGCAAACCTTAATAGCTACCCTAAAAACCCGCTGTAATGGCGGGTTTTTTGTGTGTAAAACTAACGTTTTTCTTGTAATTATTACGTGTGGTTAGTGCCGTTTTTTAATATCTCCAAAAACTCCGTGATCGGGTTAAAACTATTTGTCACTGTTGCGATAAAAACTGTGAGCCAGTTGTTAAATAAAAAATCTACTCATATTTGGCACGGCTGTTGCGACATCCCAGTCACCATAGTTTATGGCGAACTAAGTTATCGGAGACGTATCATGGTTAAGAAGATTTCATCAGCAGTTCTGTTTTGTGTTTGTTCTTCCACAGCAGTTGGAGCATTAGCGCAGTCGGATGGTGGAAATGGCTGGCGTTTACAGCCGGAGTTTTCAGTCGGCGGTGGCTACGGCGTAACCAAGCTTAAAGATGAAGATTTTGATGAGGATGAGGCGGCCAAAAAAGCGTTTGCCTTAGTTAAGTTTAACGAATACATCGGCGTCGAAACTGCCTACATCGATTTTGACGAGGCCCGCAATGACCGGGTTGAGTTTGACCCCACAGGCGTAACCTTAGGGTTGATTTTGGAGGCGCCCATTACCGAGATGTTTTCGGTTTACGCCAAAGGCGGGCAAATGTGGTGGGATGCTGATGCTAAGCTGGATTTAGAAGTGGCCGAGGCGACAGATAGCTTTGATGGCGATGAAACCTTTTGGGGCGTTGGTACTAAATTTCAGTTGACCGAGCACCTAGATTTTAAAATTGAGTATGAGCGTTTTAACTTTGATATCTCACGAGACGAAGTAGATGTGCTGCAAAGTCGCGACATTAACATGGATGTCGACTACGCCAGCGCTAACTTACAGTTTACGTTTTAGTAGCGTCGGATAAGGCGCGCGAACAAACGGCGCGGGCAACCGCGCCGGCTTGAACGGCTGGGGGATACGAGTTCGACTACAGGGCTAAACACACAAACAGGTATAGAGGACAAGGCAATGAGTATCCAAATGAAACGCAATGCGACGAGTAATGTTTTGGCTCGGACACCTTTGGCGTTGCTACTGGCTGGACTGATCTCGGCATCACCTTTCGTGTTGGCCGAGAGTGGACCTAAAGTAGTCGATGAAGATGCGCGAACCAGTCAAGTGTTACAGGCGCCCACCTTCGATCAGGTTGACGCTGACGGCAGTGGCGAGCTGAGCGCAGAAGAGTTGGCGAGCTATTATCAGCAACAGCTGGACAAAAACGGCTGGAGCGATGAGCAAGTCGTGACCCGTTACGACGCTAACGCCAGTGGCGGTTTAAACCCGCCCGAGTACGAGCAGTTGTTAAGCACCTTGCTTGATCAGCATATTGCGCAAATGAAAAACAGCGCGCAGCAACGCGAAATGCAAACCGAGACTCAAAGGCAAGCCGATGCTGCCAACCGAGCAGGAACCGACCCTTATTTAGCCGAGCGCACGGCAAAGCGTAAGGAGCAAGTGCAGTCGGGCTACCAGGCCGGTAACGCTGTTACCATCAGCGAGGCTAAGCAAGTGGCGCCAGAGCAACTCGATGGATTAGATGTGGTTAACCGCAATGGCGAAGATGTCGGCGAGATCGACAAGGTCATCTCCAAAGATGGCCGCGTTACCGAAGTCGTGGTAAGCGTTGGCGGCTTTATGGGAATTGGCGATAAAGAGGTGCTGGTTGACGCCAAAAGCTTGCAGGTGACCGGCAATAAGGTCGTATGGAATACCCCGATGGATAAAGAAGCGATTGATAATTTGCCCGAATACAAAGAGGGCGACAAGGTCAGCTCGCTTGGTTACTAAATAGCCCACTGGCGAACTGCCAGAGCGGCTACATATAAAGTGGATGCGTCGATGGCTGCATCCACTATTTACCGCAAAGCGGCCCTTTATTGGGCCGCTTTTTTGTGGACGAATGCTAGCGCTAAAGCTACTATCGGTCTATGAGTCAAAACCCTATCAATCAGTTGCTTCGTCCCAATTCCGTCGCCGTTATCGGCGCTTCTAACCGGCCCAACCGACCGGGTAATGCAGTGATGCGCAATTTGCTGCGGGCCGAGTTCTCGGGCCCCATTATGCCGGTTAACCCTAAATACCAGTCGGTTAACGGTGTGTTGGCTTATCCGTCGATCGCCGCGCTGCCAGCGGTGCCCGATTTGGCGATTATTTGCACGCGGGCCGATCGAGTGCCGGCGGTGATTAACGAGCTGGGCGCAAAAGGGTGTCGCAATGCCATTGTGATAGCGGCCGGGTTGCATGTTGCGCAAGCAGACGGCACAAGTTTGCAACGGCAAATGCTCGATAACGCCCGCCACTGGCAGATGCGGATTTTAGGGCCCAATAGTTTGGGCTTAATTGTGCCGGCCATTGGCCTTAACGCCAGCTATGCCCATATCGGCGCACTGCCGGGTAAAATCGCTTTTGTCTCGCAGTCATCGTCTGTGTGTACCACCATTCTCGATTGGGCCGAGCGTCGCCAAATTGGTTTTTCGCACTTTATTGCTCTGGGCGATGCCGCCGATGTTAACTACGCCGAGCTGCTGGATTTTTTAGGGCAAGACGGAAAAACCTCGGCCATTTTGCTCTATGTCGAATCCATTCGCCAAGGGCGGTTGTTTATGTCGGCGGCGCGCGCCGCGTCAAAAAACAAACCCATTTTGGTGATTAAAACCGGCCACACACTAGAGAGCTTAGAAACTGCCACCGAGGCGCGGCGCGCGGATATCGGTGCCGATGGGGTTTACGATGCCGCGTTTCGGCGCGCCGGTATGTTGCGGGTGGGCGAGCTGCGCGAACTGTTTGCCGCGGTAGAAACGCTGGCCCACGGCAAGCCGATTAAAGGTGAGCGCTTGGCCGTGTTGGCCAATGGTGTGGGGCCGAGCTTGATGGCGGTCGATACGTTAATCAGCGATGGCGGCCGACTTGAAGCGTTATCCGGTGAGACGCAAGCAAAACTGCAGGCATTGGTGCCACTGGGTGGCCACGCTAATAATCCTGTTAACCTGCTGGGTGATGCCTCCCCCGAGTTGTATCAAAACGCCCTAGAGATTTTGTTAGACGCGCCCGAGGTGGATAATTTACTGGTGCTGCACAGCCCATCGGCGTTGGTTAATGGCGATACCTATGCCGCCAAAGTGATTCAAACGGTTAAGCGGCGCAAAGGCAGAATACCCAACTTGCTGGTGGCCTGGATGGGTGAGAACGCCTCTTTGGTGGCTCGTGAGCGATTCTCTAAGGCGGGCATTGCCTCGTTCCGCACGCCAGAGGGCGCCGTGGGGGCGTTTATGCACATGGTGCAGTATCGTCGCAACCAAAAGCTATTAATGGAAACCCCCGAGTCAATTCCGGCGGGTATTCCGGACGATTACCTCGCCGCCCGGCAACTGATTGAAGACGCCCGTCAAAAGCAACTGCATTATTTAGATACCCATCAGGCGGCCGACTTATTAGCCGCCTATGGCATTCACACCCTGGCGACCTTAACCGCTCGCGATGCCAGTGAGGCCGCAAGCCAAGCCGACAAACTTGGTTATCCGGTAGCATTAAAAATTCTCTCGCGAGATATCCCCCATAAATCCGATGTGGGTGGTGTGGTACTCAATTTACATTCACCGGACGAAGTTACCTCGACCGCCGCTAACATGTTGGTGCGTGCCCGCGAGACTTATCCAGATGCTAAGCTCGAAGGCTTTACCTTGCAGAATATGGCGCGCCGGGCCGGCGCCCACGAGCTGCGTATTGCGGTAAAAAACGATCCAGTATTTGGTCCGGTCATTTTATTGGGCGAAGGCGGCACTGAGCTCGACACCGAGCGGCATTCGGTGGTGGGCTTGCCGCCGCTGAATATGGCACTGGCCCGCTACTTAGTCATTCAAGCGCTGGCCGAGGGCAAGCTGCGCGACCGACAACTACAGCAGCCGCTCGACCGCCAGGCATTGGCGGTATTGTTAACCAAAATTAATCAAATAATTATCGATAACCCCGCGATTGTTGAGTTGGACATTAACCCGGTATTAGCCTCAGGACATGAGCTGACCGTGCTGGACATTAATGTCACCCTGGGCGACCCAGAAACCCGCAACTTAGTGATTCGCCCTTACCCTAAAGAGTTAGAAGAACCCCACACGTTAGCCTCGGGGCGCGAGGTTTTGTTGCGCCCCATCCGCCCCGAAGATGAAAGCACCCACCGCGAGTTTGATGTACAGCTCACGGGGCTCGATCGTTACAACCGCTACTTTGCCGAACTGCCGAAGCTTGGCCACGAGCAACTGGCCCGACAAACCCAGATAGACTACGACCGCGAAATGGCGTTTATCGCCAGCGCGCAAAAAGCCAACGGCGAATGGGAAACCCTAGGCGTCGCGCGGGTGCTGACCGATCCCGAAAACATCGAAGGCGAGTTTGCGGTGATTGTGCGCGGCGATATAAAAGGCCAAGGGCTGGGCAAGCGGCTGCTGCGTAAGCTGCTCGAGTATTGCCGCCAACGCGGATTGCGTTATTTAACCGGCGAAACCATGCCGCAAAACCGAGGTATGGCAGGTCTCGCCCGCGCGGTTGGTTTTACGGTTAAGTATCAGCGTGAAGAAGGGGTTGTGACGATGCGGTATGATTTTTTGGAGAACGAATAGAGGAGCTATAAATTAGTTGTAGGATTGCTGCTAAATTAATTATCCAGTGGATAAAATTGAAAGGCCCCTGTAATTTTCTGAGGGAGGTCGACTTTTAGGGTTTCGGGGACAGTTTGTTTAATTGTTTAGGGATTTCGTATGCTTCGTTATGCTTTCTGAGTCGATAGGTATGCATTTACGGCATCTATGTATTTCGAGGCTAAATTCGATGCCAATTTTTCTTGCTCGACAAGCCTTCCCTCGCTAATGACGTCTCCATTATTTTGAGCTACCTCTGTGTTCCAGTTTTTATCAATATAAGCGCGTTTAAACTGGCTTTCCTGTGTTCGGTAATAATCAAACAAATCAGTGTGCTCGCCAATTCCCGCCGATTCGATTGAGCTGGAGCCTTGTAGCAGCTTCGTGAAGTACTCTTCGTTATCAAGTAAGTTTGAGTTATCTTTTTCAAGATGGTTTTGTAAAAAATTGTTTAACTCTATTCCTTTACGTATTTTATCCGCGCTAGCTAATATTTCTTTAGCGTACCCTGGAAACTTTTCCGCGTCCCGGAGTGTTTGAGATAGGTTTCTGGAGTTTACCTGTAAGGTGTTTTTTTTGATATCGCTAAGCAAGCTGGACAAGCCAGAACTCGTTTCCTTGCTCAGGTTAAATCCATCGATTACATCTTGCGCAATGAGTAATTGGTAGTTGACTGAAAAAATATCATAGTCACTTTTCAATGAGGTAAAGGAGCTATAAATGGCT
Source organism: Gilvimarinus japonicus (assembly GCF_042847215.1). Lineage (GTDB taxonomy): Bacteria > Pseudomonadota > Gammaproteobacteria > Pseudomonadales > Cellvibrionaceae > Gilvimarinus > Gilvimarinus japonicus. The sequence goes on from NZ_AP031500.1 coordinate 1,059,194, forward strand.
CGATCAAATGTGCTCTGTATGGAAGCCCTATCTTGCGGTGAAAGATCATCATGTGTATCTGTTAAAATTTTATCTAGCGTATTGGTAAATGAGGCTTTCCCCGAGCTGGCATAGTCATCAAGATAGTTGATCGTCAGGCCATTGTAGGGAATTGATCCCCCGTACATAGCAACTACCCCGAATTGGTCACCAGAAGCCGGCTCATAGCCAATCACGCGCTCTCCGGCGGATACACCGCCATGAGACATAGAATACCTTATAGAATCTAGAAACCCTTGGCTAAAAACCGGATCGCCAGATGCCTCAAGAGTATCAGCAAACTGATTGCGACCTGCATCGGATAGCGAGTTCGCATAAGTGTTTAATTCGAAAAGAAAAAGGGATGTAGGCGATAGGTTCACCTGTTCGTCAACCCCCTTTTGATCTACAATTTTTAATGCCTCCGAAACGGATACGTCACTCAAGGTAGGTTTTCCGGTGCTGGAGGCGCTCGGCGTGAACGACATCGTATTCGTTGTTGAACTGATCGACACTTGTAGCTCCTTTAGTTTGCCGTATTGCCCTCATGTTAACGACAAGTTTTAAAGAAACTTTAAGGTTAAACTAATTCATTGTGCGGCACCTGGCATCCAGTGGCCTCTATGTGTCAACCATGACTCATGAACCCCGGGGAAGTTTACTTAATTTGTCGTCTTAATGATTAAAGGGTTTAGGCGCGTGGGGTGTAAGCGTCGTGGGTTTGTTGTTTTGGGTTGCTGTCGTAACTGCAATAATAGTGCTTTAGCAAATGTCACATAACAAAGTTTGGTTGCTGCCTTGGCTTGGGGTGCGCAAGAAAAGCGTGCAGCCCCAATACGTGGCGTTTGCTCCAAGTTACCCATAGCCAGTAGGTACACAGTTGAATTTTGGTGTACCCCGTACCCCGTACCCCGTACTTAAAGCTTCGCCATCGCCTTAACATGCGCCACCACACTACGGCCCAATGCGGGCAAATCGTATCCACCTTCTAGCATCGAGACGATACCGCGACATTGCTCGTGCTCGTCGACGTAAGCGCGCAGTTGTTCACTGACCCATTGGTAGTCTTGCTCGGTTAAGCTGACCGACGACATGTCGTCCAGTAAATGCGCATCAAAGCCGGCTGACACCAGGATAAGCTCGGGTGCGAAGTTTTCTAGTGCCGGTAGCCAGTGATCGCTAATCGCCTGCTGAAACTCTGGACCTTTGGTGGTGGCTGGTAAGGGTACGTTGATTATGTTGGGGCGATGTACATCAATGTCGGTGCCTGGGTAAAACGGGTACTGAAAGCTGGAGCAAAAGATTACGCGCGGTTCATCGAGGAAGATGTCTTGGGTGCCGTTGCCGTGGTGTACGTCAAAATCGATGATGGCGACGCGTTTTAGCCCGTAGGCGTCTAGTGCGTGGTAGGCGGCTACGGCAATGTTATTGTACAAACAAAAGCCCATGGCCCGTGCGCGTTCGGCGTGATGGCCCGGTGGGCGCACGTTGCAAAAAACGACTTTGGTGGTGCCTTGCATGACTAGATCAACCCCTTGGACACCGCTGCCGGCGGCGTAACGGGCGGCCACTAAGCTTTGCGGGCTAAGAAATATATCGTCGCCCAGGCTGACAATACCTTCGCTAGGCAAGTGGGTATTAAGCCAGTGCAAGTATTGTTGGTCGTGCGCGCGCGCCAGCTGTGTGTCGGTTACCTTGATGGCATCGCGCTCGGTGAGTACAAACTCCAACCCGCTGCTAAGCAGTTGGTTGTGGATGGCCTCTAACCGCTCGGGGCTCTCGGGGTGGCCGTCGGGCATAGAGTGCTCAAGGCAGGCAGGGTGGCTGATAATAATGGCTGTCATAATTATTATTGTTACATATTTTTTGACGCAATGAATGGCGTTATTTTTGTGGCTATTAGCTCAAATGTAACACTTTGGTGGGGACCTTGTGGCGTGGGGAATGTTTGTCTATTGGTAAGTGGGGCGCGCTAACGCCCCACTTACCATGCTTTTAGCGCCCGAGTAATTGCCCTAGTTTTTGGTTTTCGGTTTCAATGTGTTTGTAAAAGTCGGTATCGCTTAACTGCGAGGCGGCAGCTTCGTCAATGATGATAACCGCGTCTGGGTGCAGCTGCAGGGCCGATGCGGGGCACGCGGCGGTGAGTGGGCCTTCGACGGTGGCTTTGATCGCCTCGGCTTTTGCCTCACCGGTGGCCAGTAGCACGGTTTTTTTCGACTCTAAAATAGTGCCGATGCCCATGGTGATGGATAGCTGCGGCTGGTATTCATCGGCGCTAAAAAAGCGTGAGTTATCGGCGATGGTTTCTTTGGTTAAAGTTTTAATGCGAGTGCGCGAGGCCAGCGACGAGGAGGGTTCGTTAAAGCCGATGTGACCGTTGCGGCCAATGCCTAGCAACTGTATATCAATACCGCCGGCGTCAGTGATGTCGCGCTCGTATTGCTCGCACGCGGCACGCGGGTCTTTGGCGTTGCCGGGGGGGACGTGAGTGTTGGTTTTGTCGATATCCACATGGTCGAACAGGTTAACGTTCATAAAGTGACGATAACTTTGCGGGTGATCGTCAGCAAGGCCCAGGTACTCATCCAAGTTAAAGCTGTGTGCGTTGGCAAACGATACGTCGCCGTTTTGGTTGCGGGCGATAAGCGCTTTGTAGAGCGCGACCGGAGTCGAACCTGTCGCCAGACCCAGTACCGAATTGGGTTTTTGTTTGAGCTGTTTGCTAAAAATATCGGCGCCATAAGCGGCGACGGCGGCGGCATCTTTTAATATGACGACTTTCATGTTGACTCCACAGATGTATGAGATTGGTGTGCACCGGCAACCCAGGTGTTGCGGACGTTAAAATCATTGTCAAAGTGCACAAGATCGGCGCGCCAACCGGTGGCGATTTGGCCGAGCTGGTTGTCTAACTGTAAATACTGCGCGGGGTAGAGCGATGCCATGCGCAGGCATTCGCCCAGCTCAACCCCGACGTCTTGATGGCAAATACGCACCGCGTCGATCATGCCGATGGCGCTGCCGGCCAAGCGACCCTCGGCGTTTACCAGGGCGCCGTCTTGCTCATAAATAGTTTCGCCGTAAATGCTAAAAGACTTCTGCGTGCTACCGACGGTCGACATCGCATCGGTGACAAGGTAGAGCTTGCCGTTGGGTTTAGCGTTTAAGGCAGCGCGCACGGCACCTGAGTGCACATGATGGTTGTCGCAAATAATCGCGCACCAGGTGTCGTCACTTGCAAAGGCGGCGCCTACCACGCCCGGATCGCGACCGGTAAGCGGGCGCATGGCGTTGTATAAATGGGTAAAGCCGCTGATGCCTTCATCAATGCCGGCCATTACCTGCTCGTAATGCGCATTGCTGTGGCCGGCGCAGACAATTAAGCCCGCCTCGACCAAGGTTTTAATTTGGCCTGTGTGTGCGTGCTCGGGGGCCAGAGTAATCATGGTGGCAAAGTCACCGCTGATCTCGGTGAGCCACTGGGTGTCGGCGGGCTCCATCTCGCGAATATAGCGGGCGTTGTGTGCACCGCGCTTGTCCATATCAAAAAATGGTCCTTCGATATGTATGCCTAAAATCCCGCTCATGCCGGAGGTTACGGCATCCGCGACAGCTCTTACTCCAGCTTGATGAGTGTCGCGGGTGTCGCTGATTAGGGTTGGCAGCATACTGGTGGTGCCGGTAGGGCGGTGACCATCGAGCATGGTTTGCAGTGCGCTAACACTGGTATCATTAGTAAAGAAGCTGCCGCCGCCGCCGTTGACCTGTAAGTCAATAAAGCCGGGGGCGATAATACCGCCGTCGAGGTCGATTATGCCGGCATCGTGGACAACGTTGTCATTTTCGGCCGTAAAAATCAGCTTATCGCCGTCGATAATCAGTACCTGATTATCCAAAAACTTGTCGCCAGTAAAAATTCTGGCTCCTACAAGTGCTTGTTTCATAAGAATATTTACCTGTTTTGTGGGTAAACAAAGAGGTTTGCTGCTAGTCGCGGCGCCACTTTGGTGCTTACTCTTTGGGCTATTATCGAACGTTTTTGGCCTTGGTTGCAATCTATTGTGTTTATTTTTGCCCGTCTCCTAACTCGTAGGGTGGGACGTGATGTATACTTTGATGATTGGTAAGACCACAAAGGTTGACCAAAATTGGTAAAGTTGTTAGGCTGTCTGCCTTGTGGCGATGTTACGCCAAGCCTGCGGTGAGCATCCCAAATTCATTTCTGTTAAAAAGTCAGAGAGTTGTCCATGAAAATTGCATTGATGAACGAGTTCAGTCAAGCCGGTAAGAACCCTATTATCCTGAAAGAGCTGGAAGACGTCGCCGCGGAGCAAGGTCACAGTGTGTTTAATGTCGGTATGTCCGGCGATAACGATCATCGTTTAACTTATATTCACTTGGGCATTGTTGCCAGCTTGTTGCTTAATTCTAAGGCGGTGGATTTTGTGGTCAGCGGTTGCGGCACCGGTCAGGGTGCTTTGATGTCGTTAAATGCTTACCCCGGCGTTTGCTGTGGTTACTGCATTGACCCGGCGGATGCGTATTTATTTGCGCAAATTAATAACGGTAACGCGCTGGCGCTGCCTTTTGCCAAAGGTTTTGGTTGGGGCGCCGAGTTGAATGTGCGCTATATCTTTGAAAAGGCCTTTACCGGCGTGACCGGCCAAGGTTATCCGCCAGAGCGCCGCGAGTCGCAAGTGACTAACGCGGGTATCTTAAATGGCGTGAAAGAGGCAACCAGCAAAAGCTTTTTGGATGGTTTAAAAGCCATTGACCCAGAGTTGGTTAAAACCGCTGTGGGTGGCGAGCGCTTTCAGCAGTGCTTCTTTGATAACTGCCAGGATGCCGAGATTGAAGCGTTTGTACGCGAGGTGTTGGCGGCTTAAGTTAAGCCTGCACCCAGTACAAAAAAGCCCAGCATTGCGCTGGGCTTTTTTGTGTCTCTATCTTGTTGCTTTACTTGCGTGTTTTATTCACACGCATCAGCCGTGGTTAATCACCATAACATCGGTGTCCAACGCGTCGATAAGGCGCTCGGCGGTGTTGCCGCGGCGTGTTTTCGTCATGCCGTTTTGGCCTAGCGTACCCATCACGACTAAGTCGGCATTAATATTTTCTGCCACCTTAGAGACCACATCAGAGGTGTAACCGTTGTCCACATGGATACGGTCTGTGGGCACCCCGGTCTCGTTGGCTAAGCGGCCGCGGTCTGGGTAGCTGTACGAGTCCATATAGCCGTTGACGACATGTAGCTCAGCGTCATAAACCTCACAGAAGTGACGAGCTTCGGCCAAGATTTTCTCGTTTAGCTCAACTTGTACATCGCGCGTCGCCTGGAAGTTAACGGCGGCCAAAATCTTTTTGCGCTCAGTGCGGGCACTTGGGCGAATCAGTACGACAGGGCATGCAGCGCCTTTTAATAGCTCCCACTTAGATTCGGTAAAGAAAAAGCGGCGGTTGCTGGTGTTGGCGTGAACCGGCAGGTAAATCAGGCTGGCATTGGCACGCTTGGCCGATTGCATGATTGACTCTTGCCACTCGGATGACCAAGAAACCTCAATCAGGTGTTCGACGCCAGCGTTGTTAAGTACCACGCGAATTTGCTCTTCAAACCAGCTTTGGTCGCGCACCAGGTTGGCGTTATAGGCGCGAGTGTCAACGGCGTTGCCATCGACCGCGACAAACACATGGACAAAGGGCTTAACCTCTTGCAGTTGTGATGTCAGCGCAACGCGCTCCAGAGCGACGTGTTGTTCGTCGTTGGGATCCACTACTACAAACATTATTTGCTGCTTGGACATGGGTTCTCCTACTGTTTCCCTTTGATCGTACCGTTCTATGTTATTGATTATCGCGCATTAATGGCGCGCTGTCAGTGGGCCAAGCATAGCAAGTTGGCCGCCGTGTGAATAGCGGCGCGCCGCATTGGTTGCGGTACAATAGCGCGTTTTAATCACTTTTTAGGAGTAGGCCTATGCCGCAATTGATTTCGACCGGCTTTAGCGAGCTAACCGAGGGGCAGCAAGCCCGCTTGGAACGCAGATTAACCACCGAGGTTATTCGCCAGTATGCGGCGGTGAGTGGCGATGTGAATCCTGTGCATCTGGACGCCGAGTACGCGGCAACCACCGCTTTTGGTGAGCCTATAGGCCACGGTATGTGGCTTGGGGCGTTAGTGTCGGCGGCCATTGCCACCCAATTGCCGGGGCCAGGCTCGGTGTACCGCGCTCAGCAGCTGCAGTTTAAGCAGCCCATCAAGGTTGGTGATACGGCCGTAGTGACGTTAACCGTTAAAGAGCTGAAAGCGCGGATGCGCCTGGTAGTGCTTGGCTGTGAGGTGCACAACCAAGAGGGCACGCTCTTGGCTCGCGGTGAAGCTGAGGTTATTGCTCCGCCCGAAAGTGCAACCATGGAGGCGCCCGAGCTGCCCCGTGTGCAGGTAGATTAAAGCTCTAGTGGCGACCAACCGCCCAGCTCTTGCCAGCGATTGACGATCAGGCAAAACAGCTCGGCGGTCTTTTCGGCGTCGTAAGCGGCCGAGTGCGCGGCGCTGTTGCTAAACTCAATGCCCGCCAGTTGGCAGGTTTTGGCCAGAACCGTGTGGCCAAAAGCAAGGCCCGACAGGGTGGCGGTGTCAAAGCACGAGAACGGGTGAAACGGGTTGCGTTTGATCTCGCAGCGGTTGATGGCGGCGTTGATAAACCCCAGGTCGAAGTGGGCGTTGTGGCCCACCATCACCGCCCGGGTGCAGCCTTGCTCTTTGACCGCACGTCTAACCCCTTGCAGCAGCTCAATCATTGCCATGGGTTCTGGGTCGGCAAAGCGGTCCGGGCTATCCAGGTCGATGCCGGTAAAATCCAGTGCCGACTGCTCGATATTGGCGCCGTCAAAAGGCTCAATATGGTACTCCAGAGTTTGGTCTGGCAGGAGTAGGCCGTTCTCGTCCATGGTTAGGGTGACGGCCGCCACTTCTAACAGTGCATCGCGCCCACTGTTAAAACCGCCGGTTTCCACGTCCACCACCACCGGCAAAAAACCGCGAAAGCGCTGGGCCATAGGTGAGCTGGTGTCTCGGTCAAACTCGGGGGGCGTGGGGTTCACTGGGTTTCCTTAAGTTGGGTTGACGTTAAATACTGAAATAATAATGCCTGGGTTGTGCCGGGCTGTTGCCCGACACGCCATTAAACGCTGTCTTTTACTTGCCAGTTGAGGGTCTCGCCGGCGCATAAAGGAACGATTTTTTCGTCCAGATACGCTAATGAACTGGGCATTTCCCAGGGCTGGCGCACTAATGTGATGGTATCTTGGTTGCGTGACAAGCCGTAAAAATCCGCGCCAAAGTGACTGGCAAAGCCCTCTAGTTTATCCAGCGCGCCGGCCGCATCGAAAGCTTCGGTGTAAAGCTCGATTGCGCTGTAGGCGGTGTAGCTGCCGGCACAGCCGCAAGCGGCTTCTTTTTTGCTTTTGGCGTGCGGCGCCGAGTCAGTGCCTAGAAAAAACTTAGGGTTGCCGCTGGTGGCGGCGGCCATGAGTGCTTGCTGGTGGCTTTGACGCTTTAGAATGGGCAGGCAGTAATAATGAGGCCTGATGCCACCGGCCAGCATGTGATTGCGATTGTAGAGCAGGTGGTGGGCGGTAATGGTCGCCGCTACGTTAGCGGGTGCCGCCAGGACAAACTCGGCGGCGTCGCGGGTGGTAATGTGCTCAAGCACAATATTCAGCTCTGGAAAGTCGTTGACGACTTTGGCCAGCGAGCGCTCTAAGAAGGTTTTCTCCCGGTCAAAAATATCAATGCCCGAATCGGTTACCTCGCCGTGTATAAGAAGGTGCATCCCCTCGCGCTGCATGGCTTCTAAGGCCGGATACAAGTGTGCGAGGTCGGTGACCCCCGAGTCGGAGTTAGTGGTGGCGCCAGCGGGGTATAGCTTACCGGCCACCACGCCGGCGGCGCGCGCGGCGCTGATGTCGGCGGCGCTGGTGTTGTCGGTTAAGTAGAGCACCATCAGGGGTTCAAACTGGCGGCCGGCCGGTATCTGTGCGGTAATCCGGTCGCGATAAGCCAGTGCTTGCTCGGCGTTCATGACTGGCGGCACCAAATTGGGCATTACGATAGTGCGGGCAAATTGCCGGGCAGCGTCGGGCACAGTGCGTGCTAATGCGTCGCCATCGCGCAGGTGAATGTGCCAGTCGTCCGGGCGGGTAATCGTTAATTCTTGAGTCATGATGTGAGCTTTTGTCTGTAAAGGCTCGCATCCTAGCAAAAATGCCGCTAAAGCGCAGCCGTCTCGGGCCGATACCCCTTACAGACCCCTTGTGGGTGACATAACTGACTGGTATTAGGGGCGAGGTGGATGAGCGAGGTAATAGGTTAATGGTGTGGCGTAAGCTCCGACAGCGGTTTGTCTCGCGCTCTGTGCTGCTGGCGTTAGGCGTTAGTGCCGGCCCCGTGCTGGCTATTACCTTTGAGGCGCCGATGGAGCTTAGCCGCTGGCAGGTGGATGCCAGTGCTTTTGCCTGTAAATTGTATCAGCCGCTTAATCGTTATGGCGAGGCGGTGTTTATGCGCCGCGCCGGCGAGCCACAGCGCTTTTATCTGCGTGAGCAAAACCGTCAGTTTGCCGAGGGTGAGGCTCAGTTATTAGTGCAGGCGCCGCGCTGGCAGGGCAGTGGCGCAAGGCGTCCGCTGGGCACGGTGCCGGTGGTGTCCGGTGAAGAGCCCATTCGTATGGATTGGCAAGCCTCCCAGCGATTGATCGGCGAGTTGCAAAACGGTCAGCAGTTGTTGTTTTCCCATCGGGCCTGGTACGAAGAGGCAACACCGGTAAAAGTCGTACTTGAGCCGATCCGATTTCGTTTGGCGTTTAGTGAGTTCCAGCAGTGCCTTGGCGGTTTGTTGCCGGTTAACTACGATCAAATTCATCGCAGTAGTGTGGTGTTTACCGGCGGTGCACCAGAGTTTGACCCCGATCAGCAGCCGCTATTGGACAACTTGATTCAGTACGTCTTAGCCGATCAGTATGTCACCACGGTCGTGATTGATGGCCATACGGACGGCCAAGGGTTGCGTGCCGACAATTTAGAGTTGTCTAAGCAGCGGGCCGAGTTTGTCGCCGACTACCTTACTACCCGCGGGGTTCCGCAAGAGCTGCTGCAAGTTCGCTGGCACGGCGAGCGCTACCCAGTGGCGTCTAACCGCTCGGCCGAGGGGCGCGCCGAAAACCGCCGCGTTACCTTGCGCATTGACCGGTTCGAACCTAAATCACAAACCCTTGAGGCGCGCGGTGACGATAGCGCGCAAGACTCCGATGCTCCGGAGCAGGCGGCAACACAATCGTAAACGTTGGCGGCGATGAGAGCTTGTTAGAGTTTTCCACCGTCGTTTTTTGCGTGTAAATATTTATAAACCCTCGGAATCTTTGCCTCTGTGCTGTGTCCAAACGCCCGTAACGCAATCATGCCTGCCTTCGGTTTTATACCCGTGGTACGTCGTAACTGGAAGACACAGAGGTGATACTTAAATGCAGCAAACCGTGTTAAATGCCCGAGCACTGATGGGCGTATTGGTATTGTCCATGTTGGCACTGACGGCCCGTGCCGCCGCACTGCCTGAATTTACCGACTTGATCGAAAAGAGTGCGCCGGCCGTGGTGAAAATTACCACGAGCAAAACCGTCAGCAGTGGCGGGCCCAGTATGGATCAGCTACAGGATTTACCCGAGGCCTACCGACATTTGTTTCCGCAGCCTAGTCCGCGCGAGCGTCACGCTCAGTCGATGGGGTCGGGTTTTATCATTAGTAACGACGGCTATATCTTGACGAATAACCACGTAGTGGATTCCGCCGATGAAATTAATGTGCGCTTGTTTGATAAGCGCGAGTTGATGGCTGAGGTGATTGGTGTTGACCCGCTATCGGATTTGGCGCTGTTAAAAATCGACGCCGAAGATTTGCCGACGCTAAGCTTGGCAAAAAATGACAATTTAAAAGTGGGGCAGTGGGTAGTAGCCATTGGCTCGCCATTTGGTTTGGATTACTCGGCCAGTGCCGGCATTGTCAGTGCCATGGGGCGCTCCATTCACGCCCATGACAGCCAGTATGTTCCGTTTATCCAGACCGACGTGGCGATTAACCCCGGCAACTCCGGTGGCCCGCTGTTTAATTTAAAAGGTGAGGTGGTCGGGATTAACTCGCAAATTTACAGTCGCTCGGGCGGCTCGAATGGTTTGTCATTCTCGATCCCCGCCGACGTCGCCTCTGAGGTGGTGGCGCAGTTAATGGATAGCGGCAGCGTGCAGCGCGGTTGGTTGGGTGTTGCCATTTCTGATGTGAGCCGCGATGTGGCCATCTCGTTTGGGTTGTCTAAACCGATCGGTGCCCTGGTGAATGATGTGGAGCCGGGTAGCCCGGCCGAAGAGGCCGGCCTTAAGCCCAGCGATATTATCGTTTTGTTTGATGGTGCCGAGGTACTTGATTCAGGCGTTTTACCGCAACTGGTGGGGCGCATGGCGCCGGGAACCGAGGTTGAGCTGACGGTAATGCGCGGCGGCAAAAAGCAATCTCTGGATGTAACGTTGGGTGAGCGCGACTCTGATCCGGAAGAGGTGGCAAGCTTTGGCGGTCGCAATGGCGATGCCGCCGGTCTCGACCGGTTGGGGCTGAAGCTTGAGCCCCTGAGTGAACAGTATCGCGAGCGCTCGAACCTCGATGGTGGTGTGTTGGTGCGTCAAGTCGAGCCCAATTCGGCCGCGGCTGCCACCGGTCTGCGCCCTGGTGACGTGATTGTTCAGCTGGGTTATGACGGGGTGCAAGATCTGGATGAGTACCGCAAGATCGTCAAAGGCTTAGATGAAGACAAGTTAGTGCCTATTCGCTTTTACCGTCGCGGCCAATCGATGATTCGCACCATCAAAATTGAGTCAGACGATTAAGGTGTTTGATCGCTTTTAGTCCCTAGTACTGAGGCAGCCTAGCTGCCTCTTTTTTTGTCCGTTGATTGGTCATCGCCCAGTGTGGTTACGGCGAGCTGTGCGTTATACTGCGGCCTGCTATCGTTAGATATACATTAATACGGGGTATGTACGTGGAGCGAAATCGCTTATTTTGGGGCAGCCGGCGCGGTATGCTGGAGTTGGATCTGATTCTGCTGCCTTTTTTGGATAATGTTTACCCGACACTCGCGCCGGAAGATCAGTTGCGCTACCAGCAGCTGCTAGAGTGTGAAGACCAAGATATGTTTGCCTGGCTGCTGCACCGCCACGAGCCAGACAACCCCGAGCTGCAAAGGATTGTACAAATTGTTCGCGACAACACCGGAATGCCAGACGACGCCTGAGCATCGGCGACCCTCTCTGCGGGCAGAGCCATTTACCATGGTCGTGCGCCCGTCACGTTATCTGCGCAATTGCTATTTAATCGTTTACGCTGTCTTGACGTTACTCACGTTGGGCTTGACGGCCTTAGGGGGCGCTTTTGCGCTGCTAGCGTTGACGGTCAGCGTTTTGCTTGTCTGGCAGCTGGCCTCTAGGTTGCGCTGGCAAGCCGAGCAGTATTGGCGTGTGCAGTGCGACTCGGAAGGTTGGTGGCTGGGGCGTGTCGGCGCAGAGCTAAAGCCCGCCCGACTCGTCGGTGGCACTCGATTATGGCGGACACTCACCTTTTTGACGCTTCTTGACGAGCAGGGTACACACCCGCTGCTGCTCTGCACCGATAGCGCGGCGCCCGATGAGTTGCGCCGCTTGCGGGTGTGGTTGATTAGTCGACGGGGCTTTTGCTGACAATAATGTCTTGCCCGGCAAAATTGGTGGGTACCAGCATAGTGTCGCGGGCGATTGTGCTTTGACGTGGATGGTCCAGCGAATAGTGCAGGCCGCGACTCTCTTTGCGCTCCATGGCCGAGCGAATAATCAGCTCGGCGACCGTGGTTAAGTTGCGCAGCTCGATTAAATCACTGCTGACTTTGTAGTTGCTGTAATACTCGGCAATTTCTTTTTGCAGCAGTTTAATCCGGTGGGTGGCGCGCTCCAGCCGCTTGTGTGTGCGCACGATCCCCACGTAATCCCACATAAAACGACGCAGCTCATCCCAGTTGTGCGAGATCACCACATCTTCATCGGAGTTGGTCACCCGGCTTTCGTCCCAGTTGGGGGATTGGTCCGGCTCGTTTAGGTCGTCCATTTTAAGCAAGATATGCTCGGCGGCCGATTGTGCGTAAACGATACACTCCAGCAGTGAGTTGGATGCCATGCGGTTGGCGCCGTGCAGACCGGTAAACGAGGTTTCGCCAATGGCGTACAAATTTTGTAAGTCCGTTTGGCCGTTGCGGTCCACCACTACGCCGCCACAGGTGTAATGGGCGGCCGGCACCACGGGTATAGGGTCGCGGGTAATGTCGATGCCGTATTCTAGGCAGCGCGCCTTAACCGTAGGGAAGTGCTCGGCAATAAAGGCCTCGGATTTGTGCGAGATATCCAGGTAGACGCAGTCGCAACCCAGGCGCTTAATCTCGTGGTCAATGGCGCGGGCGACGATATCGCGTGGTGCTAGCTCGGCGCGCTCATCAAAGCGCGGCATAAATCGCTCGCCATTAGGCAGCTTTAAATAAGCGCCTTCACCGCGCAGGGCTTCGGTAATCAAAAAGGTGCGAGCCTTAGGGTGGTACAAGCAGGTGGGGTGGAATTGGTTAAATTCCATATTGGCTACCCGGCAGCCGGCTCGCCACGCCATGGCGATACCGTCGCCGCTGGCGCTGTCGGGGTTGCTGGTATAAAGGTACACCTTGCTGGCCCCACCGGTGGCCAAAACCACCACTTTAGCCTGAAACACATGAACGTGATCGGCCTCGCGCGATAGGGCATAGGCGCCGCTGCAGCGCAGCTTGCGTGAGTCGGCATCCGCCTGGCTGATTAAGTTAAGGGCTACGTGGTGCTCAAAAATTTCGATTGAAGGATGGCTGCGTACTCGGTCGATTAGGGTGCTGTGCACCGCTTGGCCGGTGGCGTCGGCACTGTGAATAATACGCCGATGGCTGTGGCCGCCCTCCTGGGTAAGGTGATAGCCGTTGGAGTCATGCTCGCGAGTAAAATTGACCCCTTGGTTGATCAGCCACTTGATGGCTCCGCGTGAGCGCTCGACGGTAAAGCGCACCGCGTCTTCGTGGCATAAGCCAGAACCCGCGACTAAGGTGTCGGCGACATGGGCCTCTACCGAGTCTTGATCGTCGAGCACTGCCGCAATGCCGCCTTGGGCAAACCAGGTCGAGCCCTCGTTAATGGCGCTTTTGCTTAGTACCGCGACGCGGGCGCGGTCAGCGAGCTGCAGTGCGAGGGTGAGCCCCGCAGCGCCCGAGCCGATAATAAGCACATCGTGACTGTAGTGTTGGTTCATAGTGTGGTCTTTGATCCAAGGGGGGCAGCAGTATATCAAGATCCGAGTTTGGGGTGGGCTATTATCGCCTCTGCGGTTGTCGGGCCGTAAGGCGTTAGTGTACACAGTTATAAACACGTATAATCAGCGTGGAACTTCTTATAGCGCCGGCATGTCTATTGGGCACTAAATTCGACATTGCGCTATAGAGTGAAGGCAGTGCTATATAATGGCGGCGTAACAGGTGCTACCGGCGTCGCATAAAGATGCCACCCGCTGATCTGGCTTTTGCAGGTTGGTTTGCTCACAGTTTTGTAAGTCACCTCGCGTGTGCGGGGTGTTTTGGGGGTTAGACGATGACAGCGCAATCTGCGCCGGATACTGATCAGCAGTTAGTCGAGCGTGTGCAAAAAGGTGATAAGCGCGCGTTTGACCTGCTGGTGGTAAAGTACCAACACAAAATATTTTCTATTATTGGTCGTTACATTCGTGATCATGCTGAAGTACAGGATGTCGCGCAGGATGCGTTTATCAAGGCGTATCGTGCGCTGGGCAACTTCCGTGGTGAGAGTGCGTTTTACACTTGGCTGTATCGCATTGCGATCAATACGGCGAAAAACCACTTGGTTTCACGCTCGCGCCGGCCGCCTTCGTCAGATGTAGAGGTCGATGATGCCGAGTATTACTCCGGCTCCGATCTGTTAAAAGACGCGGACACCCCCGAAAGTAACCTGCTGTGCGATGAGATCAAGGCGGCCGTTGACGAGGCGATATCGGCGCTGCCAGAAGATCTGCGCTCGGCGGTAACCTTGCGCGAGATGGAAGGGCTAAGCTATGAGGATATCGCTGCGATCATGGATTGCCCGGTAGGCACGGTGCGCTCACGCATCTTCCGTGCGCGTGAGGCGATCGATAAGCGCATTGCGCCGCTGCTGGATCGGGCAGAATAAAAAATGATGCGAACCTGAATCTTGGCTGAACCTTTTACGAAAAGCTGTGTCAGACAGGATAAGCAAGATGTAAATCTTTGTAATCTCGGTCGGTGTGGGGTATGTTTAGCAGCCCTAAACACGTTCTACTTAACGTTGTAATCGGCGAGCTTGGTTGTCACCCATTTGGCCCATATTGGGCATGTATATAGGTAAACGCGAGCATGACAGAGCAGTCTTTAGATACTCAGTTGGCAGAATCACTATCGGCACTGTCCGATAACGAGGCGTCCGAGCTAGAGCTGGCGCGAATCCTCAAAGCCAGCGAGGGCGATGCGCTCAAAGCTAAGTGGTCCCGCTACCAAGTGGCGCGCTCGGCAATGCGCGGCGACTTGCCCGCCGAGTTGGCCCCCTCTGGTTTTGCCGATCAACTGAGTGCAGCGCTGGCCGAAGAACCAACCCCTGAGCTTGAGTCCAGCAAAAGCGCCGCGAAACAAACGGCAAGCGGCACTGTCGCGGGCGTATCGCGCTGGTGGTTAGGCTTGGGTCGGGTGGCGGTAGCCGCCTCAGTAACGGGCGCTATTGTTATCGGTGCTCAGCTTTATCAAGCCGGTGGTACTCTGCCAGAGACTAACACTATGGCCGCCGACAGCGGCGAAAAAACCATCAGTGCCCCCGACAACTCGCTGCCTATTGGTTATGGTGCTCCGGCCCTGCCAGCGCAGCAGGTCAGTGCCGAGATGGGCGGTTATCAACCGCAGCGGGCTCGCCAAGTGGTGTTTGAGCCTCGTCGCGCCGATGTTAAGGTATCGAACGAGCAGATTCGCGCCTATTTAAATCAGTTGGTCGAAGAGCACACCGATCACGCGGCGGTTAATAGCGCACAGGGTATGCTGCCCTACGCCCGGGTCCCTTTAATCGAAGAAGAGTAATGTATGTCGCACCGTCGGTTCGCCGGCTTCGTGCTGTTGCTGTTGAGCCCCTTGGGGTTTGCCCAGATTCAGAACGAGAGCAGCCCCTCCGAGCCGCCTGAGGCGGCCTCTGTCAATGATTCCTCGGCCGCCGCTCCCGATGCGGCAGAGCCTACCGCTGGTCAACCCGCACCCGAGCAAGAGCAAATGGTTGATACCGGGCTGGACTCCAGTCCTCATCAGCTGCCCTCGGTACGCGAGTTGCTGGAGCACATGTCACAGCGTCAGCAAAGTTTGAATTATCGCGGCACTTTTACCTACCAAAATAATGCCGGCACCGAGAGCTTTCAGTTACAGCACTGGGTGGATGGCGATACGGAAAATCAGCGGCTGTATTATCTAAATGGCCCCGAGCGCGAGGCCGTGATGCGCCACACCACCCAGTGCGAAACACTGGCAGAGCAGCTTATTGCCGGTAAGCTTAGTGGTTTGGCAGACAATTTTTCCAGTTTAGATCGTCTGTACAGCTTTTCAATTCGCGGGGTCGAGCGGGTGGCCGGCCGGCTGGCTACGGTGCTGCAGGTGGTGCCGCGAGATACGTTTCGTTTTGGTTACTTTTTTAGCGTCGATCGCGAGACCGGGCTGCTATTAAAAACACTATTGGTGGATGAACATCAGCGAATCGTCGAGCAGTTTCAGTTTATTGATTTGCAAACTGGCCTTGCGGTGTCCGATTTTGCCACGGAGCGCGATGCCGGTATTGTCCACCGGGTTGACGCGGATAAAGTGTCTGGCTGTAATAAACCGCTAGCGTCCGCACCGTCGCAGTGGGCATTGAGCTGGCTGCCAGCAGGCTTTGCGTTTTCGGGGCAGCGGGTAGTGCATGCCGATACCGAGATGCTAATGTATACCGATGGTTTATCGACTTTTTCGATATTTTTGGATCCCGTTGAAGGCAAACTGGTGATCGAAGGGCGCGCTCAGCGCGGCGCGACAAATTTTTATATGCAGGGGCTGACCCGTGCCGGTCAAACATACCAAGTGACGGTCGTGGGCGAAATTCCGCTAGCGGTTGCCGAAAGAATGGCGCAGTCTATCGGTGTGAATGACACAGCGCCTGCCCAGCCCCAACCGAGAGGTTAGCTATGCTGCTTGAAACCGGTAGTGTCGTTGCTGTCGAGCCAGACGGCTTATGGGTAGAGACGATTCAGCGCTCTACCTGCGGCAGCTGCGCAGCGCAAAAAGGTTGCGGCCAAAGCCTGCTGGCTAAGCTCACCGGGCATACGAGTTATTTGTGGGTGTCTTTGGCGGGGCGCTCAGCGGACGATTACCACATCGGCGACGAAATTCAGCTGGGGGTGCCGGAAGAGGTGGTCGCTAACGGCTCGTTGTTTGTGTATTTTTTGCCGCTGCTGACACTGTTAGCGGCAACTGTGGCGGCACACTACGGTATTGGCCGTGAAGGTGTCACTGCGCTGGCGGCGATTGCCGGATTATTGGCCGGCGGCGCGCTGGTACGCTGGCGAGCTTATACCACCCGCCACGACAGCCGCTTGCAACCAGTGTTAGTCGATGATCGGCAGGTGGTTCAACTCGTTGGTTAGCCACTGAGCGGGGCCGCCTTGGCCCTGTCTTGTTTTACTCTTTGTTTTTTCAATCGTGTTGAGTATCTTCAGAGGTCGACGACCCTCAGAGGCTCGCACTTCGCTAACTCCAATTTATTTGGTTGGGTCACTCCGGGGACTTGTTGCCACAACTTAGCACTAAGTGCTGGCAGGTTTTGTGCGCTGTCGTTAATAATCCATTCCACAATGGCCGCCGATACGTCGGGGTAGGGAATCGCCTCGGGTATCGGTAGTTGCAACCACTGCTCAATTACCGCTTGAGTTAACGGCGAAGCGGTTGTCGCATAACCCAGTTGCGCTAATGCGATGGCGTTGGATTGTTGCTCCATTTGTCGTACGACCGGCTCGGCGAGAATTTTTTTGCCAAGGCCGATGGCCTCGCTTGGAAGTTCAAAGCCGGCGCTGCAAATCACACCCTCACAACTGTGCAAATGATCTTGAAAACCGCTTCGAGAAAACGGCCGCAGGTGTAAGTGCCCTTGATCAATGGGGTGATCAAGTTTGTGGTAAATATAAAAGTCGACGTTTTTGACCGGCTCAAGCAGAGCCACAATATCATCCAGCTCGGCAAAGGGCAGGTACACTAAAATTTGTCCGCAAGTGACGCTTACCGCATGACTCGATGGTTCGACGATAGGTGGTAATAAAGGTTGATTAAAATGGTGCCAGTGCACGCCAACCGGTGTGTCGCAGGGAGCAAACCAGCGCATAAACAGATCGGTAATAATATTGTTGGCGCGCTTGGGGATCGGGTATAAAAAAGCGCTTTGGTGAGAGATGCCTAAACTTCGAACCCCCGCGCGTTTTGCCGCCCACGCACTGACGGGCTCGAAATCGCTGATGACTAAATCGTACTGTTTGCAATCGAGTGTCCGGGCGTCGCGCCTTAGTTGCAACAAATCACTTTTAAACAGGGTTTTAAGCATATTGACTTTACCCTTAAAGGTCTGCAGCGTCATACCTTTAAATAAGCGGTAGTGGCCAAACGCCTCCATATCAAAAAAGTCGCGGCGTGCCCGTCCGGAAAACACCCAATCAACATCAATGTTGTGGCGGGCAAATGCCCGCGCCATAGAGCGCGCGCGCGTTAGGTGACCGTTGCCCGTGCCTTGAACGCCGTACAGAACCTTCACCCAATGACTCCTGTATACAGTAGGCTGCCCAAAATAGCGCAGCCGGTGCCCAGCGCTGCGCCGGCTAAAATATCCGTGGGGAAGTGCACACCCAGCAGTACCCGAGACACCCCAATCAAACTGGCCATCACATAGGCGGGGATGGCAAATAATGGGTAAAAATTAAGTACCAAGAATGCGAAGACAAACGCTGCAGCGGTGTGGCCAGAGGGGAAGCTAAACTGATCGGAGGGGGTAAACCACCCCTCGTAGGTATCGATGGTGGCGGCAGGGCGGTTGCGTTTTATGGCATTTTTAAGCAGCAGATAAAGGCTGACGTCCAGCGCGTAACACGTGAGTCCCATATACAAAAACGCCTGACTGTTTGGTACCTCAAAGGCCACTAAGCCCAAGGCGATTAGGGTGTATAAAGGGCCATCGCCGCAGCGAGAGATCCAGCGCACTGTGCGCCGGTAAGGAAACTGCTTGGTGACGTGTAGCCAGACAAACGCCAAGGTGTCGATCTGGTGGACTCTTTGCAAAAAAGCATTCATAGTTTCACCCGTTTTTGTTGATCCGTTTTTGCCGATCCGTTTGGGTTGGCTAAGAGATACCACCGGACTGTGACGTTCGTGTGACAGAGTGAAGGAGTTTTATTGCATGAATAAGCCCGGCAAGCGCGGTTGGACGCGCTTGAAGCACGCGACAGTGTACTCACTGCAAGGCTTGGCGGCGGCTTGGCGCTATGAGGCGGCGTTTCGTCTTGAGGTGGTATTAACGCTTTTGGCGTTACCGCTGGCCTGGTGGTTGGCGCAAACCCATATCGAGTTAATTTTGCTGGTGGCCAGTTTGTTTTGGGTTTTGGTGGCGGAGTTGGTTAACTCGGCGGTGGAGGCGGTGGTGGATCGTACCGGCTCGGAGCTGCATGAGCTGTCAGGGCGGGCAAAGGATATCGCCTCGGCTGTGGTAATGGTCAGTCTTGCTTTGTGTGTGTTTGTCTGGGCGGTTATCGCCTGGAATCGCTTTGTTTAGCCTCCTCAAGCGGTAATTCTCTCAATCTGCGTCTATCCTAACGGTAACAACGACAGAGCAAAGTGGATTCGCTTATGAAGGGTGCAGTTGGGGCAATAGATCTGGCGGGTAGGGAATGCGTCGATAACAGCAAGAGGGCTCGCATTGCGGACGCTTTGCTGTTTAGTATCGCTGTGATTGCGGCGGTTGGCTGCTCCGAGAAAGCGGATCACGCCGCCAGTGCGCCTGCTCCGGCAGTTGTGGTGTATGAGGTTACGGCAAAGCCTGTGGGCACCTACCGAGAGTTTGTCGGTCGCACTGAGGCATCCAAAAAAGTCGATTTAAAAGCCCGGGTAGAGGGCGAGTTGATCTCGCGACACTTTGTCGAGGGAGCGTTAGTGAGCGACGGGCAGCTCTTATTTGAAATTGACGATGCGCCTTATCGCGCTGCCTTGCAAAGTGCCGAGGCTGAGCTCGAGCGCGCTACGAGTGAGGTGGAGCGCACAGAAAAAGAGTTCGCCCGCGGCAAACAATTGGCTCCGGACGGTTATCTGAGTCAACAAGACCTCGATAAGCTGAAAGCGGCGGCAAGTCAGGCAAAGTCGGCTTTAAAAGCCGCTGAGTCAAACCTCAAAAACAGCCATATTAACTTAAGTTACACTCGCATCAGCGCGCCTTTCTCGGGCCTTGTGGGTAAAGCGCGGTATAACGTGGGCGAAATCGTCGGCCCCACCAGCGAGCCCTTGGCTGAGCTCAGCGCGTCCGACCCAATTTACGTTAACTTTCAGCTGGAAGAGAGTGCGTACATATCCTACCTGCAACAGCGCCACCGTGCCGACAGTATTAATCAAGATTCGCCGGTAGACATCGCTTTGCGTTTACCTAACAACGATATTTACCCCCGCCCCGGAACGCTCACCTTTGCAGATACTAAAATTGACGCAACCATGGGCTCTGTGAACTTACGTGCCGAGTTTGCCAATAGCCGTGGGCTCGTGATGCCGGGGATGTATGTGACGGTGCTGGCTGAAGGGCGTGATAAGCAGACGATGCCGGTTATCCCTCAGGCGGCAGTACAGTCCGGGCAAGATGGCTACTCGGTTTTGGTGGTGGACGACGACAACAAAGTCGCGCAGCGTATCCTGCAAATGGGGCGTCGTTTGGGGCCAATGTGGGCGGTTACCAATGGCTTAGAGGCGGGCGAGCACATCATTATTGACGGTTTGCAAAAAGTGCATGCCGGAATCGTTGTTGCACCTGAGGTGCGTGATGTGGATCCGGTGACCGGCGCAATTGCCGCCGATAGCGAATAATCGCCCGATAGGGAATTGCCATGATTAGCAGGACGTTTATATACCGCCCCAAGTTTGCCTTTGTCATATCGATTGTCATCACGCTAGTGGGGTTGTTGGCCATCACCCTGTTGCCGGTGAACCTATATCCAGAGCTCACACCACCTAAAGTACAAGTGTCCGCCACTTACCCTGGCGCTAGCGCTCAGGTAGTCGAAGACTCACTGCTGCGACCACTGGAGGAGCAAATTAATGGCGTAGAGGACATGCTGTACATTGAATCTACCGCTAACAACAACGGTGCCGCTAATATCATTATTACCTTTGCCGCTGGCGCTGATGTGGATATGGCGCAGGTGAATGTGCAAAACCGAGTTGCTTTGGCGGAGCCTTTTTTACCCGAAGAGGCTAAACGGCAAGGGATTCGGGTGCGCAAGCAAGCCACTAATATGCTGCTGGGGATTAACTTGATTGCCAAGCCCGGCTTTGAGCATATGGATGCGCTGTATTTAAGTAACTACGCGACTAATAATTTAGTCGAGCCGTTAGCGCGAGTCCCCGGTGCCGCCAACGTCAACGTGATGGGCGATAAGTCTTATGCCATGCGCTTATGGTTAAACCCCGACCGTATGAGCGCACTCAATATTACAGTAACCGATATTACCAATGCGCTGCGCGAGCAAAACCTGATTGTCGCTGCGGGTAAGTTTGGCCAAAATCCTGCCCCCGATGCACAACAATTTGAATACAGTATTCAGGCGCGGGGGCGACTGGAAGATACCAAAGAGTTTGGCGATATTATTTTGCGAGCTGATGATGAAGGCGCCTTGGTTCGCGTTAGGGACGTGGCGCGTATCGAGCTGGGCTCAAAAAGTTATGGTATTCAATCTAAATTAAATAATAAAGAAACGGCATTTGTTGTGCTGTACCAGTTGCCAGAGGCAAATGCCACCGCTGTTGCTACAGCGGCGCGCAAGGTGATGGCTAAGCTCGGAGCCAATTTGCCAGAAGGGCTTGAGTTTAAAATTATTTTTGATTCCACCCGGTTTATCGAACGGTCGATTGAGGAGGTGGTGAAAACACTGGTACAGGCGATATTTCTTGTAATTGCGGTGGTGTTTTTATTTTTGCAAAACTGGCGTGCGACTTTGATTCCAACCGTTGCGATTCCGGTTTCCTTAATTGGTACCTTCGCTTGTATGCTGATTTTGGGCTACTCAATCAATACCATTACACTTTTTGGCTTAGTGCTCGCTATCGGGGTCGTGGTCGACGATGCCATTATTGTCATCGAGAACGTAGAGCGAATTCTGGCTGAAGAGCGCTGCAGTGTTCGCGAGGCGACCTTAAAAAGTATGAAGCAGGTTACCGGCCCCATTGTTGCCACCACCTTGGTGTTATTAGCGGTATTTGTTCCGGTGGGGTTTATGCCCGGGATAACCGGCGAGTTATACAAGCAGTTCTCGGTGACGATATCGTGTGCAGTGCTAATCTCCTCCATTAACGCATTAACCTTAAGCCCCGCCCTGTGTGCTGTTTTGTTAAAGCCTGAAAACAAACCGATTGCGGTAATGGCGCCGGTCGAGAAGGGGCTGGCAGCATTAACTCGAGGCTATCAAGCACTCATTGGCGGTTTGCTAAAGCGCGCTGGGCGTATGGGCGTGGCTGTCGTTTTATTGTTTGCAGCGTTGGCCTGGTTAGCCATAAATGTGCCCACTGGGTTCGTTCCCGATGAAGACCAAGGCTACCTGTTTGTCGATGTCCAACTGCCCGATGCTGCCTCTAGCCAGCGCAGCGTGCGTGTACTGGAGGACATTACTGAGATGACGCTGCGTCAGCCTGGGGTGAGTGATTTTATTTCGGTTGCGGGCTTTAGCTTGCTGGGTGGTGTGGGCTCTAACAATGGCTTTGGCATTGTGGTGTTGGATGACTGGGAAGATCGCACCGAGCCTGCGCTAAGCGTTGCCGCGTTGCTGCAAAAGTTGCAAGGCTTATATTGGGCTATGCCAGAGGCGCGGGTGATGACTTTTAACTTGCCGCCCATTCCCGGCCTGGGTGCCTCTAGCGGTTTTGAGTTTCAGCTGCAGGATACCGCTGGACGCTCGCCTGAAGCACTGGCCCGAGCGCTGAACGGCTTAGTGTATGCCGCCAATAGCGACGCGGAATTAAGTCAAGTGTTTAGTACCTACCGCGCTAATGTGCCGCAGTATTTTCTTGATGTGGACCGCACCAAAGCCAAGGCGCAAGGCGTATCCATTGGCGATATTTTTACTACTTTGCAGGCACATCTGGGGTCTCTTTATGTCAACGATTTTAATCAGTTTTCACGCACCTACCGGGTGATGATTCAGGCCGATAGTCAGTACCGCCTTGGGCCAGACGACTTGCGCCACTATTACGTGCGCAATAATGCCGGTGAGATGGTACCGCTTATGACCTTGGCAAGCTTGTCGCCTGTGCAAGGGCCCACCAGTATTAATCACTTTAATTTGTATCGCTCCGCGACGGTCACCGGTGAGGCCGCGGCCGGTTTAAGCTCCGGTCAAGCGATTGCCGCGATGAACCGGGTTGCGCAATATCTACCCGAAGGGTTTGTCTATGAGTGGTCGGGGCAGTCTAAGCAAGAGATTGATGCCGGTAATTTAGCGCCGTTTTTATTCGCCTTGGCGCTATTGTTTGTCTACTTATTTTTAGTGGCGTTATATGAAAGTTGGACGATTCCGGTTGCCGTTTTGTTGGCGGTGCCGGTAGCCATTTTCGGTGCTTTTTTTGCCTTGCAGTTGGCTGGGCTCGACAACAACATATACGCGCAGATTGGCATGGTGTTGCTGATCGGTATGTCGGCAAAAACGGCGATCTTGATCGTGGAGTTTGCGATGGAGCAGCGCCGCGAGGGCAAGTCGATTTTTGATGCCGCTTATATCGCCGCGCACTTACGGTTTCGCGCGGTGTTAATGACGGCGCTGTCATTCGTTCTGGGCGTACTGCCGTTGGTGTTCTCGTCCGGTGCGGGTGCGGCGTCGCGAATTTCGCTGGGTTTTACG